>DAHXPC010000020.1 GCA_027364575.1 bacterium
TTTGCCACTGAGCTTTTATTAATCTGAGCCGCGCGCGTCAGCAAGCGGAATTTTAAAAAAATATTCAAAATACCTATTGACACGGTTTTGCGTAAAACTGATGTTTTTTCATATCAACCGTAAGTTATGCAATATGCTATGCCATAAGATCCTAACGATCACGATGTAGCCTCTCTCACTAATAAAACATGCCCCTCCTGAGGTCGGATTTTTTCTTCGCTAATAGTGGCCTTAAAACTCGAAAAATTTGTTCAAAAAAAGTCATGTTATGATTGCCGTATCAAGCATTAATAACGCAGTGGTACATGATGAAGCGCCAGGAAATTAAACACGTTTTGGATGAGTTAACAAAAGATATCGATAGCCTTGCCGACAAAAAGGCCGTGACCATCATTAAGGTATTGGTTAATTTGGTCGAAATGCTTGCCGAAGAAAATGCTTTGCTCAGAGAGGAAAACCAAGTATTACGCGATGAAATAAATCGCCTTAAGGGTGAACAGGGAAAACCTAATATTCGCGGACAGTCCAAAGGTGGAAGCGGCGATAATACAGGCAATTCCAATCATTCATCTGAGGGAGAGCGCAACAAACGCGATAAAGGAAACAACAAAAATACAGGCAAAGGCAAAAAAAACGTACGCATTGATAGACGCATTATGATTGCGCTGGACAAAACAAAGCTGCCAGATGACGCTCAGTTCAAGGGCTTTGAGACCCGAATTATCCAGGATCTAAAAATTATCACGGATAACGTTGAATTCAAGCTGGAAGCTTATTACTCGCCTTCTTTAAAAAAGACTTTTATTGCTCCTTTGCCTGACGAGTATAAGGGCAGTGAGTTTGGTCCTGGGGTTAAAGCGTTGGTCATCACGTTGTACCGTGATGCCGGAATGACGGAGATTGCCATTGAGCGCTTTTTAAAAACATGTGGTATTCAAATTTCACATGGTAAAATTGCTTCCATGCTGACTGAAGGTAATGATATTTTTCATCAGGAAAAAGAAGATATTGTCGATGCCGGAAGTAAGGCTGGTTTGTACCAGCAGATGGATGATACAGGCAGCCGCGTTAAAGGCAAAAATCACTACACCCATGTTCTATGTAATGACTTTTTCACAGCATACTTTACGCGCCGTAAAAAAGATCGTCTGACCTTATTGGAATTACTGTGTCGAGACCAATTAAAGTTTATGTTTAATCAGGAGGCTTATGAGTTAATGGCTGAGTTTGGCCTGGCAACAAAATGGCTGGATAAAATCAAACCCCTGCTACATACACAGCCCCTCACACGTGAAGCAATCGATAGTCTGTTGGAAACACTTTTTCCAAATCCCAAAAAACACAGCACGAATCGTCGCATCATTCTTGAGTCAGCAGCGCTTGCCTATTATCAGCGCTCGGAGTACTTCATCCATTATTTAATGACAGATGATGCACCCCAGTTTAATAAGCTGGCCATACATCATGCGTTGTGCTGGATCCATGAAGGCCGTCATTATAAAAAACTCAATCCCTTCTCAGGCATGAATCAAAAGATATTGGATGAATTTCTTGAACAATTTTGGGATTTCTACCATGCATTACTGATCTACAAGGCAGATCCATCTCAATCAATGGCCCAACAACTATCAATGCAATTTGATATTTTGTTCGCAACAACAGGCTATGATGTTTTAGACCAACGCATTGCAAAGACACGTGCTAAAAAACAAGCTCTATTATTGGTGTTAGACCATCCATTCCTGCCATTGCACAACAATGCCTCTGAATTAGGAACACGGTTTCAAGCAAGGATACGCGACATCAATCTCCAAACAGTCTCCCAAAATGGTACAAAATCAAAAGATACGTTTGCCACGATTGTACAGACAGCCAGGAAACTGAAGGTTAATGTGTACCAGTACATTTACGATAGGGTGACTAAAAAATTTGAAATGCCATCATTAGCTGAATTAATCCTGCTTAAAGCGCAGCAGGTTCCGTGCGCCACATAGCCACCTGTCCAATATCAAAATAATTCCGCTTGCTGACGCGCGCGGCTCGGATTAGACCGAACTCCGTGGCAAG
>DAHXPC010000021.1 GCA_027364575.1 bacterium
AAAGTAGCAAAAGTAGGGGTCGCTTGCTGACCAAAAACAATAGTGGCCCGCGGGATAACATTTTTGAACCTTACATTCATGGCCTTAACATAAACGCCGCGGTTTCCATCTGCCAGCGAATTGGTACTTCCGGCATTTGATTCAAATCCTGACTCATGCGCCAGCAATAATTGAGAAGAAATATTTGGGCTAAACTGGTAATCATATCCCAAATAAACACGGCGAAAATTAAAGGCACTGTAATTTTTGGGTAGCCCCGAATACTGTTGCTTTCCTCTTAATGCCGAATCTGCATGTAATTTAAAGGCATAATCGCCAAAAGCATACCCGGATATCTTACCCGATGGTTTAAAGTCTTCTTTAGATTCTGATTTTGCTTTCGTGTTGTCCTGGGACATAACATTGGCGGATACAAGGCATAACGATGCCGCTAGTATCACGCAAAACTTTTTTTGTTTTGAATTAATAATTACTTTTTTCACAAGCTTTTTATTTTTATTTGTGTGCAAATGTCATGTCCCAATGTTATGCTAAAGTAAACTCAATGTTAAGTTTGTATTAACAAATAATAAGCGCACGCCGTTTCATCAAAATAGAAATACTGATTATTTATTGGTTTACTGGCAATTTAGATTTATCCATAAAAGAAATAACACAAAATTCTTACCTTGTTTTGGAATTGATACCGATTGCAGATTATTTAAAATCCCCTTAAAAAATAGTAATGGAAAAACAAGAATTAAGAAGCGCAAAATGGTTTGGGCTAAAAGGCAAAGATGGCTTTATATACCGCGCCTGGATGAAAAACCAGGGAATTCCTGATTATGAATTTAACAACAAGCCTGTTATTGGGATTTGTAATACATGGAGCGAATTAACCCCTTGTAACGGGCATTTCAGAGAATTAGCACAATCCGTTAAACGCGGAATCCTGGAAGCGGGCGGATTTCCGGTAGAGTTTCCTGTTATGTCTCTGGGAGAAACTCTTATCAAACCTACAGCCATGTTGTATCGCAACCTGGCAAGTATGGATGTGGAAGAATCCATCAGGGCCAATCCATTGGACGGAGTAGTATTATTATGTGGCTGCGATAAGACCACACCGTCGTTGGTAATGGGTGCATGCAGTGTAAATATTCCCACTATTGTTGTCTCCGGAGGACCAATGCTTACCGGGAGATATAAGGGTAAAAGTATAGGCACCAGCGATCTTTGGAGATTTGATGCAGATTTGAAGAAAGGAAATATTAATGAAGAGGAAATGCGCACCATAGAATCGGCCATGTGCCGGAGTTCGGGCCACTGCGCAGTAATGGGCACCGCATCTTCTATGGCTTGTATGGTTGAAGCATTAGGACTCTCATTACCGGGAAATGCTGCAATTCCTGCTGCTGATGCCAGGCGAAAAATGCTTGCGCAATTTTCCGGTTTGCGCATTGTTGAAATGGTGAAAGAAGATTTAAAATTGTCTGATATTCTTACCAGAAATGCATTTGAAAATGCCATAAAAGTAAATGCCGCTATCGGTGGTTCTACTAATTTTGTAATTCATCTTTTAGCAATTGCCGGGCGCATTGGCGTTGATCTTCACTTAAAAGATTTTGATGAATTATCTGCTCATATTCCACTTATAGCTAATCTTCAGACGGCTGGTAAATATTTTATGGAAGATTTATTTTATGCAGGAGGATTGCCTGCGGTGTTAAAAGAACTCGATTCCATTCTTCATCACGATTGTATTACTGCCAATGGTAAAACGATCAAAGAGAACTATGAAAATGCAGAAAGTTATAACAACGATGTTATTACCGGTATGGAAAATCCTTTTAATAATGCAACAGGCCTTGCCATTTTAAAAGGAAATTTATGTGAAGATGGAGCAGTTATTAAGCCATCCGCTGC
>DAHXPC010000022.1 GCA_027364575.1 bacterium
TTATTGTACTTTCTTCTTTTTTTTCGTCACACAAAAAAACGACAAAATAAAATAAACAAAATTTTTTTTTAATTCATTCATTAATCTGATTTCTGCGCTAAACCTATTGATTTGACTTTGATATATCCCATTTCTTTTATTGAATATTTTTTTCCAACTTCCATCTTTTTGTCTATGTTATAACCCAGAAATGAATAATCTTCTGGCAATCTACTTTTTTTCAATATCTTTTTCAATAAAAACACATTGGCCCATTGATTTATATTTATTTCATCATCAATATCAGAAATTTCTTCTTCAATTATCATATAATCAAGAATGTCTATATTGGCACGATTAATTGGTTGCTCTTTCTGTTTTCCTTTTCGTATACGACTCTTTTCTTTGCCTTCATCCGTGCCTTCGCCCTCATCCTGATTTTGATTTTCATTTTCATTTTCATTTTCATTTTTATTTTCATTTTCATTTTTATTTTCATTTTCATTTTCAGTTATAATCCTATCGTCTTTTTTTTGGTTCTGATTTTCATTTTCAGAGATGGAGCTTTTCAATATAATACATTTAAAACCAAAAATTATCAAAAAGTTGAAGATTATGCTGAAATTAAAAAAAAATTGAATATATCTTTTATTGACACAACATTATTATAATATGGAATTTGGAGACCATGAAAACCCTGAAAATGAAAATGAAAATCAGAACCAAAAAAAAGACGATAGGATTATAACTGAAAATGAAAATGAAAATAAAAATGAAAATGAAAATAAAAATGAAAATGAAAATGAAAATGAAAATCAAAATCAGGATGAGGGCGAAGGCACGGATGAAGGCAAAGAAAAGAGTCGTATACGAAAAGGAAAACAGAAAGAGCAACCAATTAATCGTGCCAATATAGACATTCTTGATTATATGATAATTGAAGAAGAAATTTCTGATATTGATGATGAAATAAATATAAATCAATGGGCCAATGTGTTTTTATTGAAAAAGATATTGAAAAAAAGTAGATTGCCAGAAGATTATTCATTTCTGGGTTATAACATAGACAAAAAGATGGAAGTTGGAAAAAAATATTCAATAAAAGAAATGGGATATATCAAAGTCAAATCAATAGGTTTAGCGCAGAAATCAGATTAATGAATGAATTAAAAAAAAATTTTGTTTATTTTATTTTGTCGTTTTTTTGTGTGACGAAAAAAAAGAAGAAAGTACAATAA
>DAHXPC010000023.1 GCA_027364575.1 bacterium
AAGTTAGTATAATTCCTGTCTTATTGCTATTCTTTTCTTTCGGAGTCTTGCCATGCCATTTAAACTTAGGAACAACCGCAGACATAAATTTGAAAAACTTCGCTATAAAATCAATAACTGGGCCAGCTATAATGAGGCTCTTAAAAACCGTGGCTCAGTAACCCTCTGGTTCTCGGATGAAATTATTAAAGCATGGCACCCTAAAAAGTGCAAGCGGAGAAATAGAGGAGGCCAATTTAAATATTCTGACATTGCGATACAAGCAGCACTTACGATTAAAGCAGTGTATCATTTACCGTATAGAGCAGCCGAAGGTTTTTTAAATTCAATTATCAAATTAATAAAGTTGGCTATTAAAGTGCCAGATTATTCTAGGCTATGTAGGCGCGCTAAAACATTGGCACTTCCAGATTTAAAAAATGTTGATGACAAAGATGACGTCAATATTTTAATTGACAGCACCGGCTTAAAAATATTTGGCGCAGGCATTTGGCATGAAGAAAAGCATGGTTTAAAAAAGAGACGTGAATGGCGTAAGCTGCACCTTGTGATTGATAAAGATAAACATGCAATACTTGCTCAAGAATTAACGACTTATAAAGACAGTGATGATTCCCAGGTGCAGTCATTGCTTAGGCATATTAACGAGGCAATATCTTCTGTTTCTGCAGATACTGCTTATGATAGCGATGCTGTTTATCAAACAATTCTAGAAAATTCTGGACATGATGTTAAAATTGCCATCCCTGCCAGAGAACATGCCGCGCTTTCTGTCGGATACAAAAATATACCAAACAAGCGAGATCAAAATATTCTTTCAATTGAAAAAGATGGGAAGTGCCGATGGCAAAAACACTCTGGCTACAATTATCGATCACTAGCTGAAACAGCGATGTTTCGTTATAAAAATATCGTAGGGGATAAATTATATAGCCGGATCTTCTTAACACAAAAAATCGAATCTAAAATCGCATGCCTTATTTTAAATAAAATGACGAGCTTAGGCATGCCTATTTCAACTAAAATTAAAGTTGCGGCATAGTTCGGTAGTCCCGAACGACTAAAATATTGGAGCAACAAGGCC
>DAHXPC010000024.1 GCA_027364575.1 bacterium
CTGCGTGACCAGGGGTGTCGACAATATTGATGCGGACATCGTTCCACATAAGGGATGTACATTTTGCCAAAATTGTAATGCCACGCTCTCGTTCTAAGTCATTAGAGTCCATAGCGCGTTCTGCTACGTTTTGGTTACTTCGAAATGTGCCACTTTGCTTTAGCATTGTATCCACGAGGGTTGTTTTTCCATGATCAACGTGGCCGATAGTGCCAATGTTAACGTGGGGTTTATCCCTTTTAAAATTCTCTTTTGCCATTTTGTTTGTTTTTAATTTTTATTTTAAAAATTTTAAATCCACTATTCATTTTGAATGAATATTTTTTTGAGCGGAAGACGAGTCTCGAACTCGCGACCTATAGCTTGGAAGGCTATCGCTCTACCAATTGAGCTACTTCCGCTTAAATTAATTTCAGGTAACTTCAATTACCAAATGAGCTGTTGATGAGAATTGAACTCACGACCTCTTCCTTACCAAGGAAGTGCTCTACCCCTGAGCTACAACAGCTTGAAAGAAGTCAACCAATCTATTTCAAAAAACTCATTTTCGTTGTGGGCAGAGTAGGGTTCGAACCTACGTACTCGTGAGAGAACAGATTTACAGTCTGTCGCCTTTAACCACTCGGCCATCTGCCCTAATTAATTTCAGAAACGCTTTTGTAAATCAAATCCGAAACCAACAATACTTCTCAATTTTAAGAGCCAGTGGAGGGATTCGAACCCCCGACCAGCTGATTACAAATCAGCTGCTCTGGCCAACTGAGCTACACTGGCAATTGCCGAAATACAGCCTTAAAATGAACTTCCCGCATAAATTACCACTAAGGGCCATTTTTTTGGGAAGGCAAAGGTAATGGAAAATGTTTAATGGAAAAATTTTGAAAAGAAAAATTTATTGCAAATTGAAAACACAATATTTACCTCTTTTTAAATATAAAAAACCGGCATAAAAACAAAAAGGCCTCCGAGCTAACCGGAGGCCTGGTATTAT
>DAHXPC010000025.1 GCA_027364575.1 bacterium
GCGCATCAACGCCTAAATCAGTTGAACTTGATACGCCTCTCATATCAGCAAGAACATCAGGAGTAAATTTTAAAGCAGGATTATCAGGTAAGTTGTAGGTAATATTAACAGCTCCAAGACAATCGGGGATGTGAATGATCGGAACAGGAGATTTTGCCAATTGATCATCACTTAATGGCTTATCAGAAGCCCCGAAATCAACGATTTTATTTTGTAATTGTTTAATACCGCCGCCGGAACCAATCGATTGATAATTTACCTGGACACCTGTTTTTTGATTATAAGCACTGAACATTTTTGAAAACAGTGGATAAACAAATGTAGAACCGGCGCTCAAAATTTGAGTATTACTACTACCGGTTGCAGTGCTGTCTGTTGCCGCCTACATAGTTTAGCTTGGAATCATATTTTTTATCCGGATTATACATATCATAGCGAACAAAGAATTTAAGTTTATCAGGCGTCAACTCTTGTGTTACATAAAATGAAATGCCTGAAGGCGTAACATCAGAATACAGTGTATTTGTGTTCTGTAGATACTGGGCGTTATTAGTATTTAATTGAGTGAAGGCTTCTACACCAAAAGTGGTTGAAGAAGTATGGTATGCAGCATACGCTTTGAAGTTGTTAATATCCTGGTGAACAGGCGTTGATGCGCTTCTGTCGTGTTCGTAGTTACCCTGGATCACTATTTTTTTATCGAGCAGATAGAAATACAATGAGGTATATATCCTTTTGAATTTATTGTTTTCCAACTTGGCGCCGTTGCCGTTGCCGACCATGATGTCATAACCTACATTCTCATTTTTGCCGATCTTACCAAAAACACCCACGCCTAAATCAGTTGAACTTGATACGCCTCTCATATCAGCAATGGTTTTTTCAACTGAACGATAACCCCAAACACCTTCGCTT
>DAHXPC010000026.1 GCA_027364575.1 bacterium
GGCACTGTTGCAAAAATTGCCCAATTGCTATAATGATGAGCTTAACACAGCTTGGGACTATGAGTAAATTATGACCAATCACAATGCCCGAGATAAACCATTTAAATGGAAGCACTTTGAAGGAGAAATTATTCTTTGGGTTGTTCGCTGGTATTGCCGTTATGCCTTGTCTTATGCTGATTTAAAAGAGATGGCTGCTGAGCGGGGATTAAGCATTGAGCGTTCTACTCTTTGTCGCTGGGTACATGAATATGGTACAGATCTTACCAAGCGAATTAAACCTCATCTGAAAATGGCTGGAGGCTCTTGGAGGGTAGATGAAACTTATGTCAAAGTTAAAGGTGTTTGGCATTATTTATACAGGGCAATTGATAAATCCGGACAAACATTAGATTGGATGTTAAGTGAACGTCGAAACAAAATAGCTGCCAAGAAGTTCTTTAAAAAGATATTGGGAAATAAGCATATCAGCGTTCCCTACGTGATCAATGTTGATAAAAACCCAGCGTTTGTTCCCGCACATTCTGAACTCCAAAGGACAGGGGATTTTCAACAGACTACTAAACTCAGGCAAGTAAAATATTTAAACAATGGAATAGAAAATGATCATAAGGCAATAAAATTTAAGTCACGTTACCGGCAGTGGTATCAAGGTTTTGAAACTGCTACTTGTGTAATTGATGGGATGGAAACAATGCGGATGTTTCAACAAGGGCAGCTTCGTTTTGCCAATAAGGATATTTTTGCCCAAAATAAATTGATTAATAAAGTATTCGGGCTTGCCGCTTAAAATGCTGTGGTTTTACTAGAAAAAAATTCACTGTTAGGGTATTTGCAACAGTGCCG
>DAHXPC010000027.1 GCA_027364575.1 bacterium
CCTTTGCGTTCAATCGCTTCTTTGACTTTAACCATTTTGTGGAATGAAACATTATCCATGATCACGCAATCTTCTGGCTTAAGCTTTGGACATAGAAAATGCTCTATGAAATAAACAAAAAAATCTCCATCTACAGAGCCACCACCATAACCAGCCGCTATTACTTCATTTTGGCTAATCGCACTAATGATTGAATATTTATTGCCGCGGTGATAGGGTTGCCCAAAAGCTAAGCGAAACCCTCCTTCAATACGGCCATATCGACGACTCATTGATAGATTTGCACCACTTTCGTCTAAGAAAATCAGCTTGGAAATAGATTTTTTCTTTATGTACTCAAGATACTCTTGTCTTTTTTTTTATATCTTCTCGATCACGTTGTATAGCATATACGCTCTTTTTCTTATACCTTAGGTTCAAATTTTTTAAAGCATTGTGAATAGCAGATTTTTTAAGAGATATTTTTGTGTTTTGATATAATAAATGGGCAATTTCTTTTAAAGTTAAATCAGGCGTAGTGGAAACGATATCTTTTAGAGCCAAATAAGCATCTTCGTCTAACTTAGCTTTTCGTCCGCATCGATTAATATAAACTTCAATAGAACCTGAAGTCTTAAAGCGCTGCTTTATTCTTTTAACGGTGCTAATGCTAATCTTGAATCTTTCTGCTAATTCGTCATTAGTCCCCTCTTGATTTTCATCAGCTTCTAAAACCTTTTTTCGAAGATCAATGGAATACGCTTTGGGCATATCGAGCTCCTTTCTGTAGTG
>DAHXPC010000028.1 GCA_027364575.1 bacterium
TCAACCTGATCCGAAGTCATAATGTCAGGCTCTTCATGGAACTCGTAGGCGCGTTCGCTTTCTCCCATATTGCACTGGTTTACCACCTATAAGCCCGGCGTGCAAGTTTTGGCTTCTGGCGGAGAGGGAGGGATTCGAACCCTCGGTACGGTTGCCCATACAGCGGTTTTCGAGACCGCCCCGTTACGACCACTTCGGTACCTCTCCAATTACCGAACTCATTTTAACACTTTAACGCAGCCTAGGAGCTAAGAGGAAAAGGTGTTAAACTTACCTTCTGAAACACGCGCGCGTGTAGCTCAGCTGGATAGAGCGTTGGCTTGCGGAGCCAAAGGTCGTAGGTTCGAATCCTACTCCCGCTCCACAAATTTTTTTTCTTGTTAGCAGAAAAAATTCTACTTTATAATTCTTGACAATAAAAACAAAAAGTTTTATTATATTCTTAAAGCGTATAACGCCCCCATCGTCTAGAGGCCTAGGACATCTCCCTTTCACGGAGGAAACGGGGATTCGAATTCCCCTGGGGGTAACAAAAGACTTTAACGTTAGTACTGCTTATTTTAGATAAAGCTGCAAAATAACTAACTTAAAGATCTTATCTTTAGCATTTGTTTTTTAAGTGTAATTTGTAGCACATCAATCGTTAAATATTAAATCTAAGCTTTGCTTAGGAGGAGTAATTTATGGCCGGGAAACCAGTTGAACGTCCTTTTTCCGACATTCTAACAAGTATTCGTTATTGGGTTATT
>DAHXPC010000029.1 GCA_027364575.1 bacterium
GCAGATGTGTGTGCGGCAGCGCATGATGCCGTTGTCGCGATGACTGGTTGACAGTCCGCGATGCGCTCGGGACAATGCTCGTTCTTTGTTGGAGGGATACCCAAGCGGCCAACGGGGGCAGACTGTAAATCTGCTGGCTTACGCCTTCGGTGGTTCGAATCCACCTCCCTCCACCACCCGGCAAGCTGGTACGGCGTTTCGCGGAGGTGGATGAGAACCACCGAGTCATGACGCCGGTTCGACGGATTCGCAGGAGCGAATCCGAACGGCCTGCAGGGCTGGCCCGGAGGGGCGGATGGCAGGATGCCCGGAGTAATCCACCTCCCCCCACCAGCATTGTGCCGCTGGCGGCATGAACTGCTGGTTTCGCAAGATCGCGCAGTGCTTTGCTCGGCATCCGTGCGGGAGTAGTTCAATGGTAGAACCTCAGCCTTCCAAGCTGATGGCGTGGGTTCGATTCCCATCACTCGCTCCAAATCGCAATGATTTGAGAAATTTGCTCATGTAGCTCAGTCGGTAGAGCACGTCCTTGGTAAGGACGAGGTCAGCGGTTCGACTCCGCTCATGAGCTCCAAAAACGTGATGCCGGGAAGCATGTTGCCGAGTGCATCGTAGGTTTACTTAACGGGTGTGAGTGGAGAAAGTCATGTCAAAAGAGAAATTTGAACGGAACAAACCGCATATCAACGTAGGTACGATTGGCCACGTTGATCACGGCAAGACAACCCTGACAGCGG
>DAHXPC010000002.1 GCA_027364575.1 bacterium
CTATCCAAAAAAGAGATTTATTGTCTTGGTACAAACACTGCGGATATTCGGATCAAATATTGATGGAACCGCTATAAAAACCCGCATAAGGTTTCGCAAGCTTTTTTGATTTGAGCAGTAGAGAAGGTTCATTTAACTGTGTCACCCCGCCTCTAAAGTTCAATATTTAATCTGTTTTCAAAATAAATATCAAGCTGTGAGACAATCAGTGCCCAATTATGCATTGGCTGATTCCACTTTTCAGCAATGCGCTGATAAGCACTATAAATGAGTTTAACTAATGCATTTTCAGAAGTAAAGGCTCCTTTCGATTTGGTATATTTTCGTACCTGACGGTCAAACCCTTCTACGGCATTGGTTGTATAAATAAGCCTACGTATTTCGCCTGAATACTTGAAGTAGGCAGATAAATGTTCCCACTTATTCTGCCAAGATTTAAGTACCATTGGATATTGCTTACCCCATTTATCATCTAGCTCAATTAAATGATGTTCTGCTAAATCTTTGGTATCGGCTTGGTACACCATCTTGAGGTCGCGCATGAATTCTTTTTGATGCTTAGAACCCACATATTTAATCGAATGGCGAATTTGATGAACAATACACAGTTGTATCTCAGTTTTGGGAAAAGATGCCGCTATGGCTTCAGGAAAACCTTTTAAGCCGTCTATACAAACAATTAAAATATCACTAACCCCTCGAGCCTTTAAATCGTTTAATACCCCTAACCAAAAATGCGAACCCTCGCTATCTGCTATATAAAACCCAAGAATATCCTTGTGCCCATATTGATTAACACCTAAAATGTTGTATACCGTTTTAGTAATCACCTTGCCGTCTTCTCGAGCTTTAAAAAACATAGCATCCAGAAAAACAATGGGGTAAATAGATTCTAAGGGCCGATTACGCCATTCCGTTATGAGAGGCAATAGTTTATCGGTAATTTTGCTCAGCAGGCCGGCAGATACCTCTACGCCATACATTTCTTGCATATGGGAGCGTATATCTTGATAACTCATCCCAAGCCCATATAAACCAATAATTTTTTCATCTAGACTCTCATTAAGGATCGTTTGGCGTTTTTTTATTAATTGTGGTTCAAATGTGCCTGCACGATCTCTTGGCGTTTCAATTTCGACTAGGCCATCAGCCGTTTTAAGGGTTTTAGGGAGCCTACCATTACGTCTGTTGGCTTCACCACTTTGATTACAATCCTCAAGATGCTCATCCATTTCAGCGTCCAAGGAAGCATTGATAATCTGCTTAATCAAAGGGGTTAAAACGCCGGAATTTCCCGTAAGGGGTTGGCCCAACTTCAGTTTAGCTATGGCCTCTTTTTGAAAGTCGGCAAAATTAAATGATGCATCGAAAATTGATTCTGATATAATACCTTTCTGTGTCATGATTGTTACCTTTTAATTAGCGTTGAAAGAAGCATTATGATTCAGATTTGCAGGGATGATAAGGGTTTTTATCCTTGATCCCTGCAAAGCCTTTGTGCTTCTATCAACTTACCTTACAATTGACACAGTTTTCTGAACACTACCGCGGCTTTAATAAAAAGCTGTCTATCTAAAATGATTATTTTAAATGAACAATGTATGATGGACGTCCCACCAATGACCCCCATCAGTTCCCCTAATAGCCACTAGGGAGGGTGAAATTCCCTCGGCCTACTCGACTGCAGTTGGACCCTATATCTGTCTGATATCCTGACAAGATTACCGTACACTAAAACTCAAGACCTGCATAAGCTGTTACCTTATCGTTACTCACCCTAGAAGGGTGACATGTATTTTAGCGAGTGCTTACTATTAAAATTATTTTATAGCAAGACAATAATCAGTCGCGATAGATATATTTTGCCTGGTGGTTACGGCTAATATAATGAATGTCGAGAATGCCACATTCAACCTGGTTGGCTACTTATGTATATAATAAGTGGCAACCTTATTACTTTTGTGCGCACAGGAAAACATGCCGATTTGTTCCGATAAAATGTTCCTTTTTCTTCAACTGCCTAGCCCTAGCTCTATCCATGTGATGAACCAGTCCTTTTGGTCGGTTTAGCACTGAAGTCGAGGGTGGGCACCCTCATACAGGAGCGCTTCCTTATGCCTAAAGTCATCCTCTGTATATAAATAAATTTGCGTAGTTTGGCTGGAGGCATAGCGCATCTGGAGCTTATCCCGGCTGTCCCTCATTTGCAGATGACATTCAAATAGCCGTATTCTTGCCTCTCGCTCAATAGCATTATTCGCTCATTCTCAATAAGTGTTTAGTTTCAATCATAATACCTTACCCACCGGAATATTTTTTGGGTCAGATTCATGGTTCTCGGGATTATTAAACGGCATTTCTGTATAGCCGTTTTTGAGATAGAACCTTAAACTGGTTTTCCTGGATTCGGCGTGAATGCTTTTAATGCCTAAAGTTAAAAGCCATTTTTCAATAAATACCAAAAGATTACTGCCTGAATTTTGATTTCGCTTACTCTCATCAATAGCGATAATACGAATCGCAGCTCTTTGGTCTGGCCAAAATTGAATATGGGCGTAACCAATAATCTCTGTGCCCTGATATAAAACGAGATGTGCATGTTCTTCGTGGTTAAAGGTCCAAGTGTAAGGATCATCAATGCCGTGAGGGTCAAAGAAATATGTATCGCGGAGATTTTTAGCAGCAGCCCATTCGGCAGTGTGTGTGCATAGCACAAATCGGTGCTTGTTGAAGCCAGAATTTTTCAAGATATTTTGTATAAAGTCATGCTTACCCAAAGTATAACCTCTGTAAATAGAATCGTTTTTCTCATGGGAAGATTCTTCTGTAATCAGTTTATATTTAAGCAGCGCATATTCATCTCTTGCCTCAGGATGCCTACGCAAATGATCCCTAAATAAAATATTTAACTCAATTTCAGGATCATTTTCTTCAAAAATATGAAGATTTATATTTTTATCAGCTGTTCTTATTGTAAAACATCTGCGCAAAGGAATATTAAAACCGCCTCTATATTTATACCCTATAGCCTCCAATTGTGATTTATCAAAAAACAAATCTTGGACAACTACGATAATGTCTATCTTGGGTTTAGCAGCTAAGCCCGGTACTGACGTCGAGCCGACATGATGAATAGCAATGCAGTTATCAGCTAGTGCTTTTTTAATGCGGATCGCCTCATCCTCAAATATATTCGGCCAATTAGCGTCGTAGGGTTTAATTTCAACACGGTCTATTTTTTGCATATTATTTAACGCTGATAAGATATGGTCAATTAATTCAACAATACCGGCGCATTGATTGGGGCCGCGTTTAGGGTCTGATCTTTTAAGGCAATCAAGCAGCGACAATAGATTCAGCAGTTGTATGGTCATATGCCAATTTTTAGGCAAGGTAACACCACCACTGCCCAATCCCTTTAGGAATGCATTTTGAAATTCTGGCGGCATTTTATGGGCATATCTGAGCATGTTTGCAACATCGCACAGTACAGAACCAGAAAAAGCAAATTCCCAATCTAAAACCCCGCTTACTTTCCACAGGCCATCAATTTTATTCACAAGGATATTGGCTGGATCAAAACCGGCGTGAACAAGATGATTTTCATTTTTATCAGGAAATAAGCGGTTATAATGATTAAGAACCTGACTGATTTTGGTAATTACATCTGATGCAATCACAGACAATACAGTCTCGTGCTTCAAGCAGTCTTTAGCAAAAATCAAACAATCATCAGATGGCGAATGCGGAATAATTTTTAACTCTTTATCAAAAAAGCCTGCTTCTGAAAATTCATGCGCTGTAATCTTTGAAAGGATCAAACCTACCTCATACATGATTGCGCTCAGATCATGGGGATCATCGCCCAATAAAAGATCTCGAAGCGGAAGCCCGAGCATAAACTCTGTAATGGCAAAGTGATGCCCCTCAAGTTCGCCGATATAATGTGTTAACGGTACCAGTACGGTTTCTTTTAACAATGCCGCTAATTTTTGTTCTCGATAGGCTGCCGTCTTGTCGCGCAAATAAACACGCAAAATTAGAGGGTGATCTTCATATTCCAGCCAAATTTTATAATTAAGATTAGCGCATCCACCAGCAATCAATTCAAATGAAGTAAGTTTTTGATCAGGATAAGCAAGACTTACCATTTTCTCTAGCATGCCATCTGGTAATTGATATGTAACGCTCGTTTTTTCCCAAGATACTTTAAACATTACAAGCTCCGCTTTAAAAAGATACAGCTAGAATTTTGTGTATAGTCCGACCTCTCAAAATCACTTATGTATCCCAATTTTTCGTAGAACGCATTGGCACCTTGAAAGCTCATCGTGGCAACGGTTGCCATAGAGCATCCTGATTGACGGCCATAATCATGGACTGATTCCATCAATTGACGTCCTAAACCATTCTTACGAGACCTGGGATGTACCCATAATTGATCAGTATAAATGCTGCCAAAAATAACACTCCCGTTGCAGCCTGCAATTATCTGGTTCTGCTCATCTCGTATAAAAAATGCAAAAGGATGAGCCTCACCAAATTCAGGTGTTTCTTGATTGATTTTTTGCGTCAGAAAATCAATGTCTGCACTTGCAGGTGTGGCTGTATATTGAATATTTACTGAAGATTTCATACCTTATCCTCCATTTTTTTATCACCCAAGAAGCCGCCAACTTGTGCATCCCAATGGTTTTTATACAGTCCGACTTTGGAGAGCAACTCACTGTGGCTACCGTCTTCTTCAATTTTGCCTTTGTCAAAGACCAGTTATGCGATCCATATGCAGCAAGGTTGATAAACGATGGGCAATGACGATTGTGGCACCAAAACGATGATTTTTACACCTCAATTGGGCTATTAAAATGACAACCATTATATTTTTTAGCCTTGGCTGTCAAAATTCGTAGAAAATAACTATTAACACACCTGCTTATTATAACAGGTTAAATAATTAAGGTTAATTCTTTATATTAGTTTCAACTTATAGCACTAAGTGCTACCATAAGCGTATGGGAAGAGTATTTAAAATTCCGAGCTTTAACCAATGTCTGCATAATTGTATGCTAACATGCTGCTTTTCCAACCAGGTCGTGACCGCTAACGCATTTGCCGGCCACATACGCAACAAGTTCTTAAGTTTGTCCCTTACTTGCATTAAAAATATCCTGCATAATTAATAAAGTTATGATTTACATATAATGCTTATTATATTATAAAACACCCAATAATGGGATATTGGTACAAAACATACCTTAATGCTGCACTCCCTAATTTTTTATGTTTAAAAACAGCCCACTGCAGTACAATAATCGCTATGGCTAAAATAATCAGCAATGCGAAAATCTTGAACTCTCCTTTTTGGCGCTCTAGCTTATGGGAAGGCGCTTTTTGGAAGATCGTCTCTTGTGCTTGTTTTGCCGGCATTAATGGGGTTGTGCGTTACCTCTCTGGCGGGACCTCTACCCATGCCATTGAACCTCTCCCCGTGCAAACCATTATGTTTTTTCAAAATGTTTTTGGCCTCCTTTTCATGCTGCCGTGGGCGCTTAAAGCCGGCTTGAATAGCCTGTATACCAAACGGCCCTTTTTACATTTTATTCGCGTTGCCGCCTCTGTGGCTGGCATTTATTTATGGTATTTAACCTTACAAAAAATGCCAATTGCAGAAGGGGTGGCATTAAACTTTACCGGTCCCATATTTACCGTAATAGGGGCTGCGTTTTTTTTGCATGAAAAAATAACGGCTTCCCGTATGGCCGCTATTCTATTCAGTGTAATCGGCGCTTTTATTATCTCTCGCCCGGATGTGCCATTAGAAAACGAAACGATTCATTCTATTGGGCTTTTGGCTTTGCTTCCGCTTTCTTCGGCAGTGGCATTTACCCTTAATAAATTATTAACGCGCAAGCTCGCAAATTTGGGAGAAACGCCAACCGCACTTGCTACCTACTTATTACTCCTGATGGTCCCTATTTCATTTATTCCGGTATTATTTGCATGGGTAACCCCCGTGGGATGGCATTGGCCTTGGCTTATCTTGCTAGGTGCGCTTGCCGCGGGCGCGCATTTATCTTTTAGCAAAGCTTATCAATTAGCCGAAGTATCCTTTTTAACCCCGATTGGATTTTCTAAGTTTTTTCTCAGTGCTTTAGTGGGATTTCTGGCGTTTTCTGAATTGCCAACCAGCTTATCACTTTGGATTGGCACGCTCATTATTTTTGCAAGTATTGTATTATTAAGTCACAATATTTCTTTATATTCCATTGCTAAACGCTTTAAATCGAGTTGATTTAAAAACAAGGAATAGCACATCCACGAACTTAAAGCGGCCAGATCTTTAAATTGGGGTGGGATATATTTGGGTGCTACCACTAAACCTTCATCTAATAAATCATTTAAAACGCGCAGATCTTCAAGGGTAGTCTTTCCAACAAATAGCAGGGGGATCCGCGATAATAATCCTTGTTGAATGGCTAGGCGAATATAATTGTAGATTAAAATGAAACCTTTATTGTATACCAAGTCCTTGGTAAATGGTTTTCCCTCTGCAGTGCTGCCTCGAAATACGCGAGCGGTCCGGCCATAACTTTCTGCTTCAGGCACACCTTGTGCTCGAAAAAAATCAAATACTTCTATAAAATTTGCACCATTTTCACACATATGAATGGCATTGATCCGATCGGTTATTCGCTGGATCCGTGCGGGATGCGAAGAAAAAGTAAAAATTTCCATAATAATTGCCAGCCCTTCTTGTGTGGTCGTCGAAGAAGGCGGCCCTTTACTTAAAAAGGTAGAGATAGGCTGACTTAACCCATTTAACGTTGTCCCTAAGTGCACCCAGCCTTCATGCACTTCTAACACCCGAATGTCCCTTTCACTAAACATCGCGTTACTTCTTAATTTTATACATTCTGCACCCGCTGCAGCATCGGCAATAATATCATCGCTGGCTTTCACCCGCACTTGTCCCCCTTCTTCATCCTGAAAATAGCTAGATAAGCGCTTTCTTAAAATTTCAATGGCTTCTTCACTGGTATAAATTTTTTGATCAATATCCGTGCTGCCTTGCTGCTTTAGAAATACTAGAGTATCGGAAATCACAACCGCCAAATCTTTAAGGGTAGGGCCACCGGCATAAAATGCATCTTCAGAGCATCCATAGAGTTCTTGGGAAAAACGGTTAAAATCCGGTGTGCCGCGTGCTTTTAACATTTCTATCACGGTACAATATTCTCGGCACATGCGTTGCATAATCGCACCAATGCTATTAAATTGACCTAATTCCCGTCGAATATCACGAATGATTAAGTTAAATTCTTCAATTTTTTGATCCGGGTCAAATCTTAATGGATTTTGTTCATAAAATTCTGGGCCGGCTACTTTAGGCAATTCTTTAGCTTTATGCTTAAAAAATTCGGCTTCTACGCGACTATCCCATTTTAACGCATCTAAGATCCGAATTGGACGTTGTGCATTAACCAGCCGCTCTGAAAGCGTATAAATGGTCTGATGGTATTTACTATCAATCATGGGTCCACTCCTCTACTCTTTTAGGATAGTCTATTCTAGCGATCCTATGAAAAATGATGGATAATTAGGCGTAATTACATCTAAAAATTGGATTGTTCGATCAGTATCAGGTAAACTGTGTTTTATGAAAATTTTCCGTATTTTTGAAAATCAATTATTCACTCTATTGGACACAATAGAATTAGCAGGCGATATCGGTCATCGGATTTGTTCTGTTTTACGTCTAGAAAAAGATGATATTATTCTGTTATTTAATGGTGACGGTTATGAATATAAAAGTGTAATAACAAATGTTAAGCGCCATACCGTTTTTGTTAAAATTTTAGAAAAAATAAAAAAAAATTTAGAATCTTCCTTAAAAATACACTTAGGCCAAGTGATTTCTAAAGGAGATAAAATGGATTTTGTGATCCAAAAAGCCACTGAGCTGGGTATTCAAAAACTCACGCCTTTGTTTTCCGAACACTGTATGGTGCAGCTAAAAAGTGATCGCATAGAAAAAAAGAAAGAGCATTGGATAAAAATTGCGATTCATGCAGCTGAGCAATGTGGGCGAACCGAAGTGCCCATCATTGAAACCCCACAAACACTCGTCCAATGGGTGCAGACAAGAAATGAAGAAACGCGCCTTGTTTTATCTCCATTGGCGACTCAAAGCTTAGCGGCCACCAAAATTCGTGGTTCCGTTGCCTTACTGATAGGCCCAGAGGGCGGGTTGAGTGACGACGAAGTAAAAATCGCCTGCAAACACACCTTTACTGACGTAAAGCTTGGACCCCGCGTATTAAGAACGGAAACGGCAGCGCTGGCTGCAGTGACTGTTGTGCAATGTATGGCAGGAGATTTTAGCGAGCACCCTCTGTCTGTTCCCTAAGGCACTCAATTTATCCACCTAAAAAATTTTTATTCCCAATCCAGTAAAGTTAGACGATAGTTTTTCAATTGTGTGGCGAAAGCGGCAATATAATCTTTGGCGGGTTTAATTTCTGCCAATGTCCAAAGATCCTTATTGAAAGAACTATCGCGGACATCCAACAATTTTACCTTTTCATATGCTAGAAATGAAACCTCGACGTCCGTTAACGGATGCTGTAAACCAGTGCCTATCGCCTTTAGAAAAGCTTCTTTACGCGTCCAACACCGGTAAAAAGCGATCACTCTTTGCGCTGGTGCAAGAGAAGATAATTTTACCCATTCATTTTTAGAAAAAAATTGTGTTGCAATCGATAAATAATCAATACTATTTTTACAATACTCAACATCAATACCAATATCAGCATGTCGCGATACTGCATATAAAATGCAATCCCCTGAATGCGACACATTAAAATGCAGTTCCCCTGAGGGTAAATAGGGTTTTCCAAATGGGGTATAGTGAAACTGAATACCTTTCGGCTGTATTTTAAGATAACGGGCAAGAATATTTCTTAAAATTCCCCGGCTAAGCAAATATTTATTTCTATCTCGATCAAAATGGAAGCGATCTAGACGCAAGCATTCATCCTTCGATAAACTGGATTTAAGCTGTATAAAAAGTTCATCCGGGATAGCTTGTAAAGTACAACGCCAAATATGAATATCTTCTGCCGCTACATGGGATATTTCCTGGCCTGCTACCCACACACATTCAGTCAAAATGATCCCATTTTCTTAAGCACAGGTTTCTAGTTGGCGCATAGAAGCGGTTTGAATAAAATTTATTTTATGTAAGTAATCAAAGTATACTTTTAGAACCGCTAGATCAATATTTGGATACTGAATGCCAACGGATTTCAGAACAGCTGCAGTATGATGCGATTCAATTTTCGGAGTCTTCTCTTTGGATAACCCACTCAACCAATCCGTATCTTGTAAGTATAATGCCGCGAATGGATAAAGAGCGTTTGCCTTGGTCATATGCTCAAAACAATGACTACGCCATTCGGGCACGGAAGCAAACATTAAGGGATGCCCATTTTGATTGAGCCACGCCACCAAATCATGCCAGTTAGGCGTATTTGGGTTGGTGAAATTATAAACGCCACTCTCTTGCGGGCCTTTCAACGAAATTTGTATGATCGCTTTGCTGATACAATCTACTGGCCACATTTCAAGGCTAAAGTCTTTATCGGGGGCATAACCAAGCTGTATACAACTTTTAATAAAATTGAGTAAATGATTATTGTCTGCTTCCCAAATCCCTGTCTTAATCTGCCCACTGATCCAGCTGGGTCTATAAATATTGACGAGTAAACCGTGATCTTTGGCCTGTGATAATAATTTTTCGGATACCCATTTTGTTTGGCAATATCCATTATGAAGATCTAGCGGCGCTGTATGCTCGGCCAAGAAATCTTCTTTAATCGTGGGTTGGTCAGCCGTATCTACCGCCGCGTTCAGCGCAGAAATAAAATGCAATTTTTTCTGTTTCCCAGTAGCGGCTAAGCGGATAACATCCAGCGTACTATCAACATTTGTTTTTTTCAAAGACTCAAAATCATAAATATGATTAACCACTGCCCCACTATGATAAATAGCATCTACTTCTTCGGAAAGCGTATTAAATACTTCTTCAGAAAGACCTAGATTTTTTTGACTCAGATCACCTAATAAAAATACAATTCTATCTGAATTGATAAGCTTTCGAAAACCGTATTTAATTAGGTTTTTGTTAATTCTAAAAAGGGCTGCACCATAATCTTCCGCTCGAATTAAACAAATTATTTTTGCATGCGTCAAGCAATGTAAGTCATACAATAAATGTGATCCTAAAAACCCAGTAGACCCGGTTAATAAAATAGATCCCAGTTCTTTGTTCCCTACTGAAGGAATAGCGGTAAACAAGGTCTCTGCAGGTAAAACAGAATCTTTTAAATATACGGCGCTTTCTGCATCCTGAGAAATTTGGTTTGTATGACTGTTGCTAATGAGCTTAGATAATTGGCTAATGGTTGGCTCATCAAAGAAATTTTTCAAAGAGATATTAATCTTAAAGGCATGCTTAACTTGTAACAATACCTCAGTTACCAGCAATGAATGGCCGCCTAAATTAAAGAAATTATCGTGGATCCCTACTTTTTCAATATTGAGCACTTGAGACCATACCTGCACCAACTCAGCTTGCACCTCTGTTTCCGGTGGAACATACGTAGCATCAGTGAGAAATAAGCGTTTTTTAGGATACGGTAGTGCTTTTTTGTCTACTTTACCATTTGCATTCACCGGCAATTTATCGAGGATAACAAACGATTGGGGCACCATATAAGGCGGGATTTTATCCGCTAAATATTTACGCAAAGCACTTAAATCAAAATTTTGTTCAGACTCAATCGGGACTATATAGGCAGCAATATATCGGTGTTCTCGGGCATCCAATAAAGAAATGATCACCGATTGCTTCACCAATGGATAAGTCTGTACCACGGATTGAATTGCGCTTAATTCAATTCTATAACCTCTTATTTTAACTTGCGCGTCAATGCGACCCCTATATTCTATATCGCCTTCGGGTGACCATCGAACCAAATCCCCGGTTCTATATAAAATTTGATTTGGATCACTCGCATTATTGACAAATGGATTCGGAATGAATTTTTGTTGTGATAATTCTGGCTGATTTAAATATCCGCGCGCCACGCCAACGCCACCAATATATAATTCACCCACCACACCGATTGGAACGGGTTGATAATATTGATCTAAGACATAAACAACTGCATTAGCGATAGGCTTTCCAATATTCGGAATTATGGGTTTAGCAGGGCATATCTTAAGGGTTGCAAAAACCGTTGTTTCAGTTGGACCATAGGCATTTATAAAAAGTATGCCCTTACGATTCCACTGGTTATTTATTTTCAAAGAGCATGCATCCCCTGCACTAATCAGTGTTTTTAAGTTCGGAAGATTGCTAGGTTCAGTTAAATCTAATGCAATCGGGGTTATAAGCGCGACACTGATTTTATTTTTTCTTAACGTGTGGAGTAGAGGTTCTCCAGGCATGATCTCTTCTTTTTTGGCAATATACAGTTTAGCGCCCGAAAAGAGACTACAGAAAATTTCAAAAACAGAGGCATCAAAACTAACCGATGCAAAAGCTAACACACAACTATTTTCGGTGATTCGACAGGTTCTTATTTGAGAATAGGCAAAGTTAACCACGCTGCGATGTTCAACCAAAACGCCTTTGGGCATACCGGTTGAACCGGAAGTGTGAATAACATACGCTAAATTTTTAGAGGATAGCTCGCATTGGGGATTGGTTGTTTTGCCTTTTTGAATGGCGGAAGCCATTTCATCTAGATCGACGACATGTGCTTGATTTTTTTCAGAAAAGCATGCCTGTAGGCACTTTGCATGTTTCTGATGTGTCAAAATAATAGGCGTATTATTGAGTATGTTTTGTATATAGGCTTTGGGATGATTGATATCCACAGGCACATAGGCGCCCCCAGCCTTCAAAATCGCCAAAATACTAATAACAATATCGACACTTCGATCTAAGTAAAGGGCAATCAGGGTTTCGGGTGTTGTGAATAAATTTTTCAAATAATGTGCTAATTGATTCACCTTCACATTGACTTCATGATAAGTTAACGCTTGATCGGCTGAACAAATGGCGATCCGGTGAGGCGTCTTTAATACCTGTTCTTCAAAAATTTGGGCAATGGTTTTATTGTTTGGAAAGATTTGCGTTGTTTGATTCCATTGGGTATGCAGTTGCGCCAGCTCAGCCACAGACATAAAATCTAAATGCGATATCAATTTTTTGGGATCTGTCCCAATAGCCTTGATTAACCCATGCAAGTGTTCAGCTATGGTATTGGCCAGCATTTGCGTGTCGGGATAAATTAAAGTGTGATTCGAGAATATCCGAAATTGGGTGCCTTCGCGGTTCATGGCAATAATCACAGACGATAAATCGTTTGTTTGATAGTTGTTCAGATCTTCGGCAATATCAATGGCCCAGGAAAGTCTATGACTATTTTTTAAGGCTGCATAGCGACAGAAAATATCCATCGCATAGGTGCCGTGTTTTGTCAGATTGTCTACGATGGCTGAAACACTTTGCAAGGCTTGCTCAAAATTTGTCTCTGTCTTAAAGTCGGTTGACAATGGAACAAAACCCGCAAAGGCTTGATGGCTTTCAAGAGATAAGTCTTTAAAGCGTTTATTGCTGAAATAAAGGCTTAGATTTTGATGAACATTTAGTCGATATAGATATATTAAAAAGATCGTCAGCAAAGACATGTGTGGGTTGGTTTTATTTTCTAACTCTAATAACCCCGCGCTTTGGATAACGGTGCTAAAATCGATAATATTGCTTGCTCCTTGTCGATCAGCATTCGTTTGATCAGCAAAGGGTTGCGAAGTAGATGTAATTTGGGTGAACTTTTTCACCCAAGATGCTTCATGACGCGCACATTCGAAACTTATCTTATCTATTTGTTGAATGGCAGTGGAAGCAAGGGAAATTAACAGAGATCCTACTTGCAAGTTGCAGGATGTGGCCAGCTGCTCAAAATTAATACTGTGCCCTGTTAAATTAACGCAATGGGTTAAAAGGATATTATGTGTTTTGGTTGCAACTTCAATACTCTCTTTGTCTATTTTAATAACCGTACCCGAAGGCAAGGTTGATAACGTCAGTATGCTGATCCGTTTTGGAATAATAATCGTTTCGCCAAAGATAAATTTTGCTAATGCTAAAGGATTTGGATACTCGCCAAAATCTAATGCACGATACAGGCTAACAATTTCTTCAGCAGATGAGTCCCAACCAATAAAGGCATTGCCTGCTGGCTTTTTATTTGAGTGAAAAAAACTTCGATTGTGCAGATTTTGTTTCAATGGGACTAAACTGCCGTCAAGAAGTTTATTTACTAACCTTGCAAATTCTGTGCGTGCATTTTCATAACATTTAAGATTTAGGCTCAGCGCCGTTTCATTGGGATCAATTGGAAAAATAGTTTGCTGAAGGACATCACCCGCATCCACCTTTTCTGAAGCAATATGCCAGGAGATCCCATGATACGTTTCGCCATTCAAAATAGCCCAAGAAGTCGAGTTTGTCCCGGCATACTTTGGCAAAGGGCCATCATGACAATTAATCGCCAGTCGTTGGGGTGTCTCTAGAATGGCCTGGGATAATATAAATTTATTAAAAATACTAAAAAGATAGTCAAAAGGCTTTTCTTTTAATTTTATCTGGAAGGATCCTAAGTTATCTGTCCAATAGAAGCCTTGTTGAACGGCCCATTCTTTTACTTTCAGATCTTCAGACATAACGCCTAATATAGTGTTGCCACTGTTTATTAGAATTTGTCCGCACTGAATAGTAAGGCTGCTAGTGCCTATTAGATAACAGCTAAAATTGACGAGTGACTTAGAGGGCTGTTCCCCTTCATGTAAGCTTATCATACCACCCCAAAATTCATACCATGCGCGTATTTTGCTTACCTTTTAATTATACAAAATACTACCTATGCAAGTTAACTTGCGTAACATCTATCCAGCCCTATTATTAAGGCTGCGCTTAGGATAATATGCTTGACTATGAATAGTCAATTAACCCTAAATCAAATGGGCGGTGATAGCCTGCCTTTATTGGAAGCCCTCTTCCAAAATTCCAGCGATATTTGCCTATTGCTCTCTTCTAATTTGGATATATTAGCCATTAATCCAAAAGCAGAGTCCTTATATCAATGGAAAGCCCAGGACGTTTTGAATAAAAACTTTCAAGCGTTATGCCTGGCTTACGGGTATGATTTTTTATTAAATCCCGACGCCTTAATCGCCGTAAAACAAAGCAAAACCATCCAAATAACAAGCTTTGGTATTGGATTGGATACGAGTAAACAAAAAATCCAATGGAAATTAAGCAGCGCCTTTAGTAACGCCGAACGCGTTATCTTATGGATAGGTGCCTTTACGCATGAATCCGGGGTAACAGCCGGTGATGTCAATAATATCTGGTTATCTATGCCCGGAAATCTATTCTGGAAAGATAAGGAAGGCGTCTACTTAGGGGCTACAAATAGAATGGCGATGGCCTTAGGCTTCAAAAGAGCCGAAGACGTCATTGGTAAAACCGATTATGATTTATTTTCACAGCAACAGGCCGACATCCTCCGTTCAAATGATCGAGAAATCACGAATTCGGGCATGCCTAAAATTGTAGAAGAAATCGTTACCCTAAGTGGCACAAAACGCATATTATGTGTGGAAAAAATACCCTTACTCAATAATAACGAAGTGATTGGCATTGTCGGTAACTCTCTGGATATTACTCACCTTAAATCATTAGAATCGGAATTAAGAGAGGCAAGAGAACTTGCTGAAAGTGCACAAAAAACTGCTGTCTCTTACCTAGAACACATTGTTGAATGCATGCCGGGTAGCCTTTATTGGAAAGACAAAGAGGGAATTTATTTAGGGTGTAATAATCTGCTGGTTGAAATGCTTAATTTAGGATCACAGAATGATATCGTTGGTAAAACGGATTATGATCTCTGGCCTGAACAAGCAGAAGCTCTGCGAGCAAATGATGAAGAAGTTATGCAGAGTGAACAATCTGTTCATCTAGAGGAAACCGTCATGCTGCCAAATGGTAAAAGACGATATTATACAGTCGTGAAATTGCCCCTTAAAGATCCTCAAGGAAATATCGTTGGCATTATTGGTAACTCCCTAGATATTACCAACCTTAAGCGTATAACCGAAGAATTGAAACAAGCAAAGGAAAATGCGGAAATCGCAAATAAAGCAAAATCTGACTTTTTGGCGGTTATTAGTCATGAATTTCGCATTCCCTTAACGGGCATTTTAGGCATGGCGCAATTAATGCGCATGCAAAATTTAACCCCCGAAAAGCAGCAAGAATATGTTCAGCATATCTCTTCGGCAGGCATGCATTTATTAAACTTAATTAATGATATCTTAGATTTTGCTAAAATGGAGGCCGGTAAATTTGAATTAGCATTAGCGCCAATGGACTTAAGCGCTTTAATCGAAGAAACCTGTACGATGTTAACGCCCTTAGCGAAGCCTAAAAATTTAGAGTTGCTTATTAACTTCGAACAAACCCCTCGGTATCAAATCTTAGGCGATAAACGTGTTTTACGCCAAATTATCATTAATTTACTTGGCAATGCTATTAAATTTACCGAAAAAGGATATGTCTCTATTCACGTAGAATGTATTCAAGAAACCTCCAACACCGTAATCCTTGGAATTTCAGTGAGTGATACCGGTATCGGTATCCCTGAAGATAAACAAGAAATGGTTTTTGATCATTTTTCTCAAGTAGATGCTTCTCATTCCCGGCGCTATGGAGGGGCAGGCCTTGGTCTGACCATCACTAAACAATTAATTGAACTCATGAGCGGTACGATTAGCTTAACCAGTCAGGTAGGAAAGGGATCGACCTTCCGTTGTGTCATTGGTTTCCCGCTGCAAAAGAGTGCCAATATGACCTCTCCTTGGATGGTTTATCAATCTATCGTCCGAATTTTAATTGTGGATGATACTCGACGCGGTGAGGTTATGCGAAAACAATTAAGCCCCTCTAATAGCCAAGTCGTCTCTGGCAAAGAAGCTTTTAATACGCTGCTCGCTTCATATCAACTCACCGATCTTTATGATATTGTTATTATTGATCAGCGGTTAAATGATGTCGATCCTTTGCAGCTGGCTAAAACCATCTGTCAACATAAGGAATTGCATCAACCAATGCTGGCGTTATTAACAGATAATGGCTCTATGGATACCAAAGAGTCTGCGAAAAAAGCAGGGTTTTTTGAATGTATTGTAAAACCTATACAACCGTTGGCTTTACAAACCGTTCTAACTGCTGCCTGGGAACGTTGGATAGAGCAAAAGAATAATCTATGTCTACTTTAAATGTGGAAAAAAAGCGAAAAGTACTCTTAGTTGAAGATGATTTGATCATTCAAATCGTTCACCAAAATTATCTTCAAGAGCTCGGGTGTGAAGTCAATTTAGCCGGCAATGGTGAAGCGGCACTGGCTGCTATGCAGAATTATTATGATTTAATATTCATGGATATCGGTTTGCCTGATATTCTTGGAACAGAAGTCATCAAAGAATTTAGAAAAAAATATACTCAAAATAAGCATGTCCCCATTATTGTATTAACCGGTTTTAGCAGCGAATCGAATAAAGAAGAATTCTTAGCGGCTGGTGCAAATGATGTTGCAATTAAACCTATTTTTCTCGATCAATTAGAAAATATATTAATAAAACATTGCACGGCAGACAATACCTAAAATCTAAAATGCCTTTACCCTACACAATTCATTCCAACGGGTTGTGTACCGAGATGAGCAGTGCATCGAGCGAGACTGCCACTCTTTTTCGAAACCTTCTACTGCATATCGTACCGTACCTCTGCCCATTTTTTTATTAATTACATCTATGGCTTCTCCTAAATGAGAAGCCGGGAGAATGTTATTTTCAAACAAATCAAATTGACCTTGCCCTTTTATAGAAATGTCCGACAGGATCACACCGGCTTTATTATAGTGAAGTCCTGTACAATACAGCTGTTCAAGTGCCACCAACGCTAGCTTCAAAAATTCCTGGGTATTGTGGCTTGGCAAAGCCAATTCTATATTTTTAGGATGGTAATAGCCTGTAAACCCCGCTTGAAATCGGTTGGTTTGAATAAAAATGGTTAAATTTTTTGCAACAGAATTTTGGTTTCTCAATTTTTCCATTGCACGCGTCAAGTGAAAACTAATGGCTTCTTTCAATTCTTTCAGATCCGTTACCGCTCTGCCAAAAGAACGAGAAACCATTATTTGTTTTTTAGGGGGAATAAAAGTTTCGATCCCTTGAATGGGCTTTCCTTGCAATTCTGACACGGTTGCCGCCAGTACTTTATTATATAATCGATGGATTTTTTCTGAATTTTCTAAATTTAATTGATAAGCCGTTATAATATTCATTTCCTGAATTTTTTTTGTCCATTGACGGCCAATCCCCCAAACTTCCTCTACGCCAACTTGTTTCAAGCAGTGTTCACGATTTTGCTCATTAATTATAAATATATTTTGGGACTGAAGATGTTTTTTGGCCAGACTGTTTGCGATTTTTGCCAGTGTTTTTGTAGGACCTATGCCTAAAGAAACAGGGATCCCAGTCCAGCGATAAATCGTTTCAATAATTTTTTTCCCTAAAGAAGATATTTCTTTTGGACTAAGGCCACCTAAATCTAAGAAGGCCTCGTCAATGGAATACACTTCAAAGGCCGGCACTAATTCTGCAACCGTCTCCATGACCCGACGAGAAAAATCGGCATACAACGGAAAATTGGTGGAAAAGCATTTAACCTGATGCTGATGAATGAATGATTTGATTTGATAAATGGGTTCGCCCATTTTAATTTTTAATGCTTTTGCTTCATTCGAACGACTAATCACACAACCATCATTACTGGATAAGACCACAACCGGACGACCTTCTAGGCTGGGTTGGAACACCCTTTCACAAGAAACAAAAAAATTATTGCAATCTAACAACCCAAAAATCGCTGGACGACTCGACACCATCATTGCTTACCCAAACCGAATGTATTTTTTATTTATCTTTATATTGAGTGTGACAGACAAAACGACAATTTCCAAGAAATTCCTTACCCCTACCACCTATGCCCCATGCCTGCCCAGTGCCTACTATATATAGACAAAGGCTTACAAGAACTAGTGCAGATGACATACTTGTGCCTATCGGAATCTCGTTTACACTTAGCTCTGATACTTAAGGAAGCCATAAGTCTCTTTACCGGTGCAAGGAAGCACATGATTGGGCAGTGACGCCCGCTACGCCCAACGATCACAGGGAGTGTTCGTTGGGCGACCATTTTGGCAATCTATTTTTTTATCTATTCACTCTACCTTTTTCGGATCTTGTGGAAGCTTTAACTCAAACACGGAGTTACGCAGATCCGTTACAAATTGCATTAATTTCCCAATCAAATCAACGGTAGTCATCGTTCCCGAGGCTGTTTGCTTGGCGATATCTTTAACATCATTCATAATGTGTGAGATTTTACCCGAAGCGGAAGCTTGTGTACTGGCAGACACGGAAATATTTTGGATAAGATCAGAAAGCCTTCTTGAAACCGTTTCAATTTTCTCTAATGTTGAACCCGCCATCTGTGCGGAATTTACCCCTTCTAATACTTGGGATTTTGTTTGCTCCATTGCCACAATCACTTGGCTGGTATCGGTCTGAATAGAGCGTACCAGAGATCCTATTTCCTTTGTCGCATAACTAACCTTTTCAGCGAGCCGTTGCACCTCATCTGCCACAACCGCAAAACCTCGTCCTGCCTCACCCGCCATCGCAGCTTGAATGGAAGCATTGAGAGATAAAATATTTGTTTGATCGGCTATTCCATCAATTAAAGATACAATCTCTCCAATTTCCTGAGAACTATCGCTTAAGCGGCGCATATAATTAGAGGTTTCCTGAATTTGAGTTTGAATGCGCTCCATACCATTAATCGTATTGCGTACAACCTGCCCACCTTCTCCTGCAATATTAACGGACTCCAATGCAACCGCTGCAGATTCAGCGGCATTTGCAGAAACTTGCTCGATAGAAAGTGCCATGGCATTTACAGAGGCCGTCACCTCAACAATTTCCTGTGCTTGATGCCCACTAGAGGCTGCAAGTTCTTTGGTGATTTTTTGAGCATCTGCAGCGGCTTTGGATACATTTTGAGCAGTTTTTCCAATATTAGAAACCAGCTTTCGTAGCGTGCTCAGCGCATAATCAAATGAGTCTACGATCGTTGGGTTTTCTTTCGAACCCTCAGGTTGGGTAAAAGCATCTATCGCTACAGTCCCGCCTGCAATTTCTGGCAACTCATTTAATAGTTTCTCCACTTCTGTTTGCATTGAAGTATTTTTTTCTTCAATCATACGAAGATGAAGCTGCGTTTCTTTGCGGAATAAGTAAATAAATAAAATTAAAACAATAAACGAAAGCAACCCTAACATATAGGCGGCAAACTCTACCGTGTTATCTGTCTTTGGATAAGTCACATAAGTGTTTTCCAAGTTTTCAGCAAGACTTGACATCAAAGGATTGCTATTTAATAGATCAAATATTGCTAAGCGTACCTTTTCAATCGAGGCATTAATTTTCCACAAGGATCCCACATCCTCTGAGACTGACTTTATATAGTTTTCAATTTCCCCAAATTTCAAAGAAAGGGCTGAATCCTGATTTTCTGCTTGAATGGCTTTTGCATTTTCAAAAAACTTATTAATCGTCGTAGAAAATTGTTTTTCAATAGCATTCGTATCCTGAGAAATCATAAGAATTTTTTCGATATCGTTTATAATTTCGCCTATAGAATCTACTTGATAGGCTAATTTGATCAGTTTTTTATTTTCACCACTTCCATTTTCTAACAGTTTTATAATGTCCCAATACCCCGCGTGCGCTTTTTTAAGGCTTCCCACCAATCGCTCACTCACGGTATTTAAACTTAAAATGACATCTTGGCTGTCCAAAATGGTATTAATTTTTACTTTTGATTTTTCCCAATGTTCGATAAGGCGAATGACTTCCTCGAACCGAATTTTATCCGGACTCGGGGGTAACCCGGATTTTCCATTTTTTAAAACCGCCAGCTCATCCATTATCTGGGTGTAGGACTGTTTCAGGTTTTGGAAAACTTCTTGATGATTCCCCAACGCTGTCTGGCCGGTATATTTACCAATTTCTTGTGTCAATACCCGCACTTCGGTTGCATGGGTAATATATTGCTGATAATAATCGCGCTGTTGATTAATATGCCAAAAAATAGAAATGGTCGAAAATATTAAAGCAATCAGTAAAATTCTGACAAAATCTCTAAAATACACAAACAATTTATTAGATGCAAACCCTTTGCTCATTTCCTACTTCTCCCTGGTAATCTTAAAGTATAATCTGTCGAAACCATTGTAAACGCGACGGCAATTCATCAATCATATTCCAGAGGCTAATCAGATTGGGAATAAACGCATAATCATTGTGAATCTTAACTTCCATTAAAAAATGGATATCATCTTCTGCCGTTTTCGTAATCATTTTTACATTATTACTCACAATTCGATGCAACTTAGGCGCCTCCGTTAGAACGATAGAAAAAAAAGGGTATTTATTTAATTGGCCATCCGTATCGCTGGATATTTTTTGCACTCGATTAATAATGGCAATGTGAAATTTCTGGCTGTTTTCTTCATGCTTTTCGCTAGATGGACCATTCCATGCCAAATGTGATTCCATTTTTTCCAAGTAGGTTAAGGGAATATGAATTCCCCGCCACGACAATATTCCCAACAACCACTTAGGCGTATCAGATATGGGTTTTACGCTTTCAAATGGAATAATTTCTGCAATCGCTGCCGAAGGTAAAATAAGATTTTTTCCCTGTATTGGCAATAACAAACAGGGAAGCGTTTCATTCGTCATCTTTTTTCCAATAAATTTTCAATCGTCTCTAATAACTCTGATTCTTGATAAGGCTTACTCAAAAATCTTTGAATCCCTATTCGATGTGCATGCGCACGCTGTTCTTCGCCTGCACAAAACGTTATCATGATAATCGGTATTTTTGAAAATTTTGATATAGAACGAATTTTTTCTGCAAATTGAAAGCCATCCATTCTTGGCATCTCAACATCCAACAAAATGATATCGGGTATTTGCTTTTCTATTTTTTCGAATGCATCCATTCCGTCTCTTGCGGTATGAATGGTATATTTGTGTCGCTCTAAGAAATTTTTAGTAACGGTACGAATAGTGACAGAATCATCTACCACTAATACGACAGGATGTTTTGTTTCTAAAGAACGCACCTCGGGTGTTTCATTGAGTTTTTTAATGGCGCGGGTAGTAATAGAACAGGCATCTAATACCATAACGACTCTGCCATCTGCAAGCAGTGTTGCGCCACTAAAAATATCCATCAATTTAAATTGAGGCCCAAGCGTTTGCACCACAATTTCCTGGCTGCCGGCCAACCCATCTACCAAAAGAGCTACATTATAATCCGCAAAATTAAATAATAAAACCGGCAATCCTTCTTTGGCAATTTCTAAATTGGGTTTGCTTTCAAGACCCAAAGAATCTCCCAAATACTTAAATTGATATTCTTTGCCTTCATGGATAATCACCGCAGCGGATTTAGCTAAATTTTCTTTAATTTGTTTGATATCGAACAATACAATACTTTCAATATTGGAGAGCAAAATTCCAAATATTTGGCCTTGCACCTTCACTAGTAGTGCTCTATTGACCGATGTTGTAAAAGGTAATCGGATGGTAAAGGTTGTGCTCTGCCCAGGAATCGATTCAATAGCTAGGTTTCCGCCTAGCCCTTTAACCACGGTATTCACCACATCCATTCCAACACCACGCCCAGAGATCTGGCTGACAGTCTCTTGTGTGGAAAATCCAGGCTCCAAAATGTAACGGATCAGATCTTCTGTGGATAAAACAGCCTCTTCCGTGATAAATCCAAGTTTAATTGCCTTGCGTCGGATAATTTCTGGCTCGATACCATTTCCATCATCTTTAATTTCTATACAGGCATCATTGCCCATCCGATAGAATCTCAGCGTAATTTTTCCCACCTCTGGTTTATTGGCCAGCTGTCGTTTCTCTGGGGATTCAATGCCGTGATCCAGTGCATTTCTTAAAAGATGCTCTAAGGAAGTTACCAAATGCTCTAATATATTTCTATCAATTTCCCCTTCGGATTGCAAAATCTGAAAATCAATTTTTTTATTCAGCTCTTCTGCCAATTGCCTTGCAATACGGCTTAATCGAGGTACAACGCTATTAAAAGGCACCATGCGGGTGTCTACCAATCTATTTTGCAAATCAAGTTCTATGCGAGATTGCTGCGACAACAAGGATTCGATATTGGATTGTACTTGTGATAACTGCTTGCACAAATGTATCAACCCTTGGATCTCGGAAGTGACTTGCATTCCGGCTGTTTTAGGTACCATCTTAAGTTTTTCTTGCAAAACTTTTAAGATTTTATTGGCATCGGTTATATGTAGGCTAAAATTTTCAACAAAATGTCCCATATTGACACGAATAATATTACTTTCAATTGCTAAATTATTTAATTTTTCAAGTAGGTCTGCTCGCACCCGAATAATTTCATTGCCTGCAGGCTCTGAAGCAACTTTAGGAATCGCCTTATTTTCCGCATATCGATTTTCTTCAGTTGCTTGAGGTAAGGGAAGGGAGGATACCAATTCTGACAGTACAGGGACAGTCGCCGCCACTGGCTTTCCTTTAAGTTCTGCAATCATATCTTCAGTGCCAAGCACCGTTTGTTTCTTAACCAATGCTTCTATAATTGCATTCATTCTATCTTGACCTTTACAGATCAGATCATAAGCCTCTCTATTTACACCAATATTGCCCTCTAACATTAAGGCGCAAAAAGATTCTAGCTCATGCGCAAGCGCGCTTAATTGAGGTTGATTGACCATACGTGCACCCCCCTTTAAGGTGTGCAAATCTCGTTTAAGATCAGCAAAGATGGATTTATCCTGCAGATCGGTAGACCATTTTTGGATAGTTAAGGCGAGCGCATCTAAGAGATCCCTGGCCTCTTCCAAAAATATATTTAATAAGACTTCGTTTTGTGCATCCATTCTTATACTTTCTTTTGTTTCTGCATTTGATTATGCCACATCCATGCGCGCGGTGAGGAGATGATAAAATTCAGTTGATTCGATAATTGCAGCAAAATCCAAGATTATCCAAGGTTGGTTATCCCGCTCGAATGCACCCTTTGCATAGCGTAAATATTCCTTGGCTTGCAGCAAGCTTGCAACCGGTTTTATTTCCTCTCCAAAAAAACGCTCAATTCCTAGTACCTGCTCTACGGCAAAGCCAGACAACCCATCATTAAGTTTAACAACTAATATCCGACTTAACGGCAATGGTTTATGAGGCACCCCGCTAACGAACCCTTGTAAATCCGTTACGGATAATATGCGCCCACGTAAATTGGCCGTCCCTCTAAACCAAGATTGTGCTGCAGGCACCTCTGTTAGAGCCGGCCATATTAACACTTCAGAGACAACTTGCATTGGGCAAACAAAATTAAAGTTAGACGACTTAAACCCGATGCCCAACCAATCCCGTTCCATGGCAATTTGTCTGGGAATATTGACCGAGTTTGCCTTACAATGGTCTTCTATATCCAATAAAGTGAGAAATGGATTCATATTTTTTGGCTTTCCTTCGCACACATTTAAGATACTATAAAAAGTATAGCTTATGATTTTTTGTTCAATTTTACAGATCCTAAGAAAGAGGTATTTATCGTATGGTGATTTGTTCGCCTGCACACATTCAAGGTTTATTGAAGCACAAGGATCAGCCATGTTAAAACCGCTGAATGGCCTGCATGTCACCCGCCCAGCCTGCGTTAGGGAATTAAAAAAAAACCTGTGTAATAAATATTGTAAAAAAAATGATAGACTGCATTTGCGAAAAACTTAAGGCCTACTATGTTTACCTCTCTTAAAAATCATTTTCTCATTGCCATGCCCTCTCTACTGGATCCTCATTTTTTCCGTTCGGTCACCTATCTTTGCGAACACACTGAGCAAGGTGCCATTGGCATTATCATCAACCAACCTTTACAAAACTTACGCTTAGGCGATGTGCTAGAAATCATGCACATACCCACCGATTATCCAGAAATAGATGGTCGTTTAATATTGAATGGCGGACCTGTGCAAAAAAACCGCTGTTTTACCTTGCACAATAAAGATAGAAACTGGCAATCTACCTTAGATATTAGCGATACTATTGCATTCACGACCTCTACCGATATCCTACAGGCCATTGCCCAAAATCAAGGTCCCTCCCAATCGTTAATTGCTTTAGGCTTTGCGCGTTGGGCGGCGGGCCAACTCGAACAGGAGGTGGCCAATAATACCTGGTTATATGGGCCTGCAAATTTTGATATTTTATTTCATATGGCGGTGAATCGGCGTTGGCGAGCGGCGGCTGCATTGATGGGTGTGGATATTGATAGATTATCGGATGAGATTGGACATGCCTAATAACTCCACTATCCCCCCATTTACAGTGTTGGCCTTTGATTTTGGGCTAAAGAATATTGGCGTGGCTGTGGGGCAATCGATTACACGCACGGCAACCCCAGTAACGACTTTAGCGGCACGTGATGGGATCCCGATTTGGCAAGAGATTGCTCTGCTGATTGAAAAATGGCAGCCAAAAATTTTAATCGTCGGCGTGCCCCTTCACTTAGATGGCTCTGCACAACCGATGACTTTTTGTGCACGCCGATTTATTAACCGTTTAAAAACATTTTATAAATTACCGGTTGCTGAAATCGATGAACGATTAACCAGCTGGGAGGCTAAAGAGCGAACCTCACTTAAACCTTCACGTCATAAACAAAAACGCATTGAACAACAGGCACATGCCTATGCAGCGGTTATTTTGATCGAACAGTGGATGACCGAGCAACAAAACAATGTCTAAACATTATTGCGTAATTTCCTGCTGATAGATCACTCTATCATTTCCTTTAAAAACCCCAAAAGTGCCTCTGCCTCTGGGATTTGCAGAGAAATTAGTCCCAGTTATTCCATTATAAGGCCAATTATATTGTAACCAAGGCAAGTTCGCAGCACTTGTGCTTATATTTGCCTCAACATCCACATAACCCGTTGCGGCTGGGGTGGGTGCATTCAACGTAATATTCAAAATCCCTTGGGAAAAAGTAGCCGGAGAAGCTGGCAGTGAGGCAATCGTCGAAACCCCAAATTGTGTTATAGTTAAATTGGCTGCGCTATTAAATGTCGTGCACGAATCCAGAGCATTAATGGCAAAACCACTGGTCGATCCTGAAGCTGTATACACTTGCGTTTGCATTGGCAACGTTAAAGGCAATAATTGTGAGCCACTTGAATTTAAGACAATTAAACGACCCTGAAAAAATTGCTTACCGCTTCCAGTCCCTGTTCCGGTAAAAGCGATCCCATTACCCGCCGTCGGTAGTCCAAATGCAAAGCCACCCGAAACGCAACCAGCGCCTGTACAAATGACACCGTCTGAATCCGTAATTGTCGGCACATTTAATTGGATTTCTGCTCTAAAGGGCGGGGCAAGGCTCCCACTTAACCGCTGGATTTTAAATCCTCCCCCATCTGAAAAAGTGAATGTGCCCACCCCATTCCCCTCATCTAAAAAGCTAGGAGTGCTATTGGCAGCAGAAAAGATTAGATTGGGGATGATATCCCCAACCCGTAGGGGATCATAAAATTTATTATAAATATTTCCCAATGCACTGTTCGAAAGCTTCCAAAAATTACCAGTATAATTTTGTGTGGTTGTATTTTGCAGTGATTGAGCAGTTACAGTTAACACCGGTGCTGTCGTATACAAAAAAGGTTTATCTAAATAGGTAAAGCTTCCAAAACTTCCTGAGCACCCAGTCGTTAATAATGGCACATTACCCGACACACTAAAGTGATCAGGAATAAAACGGCCAACAACTGTCGAATTGCTAACATTGCCAGCCCCTAAATAACTGCCAGTACCAACGGCTACAGTTAAATTGATGCATCCTGCTTCATCAAAGTAAAAATTGGACCCCGTATAATATGCTCCTGTAAAAGGGGAGCCAGCACCCGTGACCCTGGAAAAGGTACTTCCATTGCCAATGGTTCCTAGACCCGTGCTGCCATTGCGTCCATTGGTAGGCGCCAGTAATGCACTAGAGGTTAATAAAATGCCCTGGCTAACCGTTTCTAACCCGTAATTGGGCGTAACTGTCCCCTGCGCATTTTGTGCTTGAACATTTACCGTAAAAGGCACGCCGGCTTTTTTAAATACTGCATTGGCCAGACATGCGGACACAGCACCCGCAGGCGGTGCTGTTGTTTGCGTAGCCGAATTGCCAGGGATATTAATAGCAAACTGGTAGGGCTTCACCACAAAATTTCCGCTTTGCCCACTTGGTCCCCCACTTGCCGTATCGGCAACGTTTAACATTAGTTGACCAGCATCACTATAACTTCCAATAACCGTTGCAACCCCATTGTTAAAGATAATGGGTTGGGTCGTTTGAACTGCATCGACGCTATTAGCAATATTTACTCCATTTATTTTCGCATTTAGCGTACCCGTGGTTGGATTCACATAGGTGGTATAAAAGCGAATTGTCTTTGTTCCTGTATAATTGGTTACCACACCACAGCTACTGCCACTGTAAGCCGTTAAATACAAAGTAAAATTTGTGCCTGCCGTTTGTGCGCTACTAAATGCCGTGGGCGCACCAGAAACAGGGTTATCAGTGATAACAAGACTTGAAGGGGCAAAATTAATCGAACCTGAATTACCCAAGATAGTAGGCGTATCGGTTTGGTAGGCTTTTATCGTAATAGGAGAGGCCCCACTGTTCGGATAGCTTAACCGAAAATTAGCAACCCCATTATCCCCGGCTACGAATTGGTAGGTTGCAGCGCCGTTTACGGTGCTGCTTAGGGCGCCCCCTCCCGTAGTCGAAATCCAAGTTCCCGCATTGCTCTGAGTCGTTAACGTAATTTGGCGCGCATAAGTGGTCTCTGTTTGAGACATTGCATTTTGCGCGGTTACCGCGACGGTCATATTTTGACAATAAGACCCAGTAGAAGGCGCTGTTACAACAAACTGCGAAACACTTGAAAAAGGGCAAGTGGTCCCAAAATTGGCAGCCGTAACAGCTGCACTATTATATGTGATGACGGAAGTCCCACTTAAGGTAATATTTTTAGCGGTTAAGGCGCCATTTAAGGTAAAATTGGTGAGATTGACATCCCCTGCTGCATAGATAATAGCATTAGCAGATGCACTGCTACTATTAATGGTGAGATTATTAAAAGCATAAATTAATAATTGGCTAGCAGAATTAGAGACATTCCAACTGATGGGGCGAGAGATCGTTGTATTTGTGTTAAGGTAAATACGGGTGGTGCCTGTTCCTACGATATTGATGGTTATCGGTTGGCCACCCGATTGCAGTAGGGAATCGATCCAGTAATCCCCTGTTGCAAAATTCACAGTTGCAGAATTGTTTAGCTCTAAACTAGAAATACGATAAATCGTTGCCCCGCTGGGATTGGCCGAAAAATTAAGGGTGGCATTAGATCTCACACTCACGAGATTATAATCGGTTGTATTATTGTTGATAGTCAGTGTTGAATTAGCCCCAATCGTTATATTACCACCTGCATTGCTAGAAGATTGAAAACTTCCTAAATTAAGTGGGCTAACAGTAGTCCCAGCAGAGGTACAATTGCTCGTACCACAAGTAGGTGTTGCACAACCAGCCGGATTGTTTACTATTGGAATTGCAAGCGCATTCGTACTATTATTTAAAACTTTTGTACCACATGCAAAAGTGATTGTACTACCCAACGTATTGCTTTGCACACTATTCTGAAAGGTTTGGGTGCATATATCCGCCGTTATATTTGTGCACCCGACCATTAATAATATCGTTAAAACGCACTTTTTATAATATTTCATAAATCTTAATCCGTTCTGCATTAAACGCCGGGTTGAATAATATTGGCATATAATTCCCTAAATACATAATCGATATTATCAACCGTGCCATATTGACCTGTTGCCTTGATTTGAAAGATATGATACGTCGCCCCTGCTTCCGTAAATGAAGATTGTGTACAAGTAACCGTTGAGGTAAATCCATTTAAGCCCCCTTGAGTAAAGGTAAGGTTAGTGGGGCTTGCGGGGCAGTTATAAGGCGCGCCGCCTCCGGAAGCCGCACTGGGCGCCACTTTATAAACACCCCATTCCAATCCGCTTTTTGCGGCATAATACGCTTTTACACCTTGAATGTTGAGATTTTCTGAAGTGTTTGTTAAGGCACTAATGCTCACAATATAGCTTCCGATCAATGCGAGTATCACCACAACAAAGAGTGCTGCGACAATTGAAAATCCTTTTTCTCGAGGCGCTATACAAGTCGTCATGGCGAATTATTTACTCCAACCTGTCGAATTAAGGTTATGGTTTCGCCCATCCTGCTCGTCAAAGTCAAGGACAATGTAATAATGCCATTATTTTGCGATGAACCTGCTTGATAGGTAAAATTGCACCCTGTCACGTTTTTGGTTAATTGTGCACCTTGAACGGTATTCAAAGGTGCCGCTGTGGGATCAGTAGGCTGCACTGAATTAATAGGATATCCGGAATATCGAGTTATATTTTTTATACCAGCACTCGTATCACAAATATAGGTTATCGGCGTATCCACAATATCAATACGCTGCCGAGTGGAAGGCAAAGCAAATAATGTACTCGCACTAAGGGTAATTTGGCCCTCACTGCCTGGGTTAGTGAGCGTCACTGTTGTGGTGGGGGGAGTGATGGTGACAGAGCCCGGAGGAGGTAAGCAACCTGAGCAGTTCGATGCCGCAATCGTGCTGTAAACGTTGGCACCCGGTGATGGGTTATCGGCAGGAATGCTTCCACCGGTATTTGCCCCTGTATTGTAAACGACTAACCGACAATTACCGGTTATACAAATAGGATGGTTATGGGCAAATTGGAATTGGCCAATCACGTTAAACTGACTAACGGGATTGGCAAAATCCAAAAATAACCCCGGAGCCGTTGCCCGGTATCGCATTCCTTCAACAATATTTACCATTTCCAGCGCAATTCGATTAGCATTGTTTGGATCTTGTTTAACTCTCAAACTATTGGGAACAGCCCGTTGAATATCGCGCACCATTCTCTGTAATGCTTGGGTGGATGCATCTACCAATTCGGCTCGATCCAGTACATTGCTATAAGCAGTAATCGGACGAGAAATAAATCCTCCTACCGCTATTGATAAAATAGAGGATATCGTAATCACCATAACCAGCTCAATCAGGGTGTAACCTTTTAAGGTATTGTTTTTATCCATTTTTTTTTTCAATAATTCGTCCTATACACACTAAATGTTAGAGTTTGCATACTGGTATGCGAAACTTTAACGTCTATACGAATTCCTTGTGTTCCAGTGGTTAAAGAAGGTGAGCCTAAATTTGCCGCCCCACTATCCACAGTAACATTGACGGTATAAGCGCCTAAGCCTGCAATGGCCGTATGCGTTTGATCCGTTGGAACCTCAGACAATCCATTATATTGACAAATATTTGTAAAAGAGGAACGGGTGCCTGCTGGGCAAGGAGTAATTGGAAAATCTTTTGAAACCATTTCTTCTAAATAACTTTCGGCAATTGAAACGGCTTGATGGGTTAGCAAGGGATCAGCACTATATTTTACCGCTGTGTTAATCGTAAGGATTGTCCCTAATAAAGCCACACTGATAATTGTCATCGACATAACCAATTCAACTAATGTAAAGCCTTTAGCCGTCGATCCTTGGTTCTTCATTGCACAAAGCCTGTCACGCCAATCACAGTCACAGTATCCCCTCCAACAATACTCACCGTCGCATTATTAATAACTGTACAATTGCTGGCTTGTGTCGCCTGGCCTAAGGCATCAAAATACAAAGGCCAATTCCCGGTAAAAGTTAAACTCACAGCGCCTGGGGCTTGTTTAACGTAAGTGCCTGATCGATCTGCAGGATCGCTTATCGGAAAAAAACCCGTGCCCGTGGTACAGTTTGGGCCCTCTATGCGCCGCTGTAAGATAATTGAGGTAGGGGTTAATGTCACTTGAATATGACTGCCGCTCGCAACTGCCAATTTTCGAGCATACCGTAATGTATTTAAGATTTCAGCAGAATAAACACTTTTTTGAAACGTGAGAGTGGAAAAAAAACGTGGAAGGGCAGTCACACTGAGAATACTGATAATCACTAAAGTCATTACCATTTCGATCAGAGTAAATCCTTTTTCAAATATAATGTTATCGTCTCTAAACACCGACTTACTCCTGAATCCACTGCCTTGTTTATCCAGATTAAAAGCCCCTAATGTATTGAAATTTAATAGCGGTTTTATATTCTATTGCTAAATATGGATTACGTTATAAGCAGCTTAGATATGTTTGAGTAGCTTTATATGCATATATTCTACATTTTTCTGCTCGATTATAACGCTTGATTACTTACCCAAAATAGGAATGTAATCAAGCGTTTCTAATCTTTACCCAATTATAATGAGGTTGCTAAAGTCGAAGTCACAGCGCCTGTAGCTGGGTTATAAGTAATTTTAGTCGCCGAAGTAGGGTCTGCAGGTAACGAATAGACGCACGTAGAAGCCGTAGCATCAAATGCCGCTACATAACAATTATTCGGGTTGTCGCATGAGGTCGCGGCCTGAGGTGCGGCCGTACTTAAAATAGCATTCCAGCTGGTGATACAACCAGACTGATCTGCAGCCCTTGGCCACCCATTGGCATTAAGGGGGACAATTGCTCCTCCTTCCAACGTAACATTACCCACGGTTGAAGTAGCGCCCGCTGCAATCCACGCACTATGCGCTATATTCACTGCAGCACTTAAAGCCCCAGCCACCCCTTGGTTTGAAGCATTACGTGCTTGCAATGTAAGGTTAGCAAACTTTGGCAACGCTGCAGCAGATAAAATACCAATTAAAACAATCACGATGACTAATTCAATTAAGGTAAAACCTTGCGCTTTCCCTAAACTTTCTGTTTTTAACATTTTTCCACCCCTTATTTATATATAAAAAATTGAGCCTAAAAAAAGTATAGCCCACCCCGGTTTATTTACCAGTGGCCCCCTTCCAGAGATCCCACATCGGTAAAAATACCCCAAGCGCTAGAACTAACACTATCCCAGCAATAATCACAATTAAAATAGGTTCTATTGCCGCACCAAGGCGTTTAACATCATAATCCACCTCTTGTTCATAGTAATCGGCCACTTCGTCTAAAAGTTTATCTATTTCTCCCGTTTCCTCTCCAATGGCTAACATTTGCAAAACCAATGGCGTAAACATACCACTTTTGGTGGCGGCAACCGTTAATGATTCCCCATGTTCAATATAGGTACGCATGGTGAGCACTTTTTCTGATACAAATACGTTATCCGTGGTTTTGGCAATCATGGCGATAGCCTCTAATAAAGGCACTCCGGTTCTGATGGAAAGCGCAAAGCTGCGTGCAAAACGGGCCATTAATGCTCTTTGTAAAATATCGCCAATTAAAGGAATACTTAGCTTCCATTTATCCCATGCTCTGTGGCCTATGGGGGTCCGAACATAAAATACCGCCATGGCAAATAATCCAATAGCGCCACCTAGTAATAGATACCAATAATTCACAAAAAATTTAGAGGTGGCAATTAATATTTGGGTAGGCAAAGGTAGCTCTACTTTAGAATTGCTAAAAAATTTGGCAAACGCTGGGATAACCAATAAATTAATAATGACTATAGCAATTGAAATAATAATCAATACCGTAACAGGATAGCGAACGGCCGTTGATATTTGTCTTTTCGTATCGGCTTCGCGTTCGAAATGCACGGCTATTTGACTAAATACCTGATCCAAACTTCCGGTGTTTTCACCGACATTGACTAAAGCGGTCATTAAGGTTGGAAAAACAGTGGGGTGATGGTGCAAAGCAAAAGATAAAGATTGACCCCCTTCAAGGTGTGCTAATACCTCCGTTAAAGCTTTTTTTAAAGTGTGATTTTTAGCACTTTCTAAAACTACATGTACAGAGCGCACAATGGGGACACCGGCTTTTAACAGCGAATACATTTGGCGACTTAGAAAAGTTAAATCTTCGGTGGTTGGCATATCTAACTGTAAAAAATTGATATACCGAGCAAGATCTTTTTGTTTTTCAACATGCACGCCCATTGAAATAGGGGTTACCCCCGTCCGGATTAACTCGACGGCAACGGCAGACTCATTGATCCCATCCATAGTCCCCTTGATTTCTTTTCCAAATTTATTACGACCTAAATATTCATAACGCGGCATTAAAAAATCTCACCTTTGGTTTATTCACCCGTGATTTTAAAAACTTCAGAAAGTGTAGTAATTCCTTGAGAAGCCAACTCAAAAGCAGATTGTGCTAACGATTTAAAGCCCGGCTGCAATTTTGCAGTGTGAGTAAATAGATTACCATCACTAACCCTTAACGCATCTGCCAATTCCGGGGTAATTTCTAAAAATTCGTATATACCAATACGTCCTCGATAACCGCTTTTATTACATCTGGAACAGCCAGCACCTTGTTTAAACGCAAAGGAAGATTGTTTAGCGCCAAACACCCCTTCCATCCAGGCTTTATCGGCTACGGTGGGCGTATATTCCGTACGACAGATTTCACAAATTCTGCGCACTAAACGTTGAGCCAATACCCCGCGCAATGCACCTGCTACTAAAAAGCCTTCAGCTCCCATATCCATTAGGCGAACTGTACTGCTAATGGCGTCATTCGTATGCAAGGTCGAAAATACCAAATGGCCCGTCATGGCAGCGCGTAGGCCAATCCGAACGGTTTCTTCATCTCGCATTTCCCCAACCATGATGATATCGGGATCATGCCTAACGGAGGCCCTTAAAACATTAGCAAAGGTTAAATCCACAATCGTATTCACTTGTACTTGATTGATTCTTGGCAATACATATTCAACGGGATCTTCAATCGTGATAATTTTAGTTTCTTCGGTATTTAGCTCATTTAAAATAGCGTATAGTGTGGTGGTTTTACCGCCACCCGTTGGGCCGGTGACTAAAATCATGCCATTCGGTTTATGGATTAATGTTCTTACCTTTAGCAAAATATTTTCTTTCATGCCTAATTGATCTAACTTTAGGAGTCCTTTGGTTTGATCGAGTAATCGTAAAACGGCCGCCTCACCAAAATGAACCGGCATAATGGCAACACGAACATCAATCTGCTTTCCTTTCACCACTATCGCAAAGCGACCATCCTGTGGGATCCTTTTTTCTGAAATATTCATATTCCCTATTAATTTTATTCTTAACACTAGGGCAGACATAATTTCTTTACCGGGGATAATATGTTCGTGTAATACGCCATCAATGCGTTGGCGAATACGTAATTGATTTTCGCCAGGTTCTATATGAATATCAGAGGCCCCCACTTGAACCGCATCTTCAAAAATGGAGTCTAATAGCCTCGATACTGGAGCTGCTTCTGCACTAATAACTTCAATTTCCGGCACTTCTTCCGCTTTTATTTCTTCTTTTAAAGCAGCTGCAAATGAAGTAATATCTTCAGTTCTTCTATAAACCAAATCGAATACACGTAACAAATCATTTTCACTGACAATGGAAACAACCAGCGTGCCAGACAGGATCCGGCTCAGTTCATCATAAGCCATTAGATCGGTCGGATCAGCCATACCAACCAAATAATTTCCTTCAACAATATCTAATAAAATAATTCTGTGGCGCCTTGCTATTCTTTCTGGCAACTTCTGAATAATATCTGCCTTAATTTGATATTTTTTTAAATCGATAAATGAAATATTTAACTGCTGGGATAGGGCTTGAATTAAATTGGCTTCACTCACAAAATTGTGCTGTATTAAAATATCGCCAAGCTTGCCACCGGACTCCGTTTGCATATCCAATGCTTCTTTAAGTTGCTCCGCGGTTATGCGACCCGCATTAATCAACACATCTCCTAATCTTATTTTTCGCAAACCTGCAAATGCCATTTACCCTATCCTTTTAAAACATTGATACGATCTTGAACATATTTTAAAATGCCCGGATCAATATTGCCTTCAGCGGTTAATCGGTGATACCCATCTAGCGCTGCTGTTTTTTGGCCTTCTGCATCTAATGCAATGGATACGCCTAATAACCAAAGGGAATTTTTAGGCTCCATTTGCAATAAGCGAAAATATTGCTGTCGCGCAAGCGCATAACGACCAGTTTGTTGGTATACATGCCCTAAAAATGCCATATAATTTTTATCATGGGTTCGACTATCCTTTACCTTAACCAATAAGGCCAAAGCTTTATCCGGCTCATCCCTTTTATTATGCACAGCGGCCATTAATCTTAAAAAATCTGCATTATCTTCATCCAGCCTTAATCCTTCGGCTAATAGATCTTCAGCCCCATCTAGCAGGTTTTCCTTAATATATAAGGTGCCCAGTGCTATCCGAGAAGCATGGTGACGTGGCATTTCATTTAACGTGCTCATCAAAAGTCTTTTAGCCGAAGTCGTTTCACCATTACTGATATGTTCTAGCGCGCGACGATAATCAACCCCGCCTTGCTCATCTTGATTCAAAGTTGCTTTGCGTTTTTCAAAAAATGGCCCATCCGCATTTGGAGTAAGGCTAGAGATAGGTTTTGCGGCTTGGATCTCTACTGCAGGCTCTTGTTTTTTAAAAATAGCATTTGGCGCTGTCACTTGACTCACACTTTGGGCAGACAAGGGCAATTCGACAATGCGATCGGGAACTGTCCAAGCTTCGCCGTATAAAGGAAATAATAAAATCCCTTTAATGATGAGTGTCTTTGCAATTATATTTATTCTCATCTCGATTTATCTCCTCATTTATCGTATCAAATCGATCAATATTATTATTCATGGCTTCAATCTGTGAAACAGGCTCCATCACAATCGGTTTTAATAAAATAACCAGCTCACTTTTTCGGGTTACCTGAATGGTGTGTCCAAATAGAAACCCTAACAATGGCAGATCTTTTAAGATAGGCAATCCTACTTTTTTATCTGAGGTCTGGTTTTGCATTAACCCTCCGATGATAACCATTTCTCCGTTTTTGGCTTTCACCATGCTGTCCGATTCTCGCACATTGCTTTTTGCCATTGGGTACTCTTGTTGAGAAATGGTTTTAGTATCTGAATCAACGCTGCTAATAGTTGGATGAATATGCAAAGTTACATCATTTTTTTCGGTAATATGCGGCGTAACATCTAATGCAATACCGGAAAAGAATGAGTTAAAAGTAACAGTCGGTGAAGATGTTGTTGCTCCTGCTGCAGGTGTCGTGGTGGTTGTGGTAACACCAGTGACATAATAGGCATCGGATCCCACTTTAATTAAAGCTTTTTGTTTATTCATAGTAGAAACCCGCGGATTGGAGAGCACATGCACTTTCCCTTGTGCACTGAGTAATTCCATAAACGCACCCAAATGTTTAAAGTTGGCTGCCAATGCAAACACCCCCCCAAAACTTCCTGAATTCCCCGCTATTTGTGAGAAATTATTACCCGCTTGCCCAGGAATGACATTAACAGCACTCGTTCCATTTGCACCTCCAGGAAAAGTGGCATTTGGATAAAAGGCATCCTTTATCATCCCATTGCCAATACTAGCAGCCCCCATCCGCCCACTAATCAAATTCCAATTAATTCCTGCCTGAAAGCTATCATCCAATTCCACTTCTAATATTTTAGCCTCTAAAATAACCTGTTTATTTAAGGAAATTTCAGCGCTTCTTAAATACTCCTCTACTCTTTTTAATTCATCTGGCATTGCCTGTACCACCACCAAGCTTGCCATAGGGCTTACTGCAATGGTTCGTCCTTCACCCTTGCCAATAATAATTTCAATGGCTAACGCTAATTCTTTCCAGAAATCGGTTTGAGAAGTGGTGGAAATAACACTGTTGGCTGAACCACTGGTACCGCTGCTGCTTCCCCCTGTGCTGCCTCCGCTTGAACTGTTGTTCCCACTACCCGAACTACCTCCGCTTGAACTGTTTCCACTACCCGAACCACCTCCGCTTCCACTCCCGCTTCCACTCCCGCCGCCCGAATTTATTCCGCCAGCCGAAACTTGGGTATTGGATTGGCCGCTACGTTTAATATCGAGATAGTTAACGCTAAAAGCCCGTGTTTGAAGAGCAGCTGGCGATACTTCTATGCCTTGTGTAGTTTGGCGAAAACCATACCCATAGACATTGCGCACCGTTTCTAAGACTTCCGGAATAGTGACTTTTTTTAGCTGCAATGAAATTTTTCCATCTACACCAGGGTGCACAGTAATATTATAAGGCGTGCCTTCAACTAAACTTAAAAAAAATGTTCTTGCAGGCACCTGCTCTGCAACCAAATCAAATCTTTTTTCGACAGAGGCATTTTCTTTTCCTTGAGCGGCCACTAAATTAGGCATAAATGCTTTTTTGATATCTTCCGGTAAAGATGTGCTCGATTGATTATTCATTATCTCACTGTGAATAGCAGCTTCTTGCAACGTATCGTGCATGATATGTCGAGTATTTCGTTTTTCAGCCGGTAGCTGACACCCCATCAGAACAGACACCGCCGTCGATACTGCCACGATTTTTTTGATTAAAATAATTTTTTTATTTTTCATTTTGACGGCTCCTTAATTGGATGACCAAATAAATGCAATACCCGCTCGCCTTTCGGTCCGAGCAGTATGACTTGATAAGCTTCAATTGATTTTACCGTGCTATCACCCACTTTATCGCCCGTTTTCACCGCCTGATTATTCACAATCGCAATCTTGCTATCCGCAGAAGTCAATATTGCATCTAGAACAAAGGGATTTTTTGTATCCACTTTTTGTACTGAGATTGCACCCGGGCGATCCACGTTAAAACTTGCAGGCTGAGTGGGATCTTGAAAATCGGCATAAGTTTGTACACTCACGAAAATTAAGAAATAAAGATAATATTTAGGGATGACTCTATTACACACCTATCCACCCCGCTTCTAAACTTAAGGTATGTAATATAATAACCACATTTGCAGAAGGGTATTTTTTTACCTCATAGGTAAATTCATCCCAAACAACATCTGGGTGGATCGCTTCAATGGCTTTTAGAAACTGTAAAGTCTCAAGATATCCGCCCAAAAGCTCCACCCGAATTCCATGCTGAAAAACTTGGAAAGATTTTTTTTGCCCTTTGTCTTCAATGGTTTTTGCCGAAAATAAAGGCTTTGTATCCAAGCTTTCAATACTACCGATGGATAATCCTTCAATAGTAATAGATGATGCTTTTTGCATGAGGTTGCTTAACACTTTGGTCATATCTTTGGAAGAAATCATTTTTTTAGTTTTTTCTATCATTTTCACATTTAATGCTTCATTTTCTTTTTTAAGCGTGTGCGCTTGCTCTAAAAGCAAAGAAGTGGGATCACGCCCTAAGACTTGGGAAACTGAGTCCATCTTTCCTTCCAATAAATTAATTTTCTGCTTAATATCCTCCGTTTTTTTAGCAATTTCAGCATCGGTCGCCAACACATAATCATAAAGCAGTGTATTCCAACAGGTATATAGCGCCATAAGGAGCCCCAGGCAGATCAGGCCTTTCTCCCTATATGACAATGCATCAAACTTTTTTTCCATTTTCAGAATGATTGCTTTCATAACTTGCTATCTGCTCCGCTTGCCACACCTTCTGTACTATTTTTACTTTGCAAGATAAAATCTACATAGGCTAAAGCAGGGTCTGCCTCTACCTTAAACATTTCGAATGTCTTACCACTAAACACCGAGCCCGAACTTAACGAGGTGATTAATTGTGTAACATTTTCAGCCTTTAAGGCTTTTCCTTTAAAGACTAAATTATTACCGTTATCTTTAAAACTAAATTTGGTTAACCATACGCCTGGCACCGTATGATTAGCCAGGAAATCCAGATAAATCGAAAAACCACTCACCTTACGGTTACTTTCTGACATCAACAATGCAATTGTGTCGATCTTTTCTTTTTTTTCCGCCTCAAGTAATTGGATATCATTCACAATTTCATTTCGAGTGCGCTCTTCAGGCACTTGTTTAGCAATAACTTGTAACTTTACCTCTTTTTCTGCATGTTCTTTACCCAGCTTTTGAAATTCTTTTTTGGTTATAAAGTGCTTTATAAGATCATAGGAAGTCGTCAGTCCTAGCATCAAAATGAATACACCAAACCCACGAATAACATAATAAAATGTAAAAGGCAGCACGAATTTTTGCTTTTCAACCTTGTACAGATTAATTTGTTGTTTCATAGAGGCTTATCCCCTTCTCGCAGTACACTGCCAGCTGCCAACAAATACTCACATTCCTCACCTTCTTTTAAAGGTTGTTCAAACTGTACAATTTCTGAAACATTTAAAAAAATCACTTCCGAGCCCAGAGAGTTTTTTAATGAGGCTTGTATGCTATTTTTATCCATTCGGGTGGGCGCCAAAATAACAACATTTTCAACACTTTGCCTAAAAACACTATTGATATAATCAAAGGATCGTTGCACTTCTAATGCTAAAGACTCCAATATCTTGCCATCTTGTAGTTCCTCTTTGCCTAAGGTATCTAATTTAAGCTCAAAAGAACGGGCAATACACAGAGACTCATTCTTCATTAAAATAAGCTTACCCCCTTGACCCTCCAAAACCATTAATGCGCATCCTTTGGGCTGCTGAGGATGCTTTGCCAGAAGATTTTTCAAAGCCAATTCAGGAATATCCACATATTTTAAAGCCATACCCGTAGCATCTATACGCGCCTTGATTTTGCTAATGATTTCTTTTTTTACCACAACGGCATACAGCATTTTGACATTATCCTTTGCCCGTGGAAAAGGTAAGGGAAAGGTGTCTATCACGGCTTCCGCAATTGGAAACTGAATAAGATCACGAACAATCCAACACATCGCTTTTGGAATTTCTTCCGCAGGGACAGCAGGCTCATCGACTAAATGAAGCGTATAATCACCTGAAGCTAATACATAGGTGCAAGCCGCACTTTGTAATGCATTTTCCTTGACAAATTTTTCCAAAACTTCCTGTTTGGCTTCAAGGCTTTCTGTCGCTTGAAAAACATGGGCTTTCACAACCATTTTTTCTGCCACGCTAATACCATAAACAGCCGTTATTCCTCTTGGCGTTTCGTGGATCGCAACCAAGCCTTCTTTCTGTTTTTTTTTCTGATAGCGACCAAAACTCCAATCCACTCTAGAACCCTCTTTTCTTTCCCTTCCATTCATTGTAGTATCGCTACTAACTTGCGCAAGCCATTAAAAATAGTTAATTAACTCAAGTCTGGCTATTTTTAACCGCTAATTACGGTGTTGGTCACTATCCCAAACGGATTCCCTACAGACATGGGGTATCCGAACGTATATGATTTCCACTAAAATAATCATTCACAAGAACAGGTATTAAAGAGATGAAACACAAGGTCATATTTTTACAACGCAAAAGCTTTGCACGCAGCATCCTACTGGTACTGCTAGCAAGCTTCTGTTCTCCGATTTTTGGCCTTACATTTCCACTTCCTGACAATGGGGATATTGTGGGAGAAATACAAACCACGACTGTCGGCGAGAATGAGTCGTTAGGCGAAATCGGTCGACGCTTTGATGTGGGCGTCTACGAAATGATCGAAGCCAATCCCAATCTAGATCCTTGGGTACCGATGGTCGGTGCCATTGTTGTGATCCCTACTCAATTTATTTTGCCGAAAGTTCAAAGAATTGGACTGGTATTAAATCTAGCAGAAATGCGCCTTTATTATTTTCACCCCGATAAATCGTTAGTAAGTACACATCCGCTTGGCATTGGCAAAAAAGGCTGGTCGACGCCATTGGGATTAACAAGCATTACGGCTAAAAAGAAAGATCCTGCCTGGTATCCCCCGCAATCTATCCGGCAAGAGCATTTAAGCAAAGGGGATGTATTACCCCCTGTCGTTTCAGGTGGGCCGGATAATCCTTTAGGCCGCTATGCACTGTACCTTGCGCTAAGCGGTCTGTCGGGTAAAGGAAACTTTTTGATCCACGGAACGAATCGCCCAGGCGGAGTTGGCGTTCGTAGCAGCCATGGTTGCATTCGGCTGCTGCCAGAAGATATTGAGTCTCTTTATCATTTAATACCTGTTGGTACCCAAGTGCGCATCATTCATGAACCTTATAAGGTGGGCTGGCATAATAAACACCTTTATTTAGAAGCTCATCAACCTTTAACGGAAGCGCAATATTCGGGATCCACTAGCATTAGCCGCTTAGAAAAAATTATCGAAAGCACTATCAATAGCAGCCATATGGTGAATTGGACCAGTGCGAAAATGTTTGCAAAAACAGCCAATGGATATCCTGTTCGGATCGATTAAGCATTTTTCCATGGATCGATTATTTAAACGTGCCTGGTGGCTACCCGGACCTCACCTTCAGACCTTATGGGCGGCCTTAATTCGCCGCAAACTTTTCTTATCGATTACTAACGAACGCGTAGAATTACCCGATGGTGATTTTCTCGATCTGGCCTGGGTAGGAAAAGGATCTGGCCCAATCGTTATTGTTTTACATGGCTTAAATGGCAGTATTCACTCCCCTTATATAAGAGGCATTTTAGACACCATTGCTAAACAAGGCTGGCGTGGAGTATTAATGCATTTTAGAGGCTGTAGTGGTGTGCCCAATAGACTTGCTCGGGCCTATCATTCGGGCGATACCGCAGACTTACACTATATCGTCCAGACACTGAGCCAGCGTGAGCCACATACCCCCCTCTTTGCCATTGGTTACTCTTTAGGCGGCAATGTATTATTAAAATGGTTAGGCGAAAACGGATCTTGTCATCCACTAAAAGCCGCCGTTGCAATCTCCATTCCTTTCGAATTAAGTAAAACAGTAGCCCGTTTAAATACCGGATTTTCTCGGATTTATCAGTGGCGATTGCTGCGTGAATTATTAAGCGCGCATCAAAATAAATTTACCCAGATAGCCGAGCCTTTACCGTTTGGCAACATCAAATGTTTTCGCACTCTGTATGAATTTGATAATGCCATTACCGCTCCTTTACATGGTTTTAAAAATGCATTGGATTATTACACGCAATCCAGTAGCCGCCAGTATCTTAAACTGATCCAAACACCCACCTTGATTGTACATGCTCAAAACGATCCTTTTACAACACTTAATGCTATTCCTCAACAGCACGAAGTTTCCGCTGCGGTATCTTTAGAATTACCAGAAAGCGGAGGGCATGTAGGCTTTATAAGCGGTAAATATCCTTGGCGGCCTATTTACTGGTTAGAGCAAAAAATTATTTGTTATTTGGTGTCCTATTTAGATTGATTTCCGTTTTCTTAAACCAAGCGTTATGCAAACTCTTTATTGACAACCTAAATTAAAAAATAATAGACTAAAAATAGTAAATACTTAAAGGTAAAAATCAAATTTACCTGAATATTTATTAAGCAAGGAGTTTTTATAAAAAATTATAGCCTTGTATAAATTTGTATAAAAAGGAGGTCAATATGGACACTTTACACAAAATAGGCAAAGAATTTCAAAGACCCGCAGAGCGTGAAAGAGAAAAAGAAGATTTATTAAAAAAAGCAGAAGCCCTGGAACAGCAAAGCAGGCAAATAGCCGCTTGTTTTCAGGAAAAACACCCTAGCGGATCAGAGACAAAAATAGCCAGCGTAAACACAATTAGCAATAACGTGCATAACGCTATCAATACCATTAAGGGTTGGACGCCACTATTACATAGCAATGAAAATACAGAGCAAATTATGAGCATTTTAAACAAGGCAGAACAAGATCTGCGGCCATTCAAAGAAGAATATGACAAGTTGGCGGCGGAAGAAAAATCAAAAGCTACAAGGCCATAATACAAGCACATTTGTATTCGTCCTATTGTAGAATGCAGTATGATTTCCCTGGTTTTTATAAAATCGGGGAAATCATGTTTAAGTCAAATAAATGTGGGTGGGATAAGAAAAGACACAACCTAGAGGTATTGAGACGCAAACACTTGAATGTGCTATTGATATCGGTGTAGAAAAAACATTTCCAAGCACGAAAGCAGAAATAACAGATGACAACGTTAAGGATATTGTATCCAAGCGCAATCAGGCTATCGTCGCAGCATGCCGCCACTCCGCCAAGATAATTTCTGATGCAGCGAAGGTTATAGACAAACACTTCAACAAGGAGGCCAACCAATATAATGCTTAATAAACCAAATCTCTATGTTTTTAAGCAGAATACATATGTGCTTTTTTGGGCAACATTTTTTTTGTTCCTATTATCGTCTTATAGTTATGGGAAGTATAAAATAAAAAAATGGTCTAACGAGCAAAAGATAGAAATCAAAGTACAATACTGCCTCCCTATTTTAAAAAACTTTATACAACCCACCTTGTTAATAAAAGGATTAACGATCCGGAATGTAAATAAAACGGCCAATTTTTCTAAAATATCTGCTCATTCTATTCGTATTACGCCTAAATTTTTTAAATTTGTAAAAACTTTTTTTCAAAGCTATACGCTGGCAGTTGAAGTTAATGGTTTAAAAATAAATGATTTTCCCAGCAATTATGCAACCATTGAAAGCCTGTCAGGCTTAATACATTACCGTAAAGGCGTATATACGTTTGAAAACCTCCTTATTAGGCCTTTACAATTTAGACTTACCCCTGAATATTCAACCTTGGATAAAGGAAAACTTCGAGAGCAAACGCACACTTTAACAATCAGTGAAATTAATATAGCAGCAGACTATCTCACAAAAACTCGAAAGTTAAACCTACATCTTTATGCACCTAATGCGCGCGTAAGTCCGGCTGAACCGAATAATTATACTCTTAAGGCCAAAGGAAACTTGGCAATTACCCTACAAAGGGATGTAAACAATTCAAACCTGCCTGCTCAAGGCGACGTTACATTCACAATAGAAAATTTTTCTAATCTACTCGATCACTTGCATGAGATATTAATCATTTCCACCTTAGCGGATAACCTAGGCTCAATTCTAGGCTACCCGGCGCCTAAAAAAGGGCTAACGGATAATGAAATAAAAGAAATAATGACTAACTCCGCTACGGTCTTATTAAAGCTGAAAGAACAGGAAGCTTATGTTGGCCCTTTTAAAATTTACCCATAATAAATTTATCGCCCGTTTCAATAATATTGAGCGGAATCAAAATTTTAGGATTGCCCGCATTTTCTTTGGGCACAAAACAGTCATTAAATAGACGGCATTAAATGCCACATCAAATGCGCTGCGCCCCTACATTTTATGTGAATATGGATCATTTTATTAATCACAAAAATGCATGTAAACCTATTCCTATATAACGGATTTTATCATTGTAAAATTGGCCATGCATGGATTTTCCACGGTAAAATTCCAGCATCAACTGCACTTCATTGCTAATCAAAAGGGTAGAGTTTTCAAATTGCACGCCTGCTTTGTATGACAAGCCAGGATACCAACGGGCCATTTGTTCTGACTTAATATCCAATCCGGTTACAGGACGTAATCTTCCCGCAAAAAAAGTTTCGGGTGAACGATACTCTGCACCTGCTTGAACTTTTAAACGTTTTATATAAGCAGGATCTTTATGAACAATCAAGCCACCGCCCCCATATAAGCGCATCCCTTCTTGAAAATGATAGGATAAGATTGCATCTATTCCTTCATAACTCAAATTAATGCGTCGGGTTTGCTTCCCTTGGGGCGTGAGCATAAACTCATCGCCCAAATGAGTGCTAACATGATAAACGCGAGCAAGTGCTGACCATTCCCCATTCGCATAACTAAACGGTAAACTAATAAAATAATCTGCATTCACTAAGCTACTTTTAAAAGCATCATTTTTCTTTACGATGTTTTGCTTTGTTCCCATATCCATTATTGCAAACAAACCACCCTGAATGCCAACCTCCCATTTAGCATTGTCATCCCCCTCTATTATGCCTCGATAAAGCGGAATACTAGCGCCAAAGTTAGGCGCAAACGCTTTCTTTAAAATTCTGTTTTTCGTGTGATACTGATATGCTAAGGTAAAACGCGGCCATTTTGGATCTGCCATTAAAGCATGGAACAGGCTGTGATCAGGCATAGCACCATTAGTTGGCTCGTTAGAAGATTGGATAAAATTTTCGCCATCATTATTCACCCTGGCTTTATCGATCTGTTCGTGCTGATTAGGCTTTACGAAGGCAATTCCTTTAATGCCTTTGATATTAGAAGTTGCTTGCCTTAATTTTTCAACAACCTGCTCTGCATTTTGCCCATTTGTTTCTGCTTCTTTAATATAAACAAAACCATTTCTTACCGTAACCGCACTTGCCGGCAACCCATAATTATGCTCAAAGATGCTCTGTACATAACCATTCAAATAATCATCTGTAGTAGGGGCGGCAAAACTGCTGTAAAACGGCAATAATCCTAAAGGCAGTAGGCTTATAATTTTAATCCAATTTATTTTCACTTGTTTGATTCCTGTTTTTGCATTGAATGAATTAATCCCTTGTAATCTTGCTTTAAGGTTTATGATAAGATTATTCGCACGCCATAACACCCTTAAAATGAATGCGGGTAATAGAGACAAACCGCTCAAAAGACATAAGGGTAATAAAGATAAAGGTACCAGGAGGTTCGGATCTTAATCAAAGGTTTTTATATTTTGCCTTTGCAAAAAAACCCCCCAAAAATGGGGGGTTCCTTAATCGAGTCTACAGAGGAAATTATTTTCCGCCGTATTCCGTCTTTAATTTTTCAAGTTTGTGCTGCATAACAGGTTCGCTGTTACATCTTCTAGCGCCACAACCAACTACCGCTGCAACTGGCAACAACATTAAACCTAATACTACAACTCTTGCTACATTTTTCATGAGGACTCCCCTTTATTTACTTAAACCTGATACGCCTAGGTTAGACAACTTTTACGTAATTTGCCAAACTATTCGTTCTCAGGTACCCGTTTAAACAACTCTATCACTGCCTCTCGCGGCGATATTTCATCCCGAACGACACGAAACACCTGCTCTGCAATAGGCAGCTTAACTCTATGCACATGTGCTAAAGCGCAAAGCTGCTCTACATTGTACACTGCCTCGACGACTTGGCCAACCTGTTGTAATGCTTGCGCTTTACCTTGGCCTTGCCCTAAGGCTAATCCAAAACGACGATTTCGCGATTGGTTATCCGTGCACGTTAAAATTGCATCACCACAGCCGGAAAGCCCCATCAGGGTTTCTCGACGAGCACCCAAGGCCTCTCCCAAACACATCATTTCTGATAGGCCCCTGGTGATTAAGGCCGCTCTGGCATTAGCCCCAAACTGTACGCCATCTGAGATGCCCACTGCAACTGCTAATATATTTTTAAACACCCCGCCCAGCTGTACCCCAATCATATCATCCGTCACGGAAACACCAAAGCTTTCTTGACGAAACCTCAAGGCAAGCGCTTCGGCAAAGGGTAAATCTTGAGAGGCAATGGTAACGGCGGTTGGAAGCCCTACAGCCACTTCTTTCGCAAAGCTAGGTCCGGACAGAACCGCATAAGAACGCGAAGCCCCTAATGTTTGCTCTGCCACTTGGTGTAAAAAATTCCCAGTTCCAAACTCTAAACCTTTGGTCGCCCATAATATCCGCTGCTGCGGATTTAAAAATGGCTTAATCCCCTGTAGTACACTGCCAAATGCATGGCTTGGAACAGCAACTAAAATATCTTGAACATCCGTAAAGGCTTTATCCAAGTGTTTACAGATAACAATATTACTGGGAAAAGGCGCATCGGGTAAATAACGCCGATTTTTTTTGTCACGCTCTATTTCGTCTAATAGCAACTCATCCCTATCCCATAAGCGAACAGCTATCGCATTTTTCGCTAAGGTAATGGCTAGTGCGGACCCCCAAGAGCCCGCGCCCAAAACTAAAATAGGGGGTTGTTTGATTTGCATATTAAACTAACAACGCCCCTTCTGCTTCCGCGGCTGCCTCTTTAGCCTGTTCTAAGTGATGCGCATACATTGCATCAAAATTAATGGGCGGCAATACTAACTGCGGAAATCCACCGCGAGTTGCCAGGCTAGACACGGTCTCACGCACATAAGGGAAAAGAACAGCAGAACAATCGGTTGCCAATATTTGCTTAACAATTTCTTCAGACATATGTTTTACCATAAAGGCACCGGCTTGTTGAATATCAATCAGAAAAGCAGGTTTTTCTTGTTCGCCTTCACCCAACTTAATGGTAACGGTCACATGTAAAACCACCTCATAGATGGAATCGAGCTCGGATAAAATTTTGGATCCCATTTGTAAATCAAAATCAATTTTAGGTTTCCACTCTTCGTTAAACACATCCGGAGAATGGGGTGCTTCAAAAGAAAGATCTTTTAAATAAATGCTATGCACATTCAAAATAGGGTTTTCAGTTTGTGCTTGTTGACCATTCAGCTTGGACCCATTATTGCCTGGATTTGTTGTATTTTGAGACACGTGTTTATTCTCCACTTTCTAAATTTTTTAAAAAAATTTTATGCAAGCCAAGTGCTTAATTCACCTCGCTCATATAATGCCTTTAAATCGTCGCACCCACCTACATGCCGCTCACCAATAAAGATTTGTGGCACCGTACGTCTGCCACTAATCCTTTCCATTTCAACACGTTGTTGGACATCCAGATCGACTCTAATTTCTTCGTAGGCAACACCTTCTCTTTCCAATAACTGCTTAGCTTGGATACAATAAGGACAAATAGCCGTACTATAAATAATCACATTTTTCATACTTTCACCAATGGCAACGATGCTGCCTTCCAGCTTTGCAATCCCCCACTTAACGTCAGGACATTCAAAAATCCTTTCTGAAGCAAAAGCGTTGCCATTTTTGAAGATTCTTGACCCGTTGCACAGATAACGACGACGGGTTTCGTGAAATATTTTTGCAAAACACCCATTTTTTTGTCTAACTGCAAAACAGGCACATGAATGGCATCTAAAATATGGCCTTCTGCAAATGCAGACTCACTGCGGATATCAAACACCACTGCTTCTTGATGATTGATCAACTGCACCGCATGCTCAGGCGTTATGGACGGCAAACCAAAACGACTTTCAAAAAGTTGATTGATCAAAAGCGCAACCAGCGTAAATGCAAATAACGCGCTTAGAATCCAGTGATGAGTTATAAAAACAACAAATTGTGCCATAACAACCTTATACAGTCCATGGAAAACCGGGAGTATATACGAAAATGCACATTATCGCACGCCTCCCATTTAAGGGGTGTACTTACGCGCCAGGTGCTTTAGAATAGGCTTTATGACACAACCACGAGGTTATGAATGAATCCAGGCCCAATTGCATTAATTATCCTAGACGGCTGGGGCCATCGGGAAGCGCATCCAACCAATGCGGTTACCCATGCACACACGCCCGTTTGGGATGCCCTATGGCAGAAATACCCCCATACCACCCTTTCTGCCTCTGGTTTAGACGTAGGCTTGCCCAAAGATCAAATGGGTAATTCAGAGGTTGGACACTTAACAATGGGCGCTGGCCGAGCTGTCCTGCAAGAACTCACCCGAATTTCTACGGCCATTGAAACGGATAGCTTTACTCAAAACCCCATATTGAACGAAGCACTCGATATCGCTGTACAGGATAATCAAACCCTCCATATCTTAGGACTCTTATCACCCGGTGGCGTGCATAGTCATGAAAAACATATTCATGCCCTAATAAAAATGGCTGCGGAAAAAGGGCTGCGCAATATCCTGATCCACGCTTTTTTGGATGGTCGGGATACGCCACCTAAAAGCGCCACCGCGTCTTTAGCTTTATTGCAACAAATTTGCGGATCCCTTGCACCCAACCAGGCGCGAATTGCCTCTATTTGCGGACGTTTTTATGCCATGGATAGAGATAAGCGTTGGGAACGGACCAAAAGCGTGTATGAATTACTCACCGAAGGAAAGGCCCCCTTTACGGCAACCTCTGCCTTAGAAGCGCTGGATCTGGCTTATCAGCGGCATGAAACCGATGAATTTGTACAGCCTACCTTAATTATCCCTGCAGCCCATATCCAAGAAAATGATCAGATCATTTTTATGAATTTCCGTTCGGATAGAGCAAGACAGCTTTGCACTGCTCTGCGCGATCCGGATTTTTCTGCTTTTAAGCGCTCCGTATTCTTAAAAAATGTAGACTTTGTCACGTTAACCGATTATGCCCAAAATCTTAAGGTAAAAGTCGCTTATCCAACCCCAGCTTTGCCGAATATGCTGGGTGAATATTTACAGCGCCATCAATTACGCCAGTTAAGAATTGCAGAAACAGAAAAATACGCACACGTCACTTTCTTTTTTAATGGGGGTCGCGAAAAACCCTTTGCAGGAGAAGATCGCATTTTAATTTCTTCTAAAAAAGTGGCCACCTATGATTTATGCCCAGAAATGAGCGCACTTGAACTTACCCAACAATTCGTGGCTGCCATAAAACAAAAATCGCATAATGTCATTATTTGTAACTATGCAAATGCCGATATGGTTGGACACACGGGCAATTTTAGTGCCACCATTAAAGCCATCGAAACATTGGATGTCTGCTTAGGCCAAGTCTTAGAGGCTTTAAAAGCAGTGAATGGAGAAGCCTTAATCACAGCTGATCACGGCAATGCTGAACAAATGTTTGATGATCACACTCAGCAGCCTCATACTGCCCATACGCTAGAACGTGTCCCCGCCGTCTATATTGGACGAAGCGCCGTCATCATCAAAGAAAATGGGACGCTCGCAGATATTGCACCTACCCTGCTCCACCTTATAGGATTGCCTATCCCCATAGAAATGACCGGGACTTCCCTGATTAGGCTAAACGAAGACCTTTCTATCGACTTATCTATTGACGGCCAGTATGATGGCAAAGTCTAATGAACGGGAATATAAATGGATCCGTACTATCCTTTATAAATAAAGCCGATAGGCGCTTCCGTAAAACTCACACGCTTATAGATTATGTTAGTTATTTTACTCTTTTTGGAGATTTTGAAGTATGCAACTTAGTAAAAATAATGCCACCGCATTGATCAAAACCGTTTTGCTTAGTTGTTTTTTCGTCCTCACGATTCCCCTGGCACAGGGGGAAGATACAAAGGAAGATAAATTGCCCATTGCCGATCTCCAACGATTCACCAAAGTCATTGAGTATATTAAAGAATACTACGTAAAACCGATTAACGATGATGTTTTATTTGAAAATGCAATGCGCGGTATGCTAGCCGGCCTTGATCCACACTCTGCCTATTTAGACAAAGAAGAATTTTCTGATTTAAAAGCAAGTACCTCTGGCAAATTTGGCGGTCTTGGCGTAGAAATTTTGCCTGAAGATGGTTTTATTCGAGTCATTAATCCTATTGACGATACCCCTGCGCAACGCGCAGGCGTACAAGCAGGGGATCTGATCATTCGCCTAAATGAAACCCCTGTTAAAGGCTTAAGTATGCGAGAAGCCGTTGAATTAATGCGCGGTGAAAAAGGCACGAAAATTGTTCTAACGATTATTCGGAATGGCGAAACCAAACCCTTACAAATTAGTGTTACACGCGACACCATTAATGTGCAAAGCGTTCGCAGCAAAATGATAGAAGACAATTTTATGTATCTCAGGGTCTCGCAATTTCAAAGCAATTCTGGTGATGAATTTATACGGGCTATTCAAACGCTGAAAAAAACGCAGGGAACAAAAATAAAAGGGTTGATCCTTGATCTCAGAAACAACTCTGGCGGCGTATTAGATTCTGCAGTACAAATCGCCGATGTGTTTTTAGATAGAGATAAATTAAAACAATATGATGGCGTCATTGTGTATACCAAAGGACGTTTGCCGGGTTCACAAATTAAAGAAAAAGCTCACACCGGGGATCTATTAAACGCTGTCCCTGTGGTGGTATTGGTAAATAGTGGCTCGGCTTCTGCCTCAGAAATCGTTGCAGGGGCGCTACAAGATTATCATCGCGCCATTATTGTGGGCACTCAAACTTTTGGTAAAGGCTCCGTACAAACGGTTCTGCCATTAAAAGATAATCGTGGATTAAAATTAACAACCGCTCTGTATTACACACCGGCAGGTCGATCCATTCAAGCGATAGGAATCAAACCCGATATTTTAGTGCACAGTTTAAAGATCCCTCAACCGAATGAAAAAGAAGATCCCAATAGTTTGTTGGTGCGAGAAGGCGATCTACAGGGGCATTTGGCAAACGGCAATAAAGAAAATGAGCCTGCTAAAGAGAAGGCCACCGAAAAATCAGCGCCCGCAGCGCAGACACCGGCTACCGCTGTTCCTTTAATTTATACCGACTACCAATTACACGAGGCAGTTAATATCTTAAAAGGATTAACTTTACAGAATCCCACATCGGTTTCTGCAAAAGTGGCTGGATAAATACACGAAAACGCTCAATGGATCCTCTACAATGTAGACCCCATTGAGCGTACTTTGCAGAAATGCATAAGTCACTACCCTTAACCTCCTGCCATGCTCTCACTTGATTCATTTTAGAATTTGAATAATACAATATTTTTTTAGAGCACATTGCTTCAATGTGTATACACTCGCTAAACCCATTTTTTGCACCTTTAAATAGTGTGTATACACGATAAACCTTTTTTTTTCGCCCAATCCGTGTAAAAGTAGAATTCTTGCTTGCATGAATACAAAAATTAACGTATATCGATAGCAATAAATAACTCATATATTAGGAATGCAAATGGACAATGATGAAAAAGAGATCAAAAAATTATACGATGACGCGCTCATGTATAACGATAAAAATGCCAAAATTAAATTAGCAGAATATTTTTATGAAGCGATTGAAAAAAATGATTTACAATTGATGGGTTGGTTATTGCCAGCAATAGGCATGAATAAAAAGGGTCGTTATACTAACCGTTTAAAGCTGAATATTCCCACTCACGAAAGTTTGACGAATGAGGCAGAGATAGCATTAATTCAAGAAGCATGCAAAAGAGAAACGAGCCAAATAATGGGTGAGTTTTTTACTTATCCTATAAGCAGCCTATCTAAAACATCTCTCCCCACACTTCAAGCTTTTCACAGTTATTGCGACGCCAGGGCATTAGCCGAAGGTCATGGGCCAGAAGGTTTTCAAAACCCTCCTATCGCGCCCACAGGAGGTCATGGGATAGAAGGTCTTCCAAGCTATTCTATCGTACCTAACAAAGATTATAAGTCGGACGATCGTCGAAATGCCGATTCAAGCTGCTGCGTAATGATGTAGAGTATGCAGCAGAACGTTCTTAGGCAGCATGTTCCGCAGTTATCATAAATCTTTTTAATCTTTCGATAGCATTTTTTTCTAATTGACGAACGCGCTCTGGAGAAATTTGATAAGTCTCTGCAAGATCTTGCAACGTTACCTTTTCGCTGGATAACCAGCGCTTTTGTAAAATATCCTGACTTCTAACATCTAATATAGCAAAAGCGGCTTTAAAACGATCTTCCGTGTGTTCGCTCCAGTTATTAGTCTCTAATTGTAAAGCAGGATCCGCACTTTTATCTTCAAGATATTGACTTGGGACTATTTTACTTCCCGTTTCATAAGAATCGTTGTCGTCAAGGGGAAGATCAAATTGCACGTCCCTCCCACTTAATCTTTCTTCCATGCGGCGCACTTCAGCAGTCGATACGCCAAGATCACTTGCAATCGTCTCAATCTCTTCTCGAGTGCTCCAGCCTAAACGTTTTTTAGCGCTTCTTAAATTAAAAAATAATTTTCGTTGTGCTTTGGTGGTAGCCACCTTAACAATTCGCCAATTGCGCAGAATATATTCGTGGATTTCTGCTTTAACCCAATGCACCGCAAAAGACACTAATCGAACACCAACCGCAGGATCAAAACGCTTAACGGCTTTCATTAATCCAACCGTGCCTTCTTGGATTAGATCGCCCAACGGCAATCCATACCCTAAATACCCTTTAGAGACGCGCACAACATAACGAAGATGGGCGAGAACTAATTTTTGGGCGGCTTGCAGATTGCCCTTCTCATGGAATTCTACCGAAAGACTGTGTTCTTCCTCAGGTGTTAAATAAGGGATATCATTAACGCGTTGTATATAGGCTTCTAGGCTTCCAATGGGAAGCCCTGGAGTACTCAGCTGTAATTCTTTATTCATATGTGTAATCTCATCATAAATACTATAAAAGAAATTTACTTATGCGTTATTCTAACACCCTACACAAAAAGGATCCAAGGCCCATTATGCTGTAATTTAAACCAGTCTTATTAAGCATTCAATCGACCATTATTTGCATGACTGGTTAACGCGAAACATTCTGTATAAATGGGGTGGATAGGATGGTTTTTAAAAAATACTCATCAAAAATTTTATCGATGCAAAATATAAAATACACATCCCCTACGCATTTATGGAAAAAGCATGGCATACTCTCTCATATAGAATACTGCTTACAGTTGAACATCTCCGGAGCAAATACCGATGTCCTATTTTCCCCACACCCGTTTACGCCGCATGCGCCAAGATGATTTTTCTAGACGGTTAATGCGTGAAACCACATTCAGTGTGGATGATCTCATTTATCCCATTTTTGTTCAGGCCGGATCAAATCAGCGTACCCCTATAGCCTCTATGCCAGGCATTGAACGTTTAAGTATTGATCTTCTATTAGAGGAAATTTCTACGCTTGTCGATCTCAAGATCCCCGCCATTGCTTTATTTCCAATGATAGCCATTGATAAAAAAAGTAATGATGCTCAAGAAGCTTATAATCCAGAAGGCTTGATACCCAATGCTATTCGCCAGATAAAACAAAATTTTAAAAATTTAGGGGTTATTGCGGATGCGGCATTAGATCCGTACACCTTGCATGGTCAGGATGGCATTTGTGATCTCGATGGCAATGTTTTAAATGATGAAACCAATGAAATTTTAGTGAAACAAGCGCTGTGCTATGCCAATGCAGGGATAGATATTATAGCCCCTTCCGATATGATGGATGGCCGCATACTGGCTATCCGGCAAGCATTTGAAGCTTCTGCCTTTTCAAACATGCGCATTCTTGCTTATGCGGCTAAGTATGCTTCAAGTTACTATGGCCCTTTTCGAGAGGCCGTTGGCTCGCAAGGCCAGCTTGCAAAGCGGGATAAAAAAACGTATCAAATGGATCCGGCGAATAGCAATGAAGCATTGCGCGAAGTCGCACTGGACTTAGAAGAAGGGGCAGATATGATTATGATAAAACCCGGCATGCCCTATTTAGATATTGTGCAAAAAGTGAAAGCGCAATTTGCAGTACCCACTTTTGTTTATCAAGTCAGCGGTGAGTATTCCATGCATATGGCCGCAATACAAAATGGCTGGCTACCTGAAAAAGAGGTTATTCTAGAATCTTTATTATGCATTAAACGCGCAGGCGCAGATGCCATTTTTACCTACTTTGCCAAACAAGTTGCCACTTGGCTAAAACAGGGAGAATAGGAACGGCACTTTAATTATAAAACCAACTTTACTCGGAAAATATTATGGTTTAAACCGATAAGGTTGGTTTATAAACTCGACATTTTGCGTTACACTAGGAATATAAATATCTATCATCTCTCATTAACCCGTTGTGCCAATTAAATTAGGAGACTCCCCTCGTTATGAGTACTGCATTGCAAGCTGTTACAGATAGTTCTTTCGATACTGACGTTTTACAATCCTCAATCCCTGTGCTGGTTGATTACTGGGCGGAGTGGTGTGGTCCCTGCAAAATGATTGCCCCTATATTAGAAGAGATAGCTATTGAGTATGCGGAAAAACTGCGCATTGTAAAATTAAATGTTGATCAAAACACCGCAGCAGCAGCAAAATATGGCATTCGTGGAATTCCGACTTTGATGTTATACAAAGAAGGAAAAGTCGTGGCGACTAAAGCGGGGTTTTTAAGCAAAGCCCAATTATCTGGATTTTTAGACAGCCATCTATAATATTGAAAAATAAAATGACAGGCTATTCAATTTTAAAAATCAGTGGTAGAATACGCTGGTCCCACAATTCTGACGGCTCAATGTATACTATAATAGATTCAGCGTGTCTCCCCCCCTTAAACACAAACTTTAAAGAAAACATCTTCTTATGAACTTAACTGAACTTAAACAAAAATCCCCTACAGAACTCATGGAAATCGCTCACACTTTCGGCATAGATGATGTCGCCAGAGCGCGAAAACAAGAGGTCATTTTTGCCATACTCAAGGCCCACGCCAAAAGAGGTGAGGACATTCACGGGAATGGCGTATTGGAAATCCTACAAGATGGATTTGGCTTTCTACGATCGGCCGATAGCTCTTATCTTGCAGGGCCAGATGATATCTATGTTTCGCCTAGCCAAATCAGAAGATTTAGCTTAAGAACTGGGGACGAAATCCATGGAAAAATCCGCCCGCCCAAAGAAGGCGAACGCTATTTTGCACTACTTAAAGTCAATGAAATTAATTTTGAATCCCCTGAAAGCACGCGCAATAAAATTGCTTTCGAAAATTTAACGCCCATACACGCCAATGACAGACTAGTGATGGAAGTGGGGAATGGCAGCACAGAAGATATTACCAGCCGGGTCATCGATCTCGTTTCTCCCATTGGAAAAGGCCAACGGGGTCTTATTGTCTCGCCTCCTAAGGCAGGTAAAACCGTCATGCTGCAAAATATTGCACGTTCAATTGCGGCGAATCATCCTGAATGTCATTTAATTGTATTATTGATTGATGAACGCCCAGAAGAAGTCACAGAAATGGCACGTTCCGTGCGAGGGGAAGTAATTGCCAGCACCTTCGACGAACCCGCTAGCCGGCATGTTCAGGTCGCTGAAATGGTCATAGAGCGCGCTAAACGCTTGGTTGAACACAAACGCGATGTCATAATTTTATTAGATTCCATTACCCGTCTTGCCAGAGCCCATAATACCGTTATCCCACCTTCTGGTAAGGTATTAACGGGAGGTGTAGATGCCAATGCCCTACATAGACCTAAACGTTTCTTTGGGGCTGCTCGAAATATTGAAGAAGGTGGAAGTTTAACCATCCTCGCCACCGCATTAATCGATACAGGCTCTAAAATGGATGAGGTTATCTTTGAGGAATTCAAAGGTACCGGCAACATGGAGCTCCATTTAGACAGACGTATTGCCGAAAAACGGGTTTATCCTGCTATCAATATTGCGCGTTCGGGAACCCGAAGAGAAGAATTGTTGGCTAAACCTGAAGATCTACAAAAGATGTGGATTTTACGAAAACTATTACATCCTATGGATGATTTGGCGGCAATGGAATTCTTGTTGGAACGTTTACGCGACACGAAAACCAATGATATTTTCTTTGAATCCATGAAACGTGCGGCTCAGTAGTATTCGAGTTTAATCGCATCCCTTTCCCCGCCAAGCGAGGGAGGGGACTGGATCTGAATAGCAAAAACATCCGCTACACCAATACATCCTAAGAAAACCTTACCTGTATTCACTGCACTTTTTGTTAACAGCTTATCCAATTCGCAGATCCAAATTCCGTCGCTCGCTTGGCGTAAAAAACTATCCGCTCAAGCCACCAGATACGGGAAATATTTTGATATCTTCAGATATAATATCTTCTGCCGGCATTAACCAACGTTTACGCTCTGCAGACAATGTATCGGTTTTTATGGCTTGACGAATGGCTAACAATAAGCGATTCATAAACATAACATTGTGTATCGTAATTAATTGACACGCCAAAAGCTCTTTTGCTTTCAATAAATGATGCAGATAACCCCTTGAATATTTTTGACAGACCATACACGGGCAATCAGACTCAATGGGTTGCTCATCTACACGAAAAATCGCATTTAATAAATTGATGTGATCGCCTGTTTTACCGGGGGGTAAATTATCTGGACGCACTAACGCACCGCCATGCCTTGCCAAACGAGTTGGGTGTACACAATCAAAGGTATCGATTCCTTGCTCTACCCCTGAAAAAATATCATTGATCCCACCAATGCCTAATAAATGTATTGGCCTACTCCGATCTAACTGTGCTGCGGTATAACCCACCACTTCTCGCATTTGCGCTTTATCCGCCCCTAAAGAACCGCCAATCGCATGTCCAAAGAAAGGATGTTCATTCACAAAAGCGGTACTTTCCGATCGCAAGTCTTCATAAATCCCGCCTTGAATAATCCCATAAATTGCCTGTTTACCATTATTGCCGCGCTTAAATTCCTCTAAGCTCCTCAGCGCCCATCGATGGCTCATCTCCATGGATTGTCGGGTGTAATTTTTATCGACGTGAAAAGGCGTGCATTCATCCAGTACGACTACCAAATCAGCGCCTAAACTCCGCTGGATCTCAATTGCACGTTCAGGCGTTAATAAATGCACTCGCCCATCTAGATACGATTTAAAAGTAGCGCCTTCTTCCGTAATTTTCAGCAGTGTTTTCGTTCGGTTTTGATTTCGGCGACCCTTAATCTCATCGGCAACTGAACCTTGCCCTAAGCTAAAAATTTGAAACCCGCCTGAATCGGTTAACATCGGGCCATCCCAGCTCATAAATCGATGTAATCCACCCAGCTTTTCAACAACCTCGGCACCCGGCTGGATCATCAAGTGGTAGGTATTGGACAATATAAACTGGGTACCACAGGCCTTCATATCGCTTGGAGAGACGGCCTTAATCGCGGCCTTAGTTGCACAAAAAATAAAAGCCGGGGTCTCAACGATCCCATGAGGGGTTACCAACCGCCCAAGCCGTGCTCGACTTTTGCTGGATTGTTCCTGAACGGTAAAACTAAAATTAGGGTACATATCATCACCTTACGGGTACACACGTGTAACTTAAATACATCGCTGGAATAGATAAAATAGCAATAATTGCTCGTGTTATAAATGTTCCGAGAACATAGGTAAACAGTAAAACTGAAAAACTGACCGGATGCGGGGATAAAATCACCCAAGCTAAAATACTGAAAAGAATCGTATCCACAATGGCAGAACACAGCGTTGCTGCCGTTGTTCGAAACCATAACCATTTCTGACGGGTCAATTTACTCAATGTTTGAAAGACCCAAATATCGTTTAACTGGCTTATGCCAAAGGCTAAAAGACTGGCAAATAATAACCGCGCAGAAGGCGTAAAAATCAACGCTATCGCCTGCTCGGTTGGCAACATATGTTCAGTACCCGGCGAGCCCACCGCACCTTTAGCAAGCGGCGGATACCCCACAGCGATGACCATCAAAAGCGTCATGAGCAATTGGGCCGCAAAACAATACCATATTCCTTGCTTGGCGACCGCTTTTCCATAATGCTCGGTTAAAATATCGCTACACAAATACGTGGTGGCAAAAACGACCGTTCCCAAAGCAACCGGCTCCTGGCTCATACCAAACTGAACACCCTTCAGAACCTGGATATTGGCTGCTAAAATGGCCACAATATTATAAAGATAAAGTCCATTGGCCCCAAATAATCTAAATAGTGACAAAATGGACACGATACAGACACCCAATAGAATTAAAGAAACCACTTCAGCGGGCAAACTTTGCAATATTTCAATGAAAGGAACAATCAGTAGCGTATCCATGGTTTAATACTATATTCCTGTGGTTAAATGAATAAGTTATTCACCTCTAAAAGAGCTTAAGCTTGGCAGAGTATCAGCAATAGGAATTTATTGTCAAATCCCCTAGGGTATATCGATATCCAATCGTGGCAGTTAACACGCGTCCTGAAACGGAATGATACGCTCATTGGAATGTTATTTTTGATCGTGTTATTCTTTTAAATACCTTTAGACTATTTGGAATTTGCGTGTCAGACAAAATGACTCACTTTGGTTATCAAACCGTTCCTACCCGTGAAAAAACTGAACGGGTAGCCTCTGTCTTTCGCTCTGTTGCCAACCACTACGATATTATGAATGATCTTATGTCGTTCGGGCTGCACCGATTTTGGAAACGTTTGGCCGTTAAGAAATGTGCCGTGCAACCGAATCAGTCTATCTTAGATTTGGCGGGCGGGACGGGGGATATCAGCCTGCAACTGGCCTCCATTCTAAAAAATTCTGGCAAAATTATCTTAGCCGATATCAATCCAAATATGTTAAGCAAAGGGCGAGAACGTGTTATTAACGCAGGCCGCATCGCTGCCATTTCTTGTATGCAATTAAATGCCGAAGCGCTTCCTTTTGCGAATAATAGCTTTGATCGGATCATCATCGCGTTTGGCCTTCGAAATGTGACTCATAAAGAAAATGCCTTAAGTGAGATGTATCGCGTCCTAAAGCCCGGGGGAAGGGTCGTGATTCTAGAATTTTCTCATGTTTCATCGGATATTCTAAAAACATTCTATAATGCCTATTCATTTTCGGTATTGCCGCTGCTTGGAAAATATGTTTGTGATGACGAGGCAAGTTACCGGTATTTAGCCGAATCTATCCGTGTTCATCCCAATCAAGATACCTTAAAGTTGATGATGACCCATGTTGGATTTGAACGGTGTGAATATCAAAACTTACATTCTGGCATTGTTGCCCTCCATCTGGGATATAAATTTTGAGCCAATCAATCATCTTATCATTGATCAATTCTGCGCTTTCAGAAAATACGGGTGCATCTTTCTATCTACAAAAATTGAGAGGGACAACGGCAGAAATAAATATTGCCAGTCAAAATTTTAAAAAAAGCTTTTGGCTTACCTTTGATGAGCACGGCATTCAACCCATCAATGCCTTAGATAAGCCGGCAACGGTGACCATTAGCGGCCCCATACGGGCGTTTTTAAACCTTGCATTCCATCAAGACATCCATGCTGCCGTTGGCTTAGGCTTAACCTTTTCAGGCGATAATTCGGTTTTAGAAACCCTTCAAGCATTATGGTCACGTACAGAAGTGGATTGGGAAGAATATGTATCGCAATGGACAGGGGATATTATCTCCTATCAGTTAAGCAATGGGATGCGTTATGCTAAAAAAAGAAAATCAGAAGTCTTAGCCAGCACCTGCCAAAATATTTCTGAATATCTGACCGAGGAAATTCGGTATTTTCCCACGCGTTTAAAAACCAATTATTTTATGAATACGGTTGATTCTTTGCATAAAGATGTAGAACGCTTAGCGCTCAGAATTAACCAATTATGTGCAGCTAAAAGCTAAGGATTAAAGTTTAGTGAACTTCTTTATTCGTTTTTCCAGGTTATTACACATTGGTTTTATTTTGGTTAAGCATGGATTAGAAGAAATAGCATTACGTGCGCATTTTTTTGGCCCATTCAGATGGCCTTTTTTTCTATTTCATTTTTGCTGGAAAAGACAGTTTACAAAATCTCGTGGCATTCGGATCAGAGAGGCTCTAGAAGAACTTGGCCCCATTTTTGTTAAATTTGGTCAGCTACTGTCTACGCGTTCTGATATTGTACCCGCGGATATCCTCACAGAACTGACTCGCCTTCAAGATCAAGTTCCACCGTTTTCTGGCTTACTTGCCCAAAATATGATAGAGGTCGCATTAAAAAGGCCATTATCCGAAACATTTCAATGCTTTGAGCTAACCCCGCTTGCTTCTGCTTCTATTGCCCAAGTGCATGCTGCCATTTTATTAAATGGTCAAACCGTGGTGGTTAAAGTTTTGCGCCCTAATATTCACAAAATGATTGAAAAAGACATTGCTTTATTAGAAGCCGGGGCAAAACTTGTACATCGATATTGGCGAAGCGCCAGACAATTTAAAGCCCGAGAGGTGGTCGCCGAATTTAAACAATCTTTGGCCGATGAGCTTGATTTAATGAAAGAAGCGGCGAATGCTTCTCAGCTGAAACGTAATTTTGAGGGATCTTCCTTACTACAGGTTCCCAAAATCTATTGGGATCACACGCGACAGAATATATTGGTCATGGAACGAGTCTATGGCATTTCTGTTACCAATGGGGATCAGTTAAAAGATTTGGGGTTCAACGTAAAACGATTGGCCGAACAAGCTATCGAGATTTTTTTTACTCAAGTATTTCGCGATTGTTTTTTCCATGCCGACATGCACCCCGGCAACCTTTTCATCTCAACGGTTAATCCCACTGAGCCACACTTTATCGCTATGGATTTTGGCATTATGGGCATATTAAGTGCCGAAGATAAGCAATATTTAGCAGAGAACTTATTGGCTTTTTTCCGAAGAGATTATCAAAGAGTCGCCAAGCTGCATATGGAATGTGGCTGGGTCCCCCCAACAACCCGATTAGACGAATTTGAAAGCGCCATTCGAGCGGTTTCCGAACCAATATTAGAGCAACCTTTGCAAAATATCTCGTTTGGGGAGCTGCTTTTTCGATTATTCCAAATGGCGGCTCGTTTCCAGATTAATGTTCAACCCCAACTAATGCTTTTACAAAAAACCCTGATGAATATAGAAAGTTTAAGCCGCCAACTATACCCTGAGGTTGATATTGTCGGCACGGCAAAACCCTTCTTGGAAAATTGGATCAAAAGCCAGATCGGGGCCTCTTCCCTGATTCGAAAATTTAAACTGTATAGCCCTTATTGGATAGATCGATTACCCGAGCTGCCTAATTTGCTCTATTCTGCGTTAACACAGATGGCTAAAACAAAACAACCTGGCCCTATTGAACATCCTTCCGCTCGTTTAGGCAGAACAACCGGCTATTGCGCATTTAAAGATATTTGCATTGGTTTATTGTTAGGGGTTAGTCTTAGTTTGATCTGGGTAACGCTAAGGAGTTATTTTTGATGACTGACTGTATTTTTTGTAAAATTATTGCAAAACAAATTCCTGCCGAACGGGTTTATGAAGATGATAAAGTGGTGGTCTTTAAAGATATTCATCCCAAAGCGCGCGTACATTTACTGGTTATCCCAACCCAACATATTCAAAGTTTAGCGCATACCTCTGAAACAGAAGCCACCTTGCTTGCCCATATGTTACTCACGGTGGCCAACATTGCCAAAGAACAAGGGCTAAATAATGGATTTCGCACGCTTATTAATACAGGGGTTGCGGGCGGTCAAGAAGTAGATCATCTACACTTTCATTTATTGGGAGGCGGCCCTGCCGCTAAAACATAATTTACAAACGGGTAGAGGAGAATAGTATGGGACTTGGTGGCATTAGCATTGGATCATTGATCCTAATTTTTTTAATTATTGCTTTATTATTTGGCACCCATAAGTTAAGAAATATCGGAGAAGATTTAGGCCATGCGCTTCGTAGTTTTAGAAAAGGCTTACAAGAACCCGACGATACAGATAAAAAATCGTCATGAATTTTTGGCAAATTTTATTAATTATTATCATTGCACTGGTGGTTATCAAGCCAGAGAGACTGCCCGAAATTAGCTTTTCTTTAGGTCGTTTAATCGCCCACTGTAAAATATGGTATCGAAAAATAATAGAAAATAGCCGAGAATGAATCACTATCTTCCCCATATCATCGAACTTCGAACGCGCATTATTCGCAGTGGCTTAATTGTTTTAAGTTTATTTTTAGCCTTATTTTGGGTAGATGAGTATCTCTACACTTTTATTGCAGAACCTTTGCTCCGTACATTACCAGCAGGCAGTTCAATGATTGCCACCGAAGTCACGGCGTCTTTTATCGTCCCCATGAAGCTTGCCTGGATACTGGCGGTTTTTTTTTCAATTCCTTATATTTTATATCAGCTGTGGGCTTTTATTGCGCCTGGGTTATATCCCAATGAAAAGCAGAAAATTTTACCCTTTTTAATCGCCAGTATTGTCCTATTTTTTATAGGGGTGGCTTTTGCATATTATACGGTATGCCCAGCGGCACTCTCGTTTTTTGCCCAATGCACACCAACGGGTGTTAGAGTAATGGCCGATATTAGTGCCTATCTTAACTTTGTGATAACGGTGCTATTTGCCGGTGGCATTGCTTTTCAAGTTCCGGTTATCACACTTTTATGTATTCAATCCGGATTGGTTTCTATAGGGCTGCTCGAGCATTTAAGACCCTATGTAATTGTGGCAGCCTTTATTGCAGGCATGCTTTTAACGCCGCCCGACGTTATCTCGCAGATCCTATTGGCACTCCCTATGTGGGGGTTTTTTGAAGCTGGACTACTCTTTGCAAAATATTTAGACAAACAAAAAAATCGAATACTGACAAATGCTCACAAACCATAAGGACAATATCGCACAACACAAGCTGCCGATTGGCTATATTCGAATTTTATAGGTTCAGGCATTATTAGGAGGTCAATCTCCAACCGACCATAATTCGGTGTTAGCCCAGGTACTTTATCTGGGCTTCTTTTTTTAATCATAACTAAAACTATTTACCTTGTCACCATAAGTCTAGCTTAGAAAAATAACTTTTTTATTTTCAAATAATTGTTATCTATTTTAATAATCAATAGCGATGCGGGCAATTGCTTACAAGCAATATGGCGTATCTCCTCTATTCATCCAAAAGGGGATGCGCCAATATAGACCTGTCAATCTCCAACCGACCATAATTCGGTGTTAGCCCAGGCTCCTAGCCTGGGCACCTTTTTTAAAATCCTTAACTTCAGCTTCTCTTACGGTCACTTTCTTTTAAGAATTTTTTACGCAGTCGAATGCTTTTTGGCGTAATCTCAACTAATTCATCATCTTCAATAAACTCTAAAGCATATTCAAGCGTAAGCTTAATCGGCGTGACTAAAACAATCGCTTCATCGGTCCCGGATGCCCGAATATTGGTTAATTGCTTTTCTTTTACCACGTTGACCACTAAATCATTGTCCCGTGTATGGATCCCAACAATCATCCCTTCATAGACTTCTGCTTGGTGACCAATAAAAAGACGCCCACGAGGCTGCAACTTCCACAAGGAATAGCCGGTTGCTTTGCCAACCGCATTCGAAATTAATACCCCTGCGGTTCTTTTCGCCACGGGAGATTTATCTGCAGGACCATAGCTATCAAACACATGGGTCATAACGCCTGATCCAGAGGTTAAAGTTTGGAATTCCATATGAAAACCAATTAAGCCTCTGGCTGGAATAATATAGTCTAAACGAACTCGCCCTTGACCATCCGAAACCATGTCGGATAAACGACCACGTCGCTCACCCAATTGCTGCATAATCGAACCTTGATGCACTTCTTCTACATCGACAACCAGTTGCTCATACGGTTCCTGCAGAACGCCATCGACTTCATGCATAATCACTTCGGGTCGTGATACGGCCAGCTCAAAACCTTCGCGACGAATGGTTTCAATTAAAATACCTAAGTGCAACTCACCGCGGCCAGAAACCTTAAATTTGTCAGCATCGGCCGTTTCTTCTACCCGCAATGCAATATTGTGTATCACTTCTGCGGCTAAACGTTCGCGTAACTGGCGACTGGTGACAAATTTACCTTCGCGCCCAACAAAGGGGGAATCATTAATTTGAAAGGTCATGCTAATGGTCGGTTTATCAACATTTAAAGGTGGTAGCATTTCAGGCGCTTCTTTTGCGCACACGGTATCCGAAATGGTTAATTTTTCAATACCCGCAATCGCAACGATATCTCCGGCATTGGCTTCTAATACTTCTTTTCGATCTAATCCTTTAAACGTCCATATTTGCAATACCTTACCGGCTCGAACTTTGCCTTCCCGATCAACAACCGATACTTGCATATTTTGGCGTATTTGCCCACGACGAATGCGTCCAATTCCAATAATCCCTACATAATTTGAATGATCCAATGCACTAATTTGCATCTGTAAAGGACCTTCTACTTCCGCAGGCGGTGGGGGCACGTGCGCAATAATGGTCTCTAGTAAAGGATCCATTGTTTCACTGGGTTTATTCAAATCTAAAGTCGCAAAACCGACTAGGGCAGAGGCATAAACAATCGGAAAATCAAGTTGTTTATCAGTAGCACCTAATTTATCAAAAAGATCGAAAACTTGATCAACCACCCAATCAGGCCGCGCGCCGGGTCTATCCACCTTATTGATAACCACAATAGGATTTAGACCTTGTTGAAACGCTTTTTGCGTCACAAAACGGGTTTGTGGCATTGGGCCGTCTACTGCGTCTACCAACAGCAAAACGGAGTCGACCATGGATAGAATACGCTCTACTTCTCCACCAAAATCAGCGTGACCTGGGGTATCGACAATATTGATGCGGTAACCGCCCCATTCTATAGCCGTATTTTTAGCCAGGATGGTGATCCCTCGCTCGCGCTCTAAATCATTGGAGTCCATGACACGTTCCACATTCCCCGAACGTTCGCCTAAAGTACCGGACTGGCGTAATAGTTTATCAACTAAAGTTGTTTTTCCATGATCGACGTGGGCGATAATGGCAATATTTCTTAACTTTTCAATCATGTAAAACTTCTCTCTAAATGAATATCAAAAAACGGAAGTTAAAATACTAAGATAATTTGCAAAATAAATCAAATTTATCCGCGATTTACACAAAAATAAGACTTAGTAATTAAGCTTTATCATATTTGGGTATCACGTTATACTTAGGCGCAAGAAGCGATTATACTGGAAAACTTTTAACTTTAAGACTGACAAAAAGGACACCCATGCGAAAAGCCGTTGCGCTGATATCAGGCGGCCTGGACTCGATGCTGGCTACCAAAGCCATTTTAGAGCAAGGCATTCACGTAGAAGGCATTAATTTTTTTACCGGCTTTTGCGTGGAAGGACATACCCATGCCATCCGTAAAAAATCGCAAACCAAACAAAAACGCAATAATGCTTTATGGGTCGCCGAAACGCTGGGCATTAAACTGCATATCATTGATATTGTCGAAGAATATAAAAACGTGGTGATTAACCCTAAATATGGCTACGGTGCCCATTTAAACCCCTGTCTAGATTGTAAAATCTTTATGGTCGGGAAAGCTAAAGAGTGGATGATAGAACACCAATTTGATTTTATTATCACCGGAGAAGTGGTCGGTCAAAGACCCATGTCGCAGCGAAAGCAAACTTTACCTATCGTGCAAGCAGAATCGGGCGCAGACGATCGTCTCTTAAGGCCGCTGTGTGCTAAAAACTTACCCCCAACGCTGCCAGAACGTGAAGGCTGGGTGAAACGAGAAGAATTATTCAACTTTTCAGGTCGAAATCGTAAACCACAAATGCAATTAGCAGAAAATTTTGGCATCACCGAATATGCCCAACCTGCAGGAGGTTGCTGCTTTTTAACCAACGAACATTACACTTCAAAATTGCAGGATCTGTGGAGTAACCGAGGAACCCGCACCTATGAATTAGATGATATTTTACTCTTAAAAGTAGGACGTCATATAAGACCCAATGAACGCTTTAAGCTAATTGTGGGTCGTGAAGAAGGTGAAAATAATTACCTAGAGGGCTATTGTCACCAATTTACGCATTTAAGAATATTAAACAATATGGGTCCATTAACGTTATATGATGGCGAAGCAAATGCCGAAGATCTCTATCTTGCAGCAAGAATTGCGGCGCGATTTGCCAATGTAACTACTCAAGATAAAATAAGTGTCCAAATCAACACCGCCGGTGATCAAGTTAGGGTATTAGAAGTCACCCCATTTAGTGCGGATGAAATTGAAAAAGAGTGGTATGTTTAAATGCAGACGCCCATTTTATTAGATGTTCGAAAATTACTCTGTCCTTTACCGGTGATTCGTTTACAACAAGCAATCCAACGCCTACAACCGAATGACCGAATAACCGTTATTGCGACCGATCCGGGCGTGCTTTATGACATTCCGGCTTGGTGCCGCATTCATAACCACACCGTATCTCATATTAAACAGACCAAAGAAGAAATCCGCATTGAAATTTTAATAAACGCGACTCAATAAAATTATCAATATTAACTCGCTTTTTTATGCGAGCTCAAGCATTCTGGGGCCCCGTCTTGAGAAACCCAAGCGATGTGGGAGATCTCAATCCAAATTCTCTCTGAATCCCTTGGTATATTCCACTAGCAACCGTAAACAACAGTGTAGGCGCAGCAGCAGAAGGCTCGCTTCCAAATACCTCGTCTTCGACATCGTTAGCAACATCGCTATCTACCAAGTCAAATGATCCTGTAGAAGAAATGGATGAACGACGCGAGAGACTGGTTGCCGCTAAGGCACTTTCATCCTTATTTTCCCTAGCATTAATATCTGGTTGCCCTACCAGCAGCGCAGAAGCAGCCAGGGAGGCTGTTTGAGCACGAACACGCGCGAGTTGGGGAACAAGAGCAGGCTTAGGACTACTATGGCTATTATCTTTAAGTTGTGTCGTAGAAATATGCGCTCTCGGAGGCGGGCTATGTAACAGCTCAGTATGAGGCATGAATCCTCGCAATTCTCTTTGAAAGCATTGGTATACCCCACTGAGCGCCGTAAACAGCAGTGTAGGCGAAGCGGAAGAACACTGGTTTCCAGAAACTGCATCACCATTATCGACATCGCTATTTAGCCGACCGTAAGATCCTGTAGAAGCGATAGAAGAACGACGAGAGAGACTGGTGGATGAGGAACTTTCATCCTTATTTTCCTTCGAAGATGCGATCGCTGCCGGTCCAAGGAAGGCAGCAAAGGTGGTCGCCCAATATGTCTGAAAATGTTGGTATATTGCAACTTGAGAAATATCTTTTAACCCTACTGTCGTCGTGATTTTTTCTTCTAACGACGTGAGATATTCCAAAAAAGCATACTGCGAATATTTTGGCGTGCATTCAGGCTTACTATTTTTTGCGCTCGACGTTGAGCAATCTATTAATTCTAAAATTTTATCAACAGAATCCGCCACTTGATAACGATGCATCCAGTCTATGCCACTAATCAATGCTCTTAAAGCAACCTCTGGTGATACATCAAAAAACTTATTAAAACTATCCGATTTACTCTTGAATTCTTCAATGACTGCGGCCATCGGCAGAAAATTTAATAAAATCCTCATGACAATCCAGCGAGGCACCCTTAAACTGGAAGCAATGTCATCAAACTTTTGAAGAAACTGGCCCCAAGAATTATTTAGCACACCGTTTGACAAAATAGGTATTTTTTTTAGCTGATCAAATTGATCAATAACGTTTGCGGTAACTGCCTCCGCAATTTCTTGAATATCTTTAGTAAGCTTGCCCGCATGTTTAATTGTCTGTGTGGCAATTTCTATTAAATGGCGATATTCTTTAACAAATTTTAAAAAATCCTTAAAATCTTGTTCAGAAAATTCCATGAGCAACAGGACACTTTCCTGCTTCTTAATAAATTGAAAAGCAGGATCGGTAATGCGCCACGACCGGACTCGATTTATTTTTTGAAAAACCAACGTCATTAGATCCAGCTGCTCTGCTTTTTTCTCTTGACTCTCAGACTTTTGTTGCACTGCCATTTCAGAATTTCTAAAGGTTTGAATGCATTTTTTTATACTGTTTCTCAAGAGCCAATCAGATAGTTCCTGTAGTGGATAACTCAAATAATATTTTTCTATTTTTTCCGGAACTATTCCACTCCTCTGACTGTAAAAATAACGTTTAATGGCTTCGTTTACCGATTGAAAATTGTCAAAATTTTTGACAACCTGAATGGGGACTTTTGATTCTTTGGGTTCTGCACACTGCCTAATATATTCTTCTCTCCTGATACGCACATCGATCTTATCGCCCGCAATTTGCACCGTTCTGTGCTGTTGATTTTCGTCCACAATCCATTTACCTTCTTTAGCAAAATAAAGGGTAAAATGATCGTTACCTATTATTTCCCAGCCGTCTATTTCATCCCTCGGGCCGTCAAGAGGGCTTTGCAGTTCAACCATACCTTCTTCGGTAATCTTTTCCCCCTGTTTTAGGGCCAACGATACACCCTTGCCAGGCACTAAATACACCCCATCTCCTACAGGATTCTTAGGAAGCTCCGGAATAAAATAGCAGTTATATTTTTTAAGCGGATCTACCAACGGGAGTTCTTGTGCATGAACTAAATATATATACGCCTGCACCATAAAATTTGAAAAATAGGCTGAGGGCAAATTAAAATATCTTTCCATTAAAAACTGCTCTAGCCACTCTAACGATTTATAAGATAACCCCAGTCCTAAATAATGTGCATTATTAGTAGCAGAAATTTCCTGACCAGCCTCAATAGAAATGTTTGCATAACTGCATTTATATTCAATGAACGCAAGACCTAAGAAGTAAGCCTCGACAACAAATGCAGCACGAAGATCGATAAAAGACAAAACCTGCCCCACCATTTGGCTCGCGATATAAAATGCTAGGCTTCTGAGCGTACGTAAGGGGGGCAAAAATGCAGTTTTGTGTGATTTTAGGGTTTCTTGACGAACGAGTGTGCTTTGAATAACCGCTTTATGAACGGCCATACTATAAACAACATTTGAGAGTAGAAAATAGTTTTTTCTTGCTGCTTGGAATAAGGGCTCAATGGTGTATTCAACAAATTTTCTAACCAATGGTAAACCCAACACCAGCTCCAAAAGAAAGAATTTAAATATGTGTTGAAAAATCCAAGCCATTGCAAAATTAAGACCATTGCTTTTTAAAGAGGATTTAAAAACTTTCCGTAATCTTTCCGCTTTCTCTGTGTTATATAAGGCATTTATATTGGATGGAGAAAAATAACTTATAGATCCTTTGGCAATCGAAATGGTTGTCGATTGTATTTTTGGTAAAATTGCTTGAATGCCATTGACGGCATATAAACTAGCCGATTTAACCAGCGGGCGAATAATTTTGGACTCATCTGTGCGAATACTCGATGTTGCCTTTGCCTTCTCGACAACATCCTCTTGTCTTTTTTTTGAAGAGCGCATTTTTTCATCCTGTTTGATAATGTGCTATTGTAATTCTCTTATCTAAAGAAAACAATTAGTTCATTTTTGCAGCATATCCAAACTGGCCACGACCAACACACAAAGTGGTTAGGATTTTATTGATGACCCATGTGCTAGCACCTGTATCTCCAACATCTTCAATAGTGCATCCCTAAAAGATTACCTAAATTATTCAGGTGCATTATTCACAAGTCGCTGCTGAATGTCTTTTGGAACGTTTGGAATTAGAACCTTTCATTTATGATGTTGTAGCTAAATGCTGTTAATTAATGATATTGATTGTTGAGATTGAGCTAATTAAGAATATCTTGTCAATCAACCCAAGCATCAGGCTTTAACATATTTTACGGTTTCAGTTTATGCTTAACCTGCAACAGTTCTAAAGCAGCTTGTGCCTCTGCATCCCCTTGATTGGCAGCTTTCTCCCACCACACACGTGCTTGAGCATAATCTTGATCAACTCCTTGGCCATTGTAATAGAAAACCCCAAGGTTATATTGCGCACTTGCATCCTCTTGTTTGGCAGCCTTTTCATACCACTCGCGCGCTATAGCATAATCTAGATCAACACCTTTGCCATTCCCATAGAGAACCCCAAGGTTATATTGCGCTCTTGCATTCTCTTGTTTGGCAGCCTTTTCATACCACTCGCGCGCTATAGCATAGCTTTGAGCAACACTGTGGCCATAGTAATAGAGAAACCCGAGGTTTAATTGCGCCTTTACATTCCCTTGATTGGCAGCCTTTACATACCACTCGCGCGCTATAACATAACTCTGATCAATACCGTGGCCATGGCAATAGAGAAACCCAAGGCTAGATTGCGCACTTGCATTCTCTTGTTTGGCAGCCTTTTCATACCACTCGCGCGCTATAGCATAGCTTTGAGCAACACCGTGGCCATAGTAATAGAGATCCCCAAGCTCATATTGTGCCTTTGCATGATCTTGATTAGCAGCTTTTTTCAAATATTCATGTGCCTTTATATAATCTGGAGGCAAATCGCCTTGGCCCTTAAGATACATACAACCAAGTTTAAATTGAGCGTCCTTGTCTTCTAGCTTGGCTTCGTTTAACTCTTCAGGCTTTATACTATTTATCGTATCTAAATCAGATACGACGGATACGGCGGAAGAACTGGAAGGAGAACAAGAAGTAAATGTTTGTGAAAATCCTATTGGAGGGATATTTGTATTGTGCGGGTTTTTAGCCTCAGAATTCAATAGTGGCAGCAGTTGTGGTTCATCAGCCATCGTCTTGCAATCATCATTATTTATTTCCTCCCAATCATCTATATCTGTCTCTTCCTGGCTAAAATGAAGATGCTCCTTGGCATTCGTCTTATCCATAGCACCATTCTGTTTGCTAGAATTAAAATGTTCTTCCAGCACTGCTGGGATATAAAAATCTGTGTCAGATTTCTCTAAGCCTTTCTTCATTTCTTCTAAATTGCGACTCATCTTAAATTCTCCGTGTTAATGTCTCTGAGAAACAATATTTTATTTTTTTAACCAGCGCATAGGTTCCTGTTTCAATTAAAGTTCTCTGTACGCAACCTCGCTTAAAACAAATACAGAATACGGAATTCATTTCTGAAAAAAAAGGCTTAACATTGCCCAGGACTTAGGCCTTTATACTAGGTAAAAATTACCTAGTACTCATAATGGGACTAATTCATACTAAGCGGCTTGGATTAGGTTGCCTGAAAACATCGATAATCCTGCTTGTTTTTGAGAATTTAAAAAGCAACGCTAATTCGGAAATCAAACTAAAATGGTGACAGTTTCTTAAGATACCAAAACACCTATCTAAATAGGACATTTGACAAGCATGAGCCTGAAGATCAAAAATGAATTTTAGTATGACAAATCACGAAAATATAACGATGGAACTCCCCGAAGAGATTTATAAAGCACATTTAAGCTCAATCAATGGGCTCTATTTCACGCCAAAAGAAATAGCTGTTGTTGCTTATGTCATACATAGGATACCAGTCAAAAAAATAGCAACCCACTTACGCGTAGCGCCTAAAACAATTAGCAATCATATATTCAATATCACGCAAAAGGTAATGTGCAATTCAGAAGAACGTCATTCACAAGAAAATTTAAGAGACTGGATCGAAAGCTCTAACAAATTTATATTTGTAAAGAAATATTATACAAGCCTATTAATGCAATCGGCCTTCGAAGCAGAATTAAAGAAAATATCGAAGATCCTACCTGATTCAAACAATTCTTGCCTCCTAGTGAATATCAAAGAAAAAAACGATAATAAGGCTCCCTCCCAATTGCTAAAAAAACACCTAAGTCTGGCGGGCATTAAAATTCAAGTTGAAATGATAGAAAATCACAAAGATGCCTTTATGGCAATTGAACTTAACGTACCCCCCTCTACGGATTATATTATCTATGTATTGTCTAAAGACTGGATAGGTAATATTCAGCCAAGAAATACAATACCCTCTATACAAGATTTAAAGTTTATTGAGTCGCATGAAACAAATAGTGTTACCCCTATTCTTATATCCCTTAATAGAGAAACCTCTATAGATTTTATACAATCTACATTGTGCGATAATTATATCGATTTAAAAGAACAAGGAAATTACTATTTATTGTTCTTTGAGCTGCTGACAAAACTATTCCCAACCATGAGCGTTGATGTGAATAAGTTGAGATTCGAAGAAAGTTGCAGAGCATTTACTGAACAAATCGTTCAGTTAGGATTAGCAGAAAACGCCTTAACATTTAACAGCGAGTCCCCGGAAGAAGATAAAGAGATAATAGAAGTAACGACAAGAAGCCCATCCGTAAATTCAAATATACTTGCAAGATCTTTTTTGCTTACACAAATTGAAAAAAGAGGTCAAGCCAGTTGGAATTTGCCTAGACAAGATCATAGATTTGTTGGAAGGGAAGTTTTATTGCAAACATTAACCGCCAAATTACAACCTAAGGGAAACATACAAAATAATGCTTCAGATGAAATAGAACACAATAAAGACAATAATGGAAGCAAATTAGCCATTGTTGCTTGCGTAGGATTAGGCGGAGTGGGAAAAACTCAATTAGTTCTTCAATATATACTACATTCTAAGCTTCCATACACTTTAAAAGCTTGGTTTTCTGCTGAAAACCTTGATCACCTTAAAAAGCAATATGTCGAATGTGCAAAAGAACTGGGTTACCGCGAGGAGAAGCCTTCTTACGAAGAGGCAGTGATATATATTACGAGGTGGTTATCCAACAACCCGGGGTGGTTATTCGTATACGATAATGTTAATTCTTATAAGGAAATTGAGCCTTTTTTACCCAATAACGGCGGAAGTATTATTTTAACTACCCGTCAACGTAACTGGCCAAGTAACTTTGACACGATCGAAATCGATGTAACCGATGACGCTGAATCGGTGGCATTGATCAAATCAATTATAAACAGGGAAATACGTGAAACGGATGAATCCACTTTAAGTAAACTGGCTAAGAATCTAGGCTATTTACCTTTAGCTTTAGCGCAATCCGCAGCCTATCTTAGGCAAAATCCAATCGCCTTTTCAGATTATGTAACATTATATCAAAAACACGAAAAAATATTATTAGAAGAGGATTCTTTTCCAGAAGGAATGCGAAGTTTGCCTATTGCAGTTAATTGGAATTTAACCTTGGCAACAATCGCAAAAGAAGCAAAGGAAAACCAACAGCCATTGATTGCGCTTGATCTTTTGCAAGCTTGTGCGTACCTATCTCCAGAGAAGATACCTAAAAGTTTATTGCTTATGTGGTTTAAACAGGCATATCCTGATCTTGGATCGCCTGACTTAATATTCAACAAACATATTCACCAACTATGGCAATACTCCATGATAAACTACGAAGGACATAACTTCATTGTTATTCATCGTCTGGTTCAAGCAGTATTACGTCATCAACATCAAAGTCATTTCCACGAAAACAATCAGAGTCATATTCAACCATTAAACGAATGGTTACATACCTTACTTAAGGCTACGCACCTAGAGTTTTGCCGCAATACTCAAATTATTGACGATGAAATACGAAGAAAAGATCTACTGCCACACATGCTATCTCTCATAAAGCACAGTCATGAATTATTGGAAGGGAAGCTTCCTATTGAGCTAGGGTATTTAGAGAATGATATTGGCCACATGCAACATAATTTGATAGGGGATTACAAAAAGGCAAAAGTTCATTTTGAGTCTGCTTTAAAAATTGCGAATGGACATTATAGTGATAAACATCCCCTAGTAATCAAAATGTTAGTGGATCTGGGTAGTGTACATGGGGACCTAGGTGAATATAAACAACAAAAAACGTTATTAGAGCAAGCTTTATTAACACAAGAACAACAAGCTGTTGACCATCCACTTATGACGAATATTTTGGTAGATCTTGCGACAGCGCACGCTGGCCTAGGAAATTATCATGAACAAAAATTAATGTTAGTCCGCGCTTTGGCGATAGAAGAAAGACAAGATCCGGAGCAACTAAAGCTTGTGCCTATTTTGAGAGGCCTTGCGAATGCACATTGGATATTAGGCAATTATTCACAGCAGAAGAATTTTTTAGAGAGGGCGCAGAATATACTCCTGAAACATTATGATCCAGATCACCTAAAAATAGCGTGTATCTTAGGAAGTTTAAGTATTGCTCACGGAATGCTAGGGAATTATAAAGAACAGCAAGTGTTGTCAGAGCGGGCACTTGCTATTAAAGAAAAGCACTATGAATCAGATCACCCTGAAATAGCATTTAGTCTTGCAAGCCTTGGTGCCTCACTTTTAGAATTAGGCGAATTAACATTAGCAATCTCCGCTTTAAAAAAGGCTTTGCATATCCAAGCCATTTACTATCAAAATATGAGCCATCCAAACCTTGGAATAATACTTCTCGCGCTGGGTACTACTTACCGAGAAGAAGGAAATCTTGTTGATGCTAAAACATCTTTGGAGCGCGCTTTAGAGGTTTTTACCGCAAACTTTAATGACTCTAAGCATGCATTGGTAACGAATACCATTAGCAATTTAGCAGAATGCTATAGGTTGCTGGGAGAACCCAAAAGGGCTAAGCAACAATTGGAAAAAAATCTAAAGATCCAGGAAAAATATTATCAAAAATCGGATTATGGCAAAGAGCATCCCGAAATTGGAAAAACTTTACTCCATTTAATAAGCGCTAACATTGATGAACACGTGGACTATACAAACATAGCCAAAAAATGCCATTCTATTTTTTTAAAAGGCTACGGGGCAGAAAACAATTTCACTAGAAAGGCTGCTCATTACTTACCGCGATAAATACGATTTTTATGAAAGCAAAAACGGCATGCCCCCCGTTTTCAACGAGTCTCGCTATTAACGATACAATTTGTACTATTATTAGAGTAATGATGTCTTAAATAAATTTGGAGCAGCCAATGAAGAAAATACATGTAGGTCTACTATTGCTTAGTCTCTGCTTCCCTATACAAAGCACTTTTGCAGAAGAAACAAACATTGTGCACACTGATGTCGTAAAAAAAACCATTCCTGAATATACCATCCAAATTGCAACACCTACATCTGAGCAAACTTTCCAGAACGAAGCACAAAGCATTGCCGTTACGGTAAATGTTGTTCCCAAACTGGAAGACGGGGATTCAATCATACTTTACGTAGACGGTAAAGAATGTGGCGAGCCTACTGCAACCACAACGCTGACAACCCCCTGGTTGGAACGCGGCAGCCACACGCTTCAGGCAAAGATTATTCAACCAAAAGGCAAGGGGGCAGAGTCTGAACTTATAACGATTTATCAACAGCGAACCTCTAAGTTATTACCACCGAAATAGTATTTTTGCATACACAGTCATAAAATAAATAGAGGATTTTTTGGCGAAAAATTGTTATTAGCCAAATGGCTTTTGATCATCCAACATGCTCAAACTGGATGTCGTTTTTATCCCGTCCGTCCCTTGGCTTAATTTAATCATTAATCGTATTTCATTCTCAGAATCTGCATATTTAAGCGCAGATTCATAACTTATTTTTTTGGCTAAATACAATTGATACAAGGCTTGATCAAATGTTTGCATCCCCAACTCATTGGATTTGGCCATAAAGTTTTTTAATGTGCTTACGTCACCTTTGCGAATATACTCAGAAATAACAGGGGTATTTATCAAAATTTCAACAACGGGAACGCGTGTTTCTTCCTCTTTAGCAGGCACCAATTGCTGAGCCACAATGGCTTTTAAATTTAAAGAAAGATCCATCCATAGTTGATGTTGCATCTCATGTGGGAAAAAATTCACAATCCTATCTAACGCCTGATTGGCATTATTCGCATGCAATGTTGCCAAACATAAATGCCCCGTTTCCGCAAAAGCGATAGCATAATTCATCGTCTCTCGGCTTCTTATTTCGCCAATCAATATGACATCGGGAGCTTGTCGCAGTGTATTTTTTAAGCCAATTTCAAAGGAGTCCGTATCAATCCCCACTTCCCTTTGCGTCACAATACAATGATTGTGTTCATGCACAAATTCTATTGGATCTTCAATGGAGATAATATGTCCTTTTGTATTTTCATTGCGATGTCCAATCATCGCCGCCAATGTACTACTTTTCCCTGCTCCTGTAGCACCCACCACTAAAATCAATCCTCGTTGCACCAATGCAAATTCTGCTAAAATAGGCGGCACCCCTAATTCATTCAACTTAGGGATAACCGTTTCAATCCTTCTTAAAACCGCCCCCATCACAGAACGCTGCTGAAAAGCGCTCACTCGAAATCGTCCCAATGCTTCCCGATAAATGGCAAAATTTAATTCTTTACTGCGAATAAATTCTTTTTTTTGTTCATCATTCATCATCGCTAAAATAACGGATTCTGTTTGTGCGTCCGTTTGTTTTTCAGTACCCAAAGCCACCATTTCGCCATTTACCTTCATCATGGGTGGTGCCCCAACCATAATAAATAAATCAGAAGCTTTCTTCTGAACCATATCCTTTAACCACAATTCTATGCCCACACGAATATCCTTAATTAAACAATTCTTTATTTTCAGCCTTTGATTTGGCTTCTTTGCGGCTTATTTGACCTTTTTGTACTAAGTCTTGTAAACATTGATCCAATGTTTGCATACCCACAGCGCGGCCCGTTTGAATGGCTGAATACATTTGTGCAACCTTTGCCTCACGAATTAAATTGCGGATTGCTGGGGTGCACATCATGATTTCATGAACCGCCACACGCCCGCCCTGCTCCTTTTTTAAAAGTGTTTGTGAAATCACGGCTCGTAATGATTCCGATAACATTCCCCTAACCATTTCTTTTTCTTCTCCAGGAAAAACATCGACAATCCGATCGATGGTTTTTGCAGCAGAAGTCGTATGCAGGGTGCCAAATACTAAGTGCCCTGTTTCTGCAGCTGTTAAGGCTAAACGAATGGTCTCCAAATCTCGCATTTCGCCAACCAGCACAACATCCGGATCTTCTCGTAATGCAGAGCGAAGTGCTTCAGAAAACCCTAAGGTGTCTCTATGAACTTCCCGTTGATTGATAAGGCTTTTTTTACTCTGATGCACAAATTCTATGGGATCTTCAATGGTAATAATGTGTTCAGCACGATTGGCATTCACATAATCAATCATCGCTGCTAAGGTTGTACTTTTACCCGAACCCGTTGGCCCTGTGACAAGAACGATACCCCGCGGGCTATCTGAAATATCTTTGAAAATGGAAGGCGCATTTAATTCTTCTAAGCTTAAAACCTTGGAAGGGATAGTCCGGAATACAGAACCGGCCCCTCGATTTTGATTAAAAACGTTTACGCGAAAACGTGCCAATCCGGGGACTTCAAAAGAAAAATCGGTTTCAAGAAACTCTTCATAATTTTTTCGTTGTTTATCATTCATAATGTCATACACAAGTGCATGTACATCTTTGTGCTCTAGGGCAGGCACATCTATACGACGCATTTCGCCATCCACTCGGATCATAGGCGGCATGCCGGCAGATAAATGGAGATCCGAAGCGTTATTTTTAATACCAAATGCAAGCAATTCTGTAATATCCACCTATTTCTCCTGCAACGTTTTGAAGCCTAAACACCTGGTTGACAGTAGGTCTTTGTCTAGATCCACGATTTCAGCAAATATCTACAAATAAAGTATAGACCTCCCTCCTATACATCGATCAAAATGGTAAAAGACTTAAATCGGAGAATATCGCTATGCAAAAAGAAACTACGATTGCCTTCATCGGAGGCGGTAATATGACTAAAAGCCTGATTAGTGGCCTTATAGAAAGCGGTTTTAACAAAAAAGCTTTATGGGTATCCGATTGTAACCCTGAAAAATTAACAGCCCTTTATGATCAGTTTGGAGTGGGCACTGGGATCTCGAATAGCAAAATGGCGCAAATGGCCAATATCTTGGTGCTAGCTGTGAAAGCCCACGATATACCCGCTCTTCTCGCAGAATTAAAAGAGGTTTTAAATACCAAGAAGCTGCTTATTATCTCTTTAGTGCCAGGGCTCCCGACGATTTATTTGGAGACCGTGTTAGGATCGCCCGCTGCCATTGTACGAGCAGTACCGAATACCCCCACTTTATTACACGCGGGGGCCACAGGCCTTTACGCAAACACCCATGTTAGCGCTGAGCAAAAAAACCTGGCAGAATCCCTACTCCGATCGGTTGGCATTACGGTGTGGATCAATCACGAGCATGAAATAGATGCTATAACAGCCCTGTTAGAACTGGGTCCTGGGTATTTTCTATTTATGATGAAATCCCTTCAGGAGGCAGCAGAAACCCTGGGATTATCCAAAGCAACCGCACGTTTGTTAACACTACAAGCGTCCTTAGGGGTAACCAAAATGACGATGGAAAGTGATTTACCTTTTAAAGAAATTATAAAAGGGATAGCATCACAAAGTGATATATCCAAAGAGGCCTTCCCAAGGTTAGAATCAGGCAACATTAAGACATTATTGAATGACGTGCTATTGGCTGCAAAAGAACGCTCCATTGAACTCAGTCATCCATTTAACCCCAACAAGGAGTAGTCAATGAGTTTTTCTCTTAACGCTTTTTTAGCTTTCCTAGTCAGAACCGGTCTCCACCTCTATTTTTTAATTGTTTTGGGACGTTTTTTATTTCAATATTTTAAAATTGATTTTTATAACCCCATTTCACAATTTATCTTAAAAGCCACTAATCCTATTTTAATCCCGATGCAAAAATTTATTCCGCGTTATGCCAGAGTCGATATTGCGTCTTTATTGCTATTGTTCGTCTTAAAAGGTTTGGAATATTCCTTGATGATGCTGTTAACGAAAAATTTTATGCCCCACATGATAGGGGCGATGGTTTGGTCATTGGGAGAAATTTTAAGCCATAGTATTAATATTTTTTTCATGGCCATTATTATGACCTCTATTTTAAGCTGGCTACCTTTGAGAGGCCATACACCTATTACCGTTATCTTAATGCAGTTAACCAAACCTTTACTGAAGCCTGCAAAAAAACTTTTGCCACTTTCTATTCCAATTGATTTATCACCCATACTGGTTTTGCTTGCATTACAACTTATTAACATTCTAGTGGCACAACGAATTATATACTATGGCTATCAATTATCTTAATGGCGCCAGGATTATCAAGAGTAAAAATGGATCTTAACTTTACCGTTTTTAAGCAAAGCTTTTCGTTGTTTTTTTCATCAAAATTATTAAAAGATCCTACTGTGCGCACCCGGGGGATGATCGCAATTTTGCTTGTTTTGATTGATATCGCGGTGGTAAGTTTAATCCCCTATTGTACGAAGCAAATTGTCGACGCCCTCTCCATCAATCTCTTAAATAGTGTTTGGATTGCTCTATTTTTTTTAAGTATTTTTTGGATTTTGGATAAAATCCTTAGCCACATACAAGATATTATATTGTTCCCGGTTATTAATAGAATGATCCGCGGAATTACCCATGCAGTGGTTGATCATATTCACCAAATTCCATTAACGGATTATAAAAAATTATCGATATCAGAAGTTATTAATTGCATCCGACGTATCAGCCTGAGCGCGCGTGCTTTTATTAAAATATTACTTTTACTCATTATTCCAACAACCTTCAAATTACTGATTGCGGTTATGATAACCATTAAAGCAGGATTATTTGGCTGGCTATTGGTGCCAGGCATTTTGATCTCTCTAATGCTTTTATACAAAGGGACACAATGGTATATCGCCGCCAGGGGATCTGCCTGGCAAGCCAGCGATATGGTTACCTTATCCATCCATGATAGCCTTTTAAACACCAAAATAGTCCGTCCTTTTCACGCATTTGAAATGGAAAAAATAAATTCTATTTTAAGCACGGAAGCCAATCTTTGGAACACCACGAATATCCGGTTACATTCTATTTATATCTTCATTGGCATTTTATTAGGAACAACGCTTGGGGCCGTATTAATTGGCGTCATACAAGCCATTCACAACCAAACCTTAACGATTGGAGATTTTGTTTTCCTTAAAGGTCAGCTGATTGCGGCTTTCTTACCCCTAAGAGCATTTTCAATGGAATTTAGACAATTAGCAGAATCTATGGTGGATATCAAAAAAATCCTCTCTATTTTTGAAATCCCCCTAGAAGAAAATATAAAAAAACCTTCTACGCTTGTTAAAGCCCCTGAAAATGCGATTGAAGTAGAAAATGCCAGTTTTTCCTATGACGCACAAAAAAGCATTTTCAGTCACCTTTCATTATCCATCAAAAAGGGCGAAAAAATTGCTATTATTGGAAAAAATGGCAGTGGAAAATCAGCTTTAATTAATTTACTGGCAAACATTTACAAGCCACTTGTCGGAAGTCTTTATATTAACGGCCAACCGATAGAAAACCTGACTCCCAATACTTTATCGGCGCTTATCCATTTTATTCCGCAAGATTTTCGTCTCTTTAATAAAAGCTTGCGTTATAATATGACTTATGGCATGCGAGGCGTATCAAATGATGCGTTGCTACAAGTGGCAAAAGATGTGGATCTTCTGGACACTATCGAACACATGGAAAAAGGATTTGATACCTTGGTTGGCGAAATGGGAACCAAGCTTTCAGGGGGAGAAAAACAAAAAGTTGCTTTAGCCCGAGCGCTATTATTAAAACCGGAAATTTTATTATTAGATGAAACGACCAGCTCATTGAATAATGAAAGCGAAAAGAAAATTTTAAAAGTCTTGTTTTCTTCTATTCCAACCGTTATCCTGACTTCTCATAAAACTTCTATTTTGGGTTGCGTACACAAAATTTTAAAAATGCAGGATGGGACGCTACACGTTGCCATTCCGCCTGTACTCGATACTGATCCAACTGCATTTATACACGGAATCTGAGACCAAAATATGCACACCCTCCTTCTAGCCAGCAACAATCCAGGGAAAATAGCCGACTTTAGCGCGCTCTCTTCTACCACTATAGTAAAATTAATTCCACAAGCAGAATTTTCGGTACCTGAAATAGCAGAAACGGGCTTATCCTTTGTTGAAAACGCACTCATTAAAGCACGCCACGCAGCGCCCTTTGCCCCTTTTCCCGTACTCGCGGATGACTCAGGTCTGATGGTCGAAGATTTAAACGGTGCTCCCGGCCTGTATTCTGCAAGATTTGCAGGGGTCCAGGCGACTGATCAAGAGAATATTGAAAAGCTTTTACAAGAATTAGCCAAAGTGCCAAATGCCCGTCGTCGGGCAAAATTTTATTGCGTCGTCGTACTGGTTCGATACCCGCAAGATCCCGCCCCACTCATTTGTGAAGGAACTTGGGAAGGCGAAATATTAACAGCGCCTCGAGGAACATTGGGATTTGGCTATTTACCCATTTTTTATTCTCCACAGCATCAAAAATCCGGGGCCGAGCTCACCGTTGAAGAACGCACCCATAGCAATCATCGTCGGCAAGCCTTTAACCAATTATTAAAAAAATACTTGAGTGAGCATGCATAATCTTATTCCACTATCTCTTTACATACACATCCCCTGGTGCATAAAAAAATGCCCCTACTGTGATTTTAATTCTTATGCGATTCAAGCAGGAATTCCAGAAAAAGAATATATCGCAATGCTGACGGAGGATCTAACTGCTGACTTATCATTGGCTCAGAACCGCACAATTAAAAGTATTTTTTTTGGCGGCGGCACCCCAAGCCTTTTTTCTCCCCTGGCTGTCGAGAAAATTTTAAATCAAGTTTCTCATTCTTTGACACTGGATCCAAATATTGAAGTAACCCTAGAAGCCAATCCTGGGACACATGAACATAAAGCTTTTAGTGACTATCGATTGGCTGGCATTAATCGAATTTCCCTGGGTGCTCAAAGCTTTCAAGATGATAAATTAGCAACCCTGGGGCGGGTACATACCGCTGATGAAACTAAAGCTGCCATTGACTGTATTGCTAACGCAAATTTTAATAGCTACAACCTCGATTTAATGTATGGCTTACCCAATCAAACCGTTGAAGACGCGCTCTCTGATCTCGAAACCGCCTTAAGTTTTTCGCCGCCCCATCTTTCTTGGTATAATTTAACCATAGAGCCAAATACTATTTTTCATCATCAAAAGCCGCCCCTCCCGCCGGATGAAACCCTTGAGGAAATGCAACTGGCCGGTCAATCACGATTGGCTGCCCACGGGCTTTTGCAATATGAGGTGTCTGCCTATGCCAAAACCAATCATCAATGCCAGCATAATCTGAATTATTGGCAATTTGGCGATTATTTAGGGATAGGTGCAGGGGCGCATGCAAAAATTACGGATACTGAAAAAAATACCATTACGCGTTATTGGAAAACCCGTTATCCAAAAAATTATTTAGAAACAGATGGTCCTAAAATTGCAGGCTGTAAGATTATTCCAACGGAAGAGCTTGCGCTTGAGTTTATGTTAAACGGGCTTCGATTAAACGAGGGGGCAAGAATTTCACATTATGAAGAGCGAACCGGGCTTTCAATCTCTACTATTCTTCCCATATTAGAAAAAGCCAAGCAGCAAGAGCTTCTCACCTTTAATCAAGAAATAATTGTGCCCACAGAATTGGGTAAACGTTTTTTAAATGATTTAACTGGGCTATTTTTTTCCTGATTTTTTAAAATTGTAGGTTACGAAAAATTCCCAATGAGCAAAAAATGGAAATCCGGAACCAAATTGTTAGTTAAGGAATATTTGAATGGCTATGGGCGTAATTAGCAGGGTCCTGATACACCCTCTTAGGGTTATAGGTAACCGAATCACTTTTTGGACGAAAAAGAATTAGCGGTTGCTTTTGGAGTATGGGTGAATGGATAATACAAGCTCTATTTTAGGAATTTAGTCCGAATGAAAAAAAGTGTTTATTTGATTATTGTTGCGGCGGTGTGTGTATCGGGATTTTGGATCTCAGCCCCCAAAACTAAATTATCTCTTCTCAGTACTGTTGTAAAATACTGGGCGAGGATGCGAGTTTCTAAGCCGAGCAGCTTTGTAGATGAAAAGGTTTTAAAGCAAAAAATAGCGGTGGGATTACCCGCTTGGGCGCAAGAACAAATTACAGCCGATCTCTCAAAATTTTCAAACATCACCCCTAAAGAACTCGATGAATATTTTGTATCTGAGAATGATACACATAATCGATTAATGCGGGTAAAAATAACCAACAGTCAACTTGAAACAATTGTCCAAGACCCATCGATACTTGCGCTTAAGTCTTATAAAATCATTCGAAACATGTTAGAATTTTTAGCCGAAAATCATTACATTCCTGATACTGATTTTATTTTATGCTTACAAGATTTTCTAGTTGTTTCAAGATCGACGCCTGTGCCAATCTTCACTTTTGCTAAAGATATAACGGTTCCGGTTGAAAAAGATTTAATATTGGTGCCTGACTGGATGAATTTGCGTTCTGTTTCAGAACTGAAAGTGCGTATAGCATATGCCAATTATCTTTTTCCTTGGGAGAAGAAACAACCTTATCTGTTTTGGCGGGGTAGTTTAGCCGACAGTTCGGGTTTTCGTCATACGCTAGTGTCTCTAACAAAAGAATATCCGCTGCTCATAAATGCGCAGTTTTCGCAAAATAACCCTGCCGAATACCTATCGGAAGATCAGCATGTGCAGTATCGTCATCAAATTACGATTGATGGATCACGTGCTACTTGGGAGAGATTAGTTTGGCAATTACGTACAAATTGCCTAGTGTTTAAACATCAAAGCAACCAGGTCCAATGGTTTTACAAAGGCATTGTTCCAAATGTCCATTATCTTTCAATTCAAGATGAAGCGTCACTGTTAAAATCAATCGCTTGGTCGGAGCAACATCCTAAAGAAACACAAGATATTATTGCGCATGCAATGAGATTTTCAGATGAAAATTTAACAATCGAAGACATGTATCATTATTGGATAGGTGTATTGACGGCTTATTCAAAGCGGATGCCAAGCCTTAACGAATAGGTAAAAGAAAACAGTTCGTGAACAGTTATTTATGCAGATTTTGCTCCCCATATTTCTTCCGATATCCGCGCGGTCCCGCAATGAATGCATTGACTTGTTGATTTGGCATTAAGAAGGTATTGAAAGAGGCAAGGGCTACAATCAGTGCAAACATTCTAGGATAGGATCAGCGCCACAATATAGAGGGCAAATTCTACCCCAATGGGACCCATGACTGTATTGTACTTAGCAACAAAATAGCCATTTACAGGCCGCATATCCGTACCTATAATACGGATATGCGGGGTATAAAAAGAAATTTAGAATCGAAAGCCAAAACATTACTGGATTTATTTCCAGCTGTAATTATTTTGGGAGCGCGCCAGACTGGAAAAACCACGCTTGCCCAAAGGTTAAAGCCAAACTGGACCTACATTGATTTAGAGAAACCGAGTGATTATGAAAGGATCTCTCAAGATCCTGAGTTCTTCTTTAAACAATATCCCAGTCAGGTCATTATTGATGAGGCACAACATTACCCCATTATTTTTAAAATATTGCGGGGCGTCATCGATAACGACAGAAGCTTGACAGGACGCTTTATTATTACAGGCTCGAGTAGCCCAGAACTTCTTAAGCAAACTTCAGAAAGTCTGGCCGGCAGAGTGGCCTTATTAGAACTTGGAACCTTAAAATCTAATGAATATTATGAACAGCCCTTGAGTTCATTTTATTCTTTATTCAAATCTACACTTTGTGTAGAAGCAATCAATGATATTCTTCCAAGCATATCTCCTTTAGCCTCTCATGACATCCAATTGCCTTGGATAAAAGGAGGCTATCCAGAGCCTGTGTTAAAATCCAATGAAACATTTTACAATCATTGGATGGCTGCTTATCAAGATACCTATATTAATAGGGATATTGCTGCACTATTTCCAAGATTAAATCGAGTGGCTTACCGTCGCTTCATAATGTTACTGTGTAAACTTTCCGGCAATATTTTAAATAAGCGTGATCTGGCTCGCACTGTTGAAATTGGCGAAAAAAGCATATCTGAATATTTAACGATTGCTACAGGCACTTTTCTTTGGCGAAGCCTACCTAGTTATGAAGGAAACATTATAAAATCTATTGTAAAAATGCCAAAAGGGCATATCCAAGATACAGGGCTAATGCATTATTTTCTTAAAATAAGTACGTTTGAAGATCTTTATGAAAGTGTATTTATTGGAGATTCCTTTGAAGCGTTTGTTGTTGAAGAACTTATTAAAGGCTTACAAGCAACGGATGTCAGCAATTGGGAACCCTATTATTATCGTACTCGAGACGGAGCAGAAATCGATCTTATTCTTGAGGGGCCTTTCGGTTGTCTTCCCATCGAAATAAAATTCGGCGTACAAACCCATCTAAAACAATTATCTGCCCTAAAGCGGTTTATTGATGAACTCAATTTACCATTTGGGATCGTTATTAATCAAGCTGAAAGGCCGCAATGGCTAACCCCTAAAATTATACAAATCCCCATTGGCTGGATTTAAATGAATGAAAGATGCTTCAAAATCAAACCAACATAAAATTAACGGTAGCTAACATGATTATCCAGTAAAGCACCGTCATTCCACCCCCGATTTTTAAAAAGTGTTTAACCCGATATCCGCCAGGCCCTGCAATTAAGGCGTTGACTTGTTGATTTGGCATTAAGAAGGTATTGGAAGAGGCAAGGGCTACAATCAATGCAAACATTCTAGGATCAGCTCCTATCTGGATCGCCAGTTCTAAAGCAATAGGCACCAAAACCACGGTGGCGCCTACATTTGAAATCACCAGACCAAAAACAGTTGCTAAGAAGGCAAGTCCTATTTGAATCGCCCAGCTTGGCAGCACTTCATATAAAAGCGGCGTGTGTTGAATTAACCAATCGGCAGCATAGGTGGTTTTCATCACCAAGCCTAAAGGAATTAAGCCTGCAACTAAAAAAACGGTTTTCCAGCTGACACTTTCATAGGCCTCATCAATCGAAAGAACCCCGGTTGCGATCATGCCAGCCGCGCCTAATAATAAACCGACCGGAACGGGGAATTTTCCTAAAATGATTAATAAAATCGACACCATAAAAAAAATGACCGCGTACCACACTTTTTTAGGACGTACCTCTTCGCGCGGATAAGCGGTGGTTATCACCACAAAGTCGGGATCTTTATGGAAGTCTGCCAAAGTTTCCCATAAGCAAAACATCCCTAAGGTATCTCCTGAACGTATAATTAACGTTTTTAAGGCCTCACCCTGATAAACGGTATTGCCTCTATACACGGCTAAAACATGTACTCGATGGGTGCGTTTCATATGTAATTCGCCGAGTGCTTGACCAATTAATTGAGAACTGGGGGGTACCACAGCCTCACATAAGCCGGATCTAACGGCATGCAACAGCTCGGCAAATACATTTAATCGCGATTGCAACAATAAACCATATCGTTCTGCAAAGGCAGCCACGACTTCTTTATGGCCCATAATGGCGATATAAGCATTTTTTTCCAGAATAACTTTCCTAAGCGGTGGAAAGTGCATATCTTGCGCACTATTCACGGCTAACAATGAAGAGGAAGGATCTAATCGGGTTTCAATTTCTTTCAAAGTAAGACCCACCAAGTCACTCTGATTGGGCACTTTTAATTCAAAAATAGCGCCCCCTTTGCCATAGGTTTTTAAAAAATGTGTCTTCGTCGTACCACTGCTAAAGGTTTGCGCATGCTCTCTGGGTAAGAATTTTTTTCCGAAAAAAACAAAATAGCAAATACCTATGCATAACAGCGACAAGCCTATGGGAAACACTGAAAAAAGATGAAAGGGCTCTAGAATACGGGTGCCTTGCGGAAGATATTGGTTAGCGTTTTTAAGCAGGCTGTTTAGCAAAATCAGGGAGCTACTCCCAATCATAGTAAGGCCGCCCCCCAGAATAGAACAAAAGGCGATGGGCATTAAAAACCGAGATTTAGGGATACCGGTTCTAATCGTAATTCGTGTAACAACCGGAAGTAATAATGCCACAGCCCCTAGGCTTCGCATAAACGCAGACAATAGGCCCGATGTAACCATCAATACGAGATTAATTTTATGGGGATGATCGCGTCCCAATCTTAAAATGCCGCGTGCCAGCCTTAATGCTATCCCACTTTTTTCAAGGCCCGCACCAATAATCATCACGGCAATCAATGACATGGCGGCTTCACTCGAAAAGCCAGAGAATAATTGTTCGGGCGGCAGTAGGCGAGTAATGCCCAGAATCACCAGTACCAAAACCGCGACGACATCCATTCGGATCACATTTGAAAGCGAAAGACCCGCCGTTAGCATTAAAATGCCCAACACCAAAATTATATCAACTGTTAAGTGAATTTCTGGTAACACATTGGCTCTCCTTAGGTTTTAGTATAAACCAAGGTACCTAAAGATGAGATCCCAACTTGGATGGCCGAGGCGTAAGCCTCTTTTTTCATATTTCGTTAAAGGACGAAAATCTGGGCGGGGGACAAATTGTCCTGAACCTGCAATATTTTCAAATTCTGCCATTTCACCTAACACCGACATCATGTGGTGCGCATACGGCGTCCAATCGGTTGCCATATGTAGGGTCCCACCGACTTTAAGCTTGCGCGCAATTAATTTGCCAAAAGATGTTTGCACGAGTCGGCGCTTATGGTGCCGGCTTTTAGGCCAGGGATCTGCAAAAAAAAGCTGTACGGCTGCTAAATAGTGATCAGGGATCGCGTGTTCTAACACTTCTAAGGCATCGGCACAAAAAACGCGAATATTCGATAGTCCTTCTTTTTGGATAGTCGCTAAAAGATTGCCTACCCCACTCCGATACACCTCTATTCCAATAAAATCCTTGTTTGGTGCATCTTTAGCCATTTGTACTAAAGAGTGGCCATCTCCAAAACCAATTTCTAAAATTTTTTCGCCCGTACGCTTAAAAATATCGTCAAAATCAATTAGACCCTGACCCTCTGTCTTTACAGAGAGCCCATAGATAGGCCATAGCGTTTCTAAGGCGTGGGCTTGGATTTTAGTCATCCTGCCTTCACGACGAACAAAGCTCTGAATACGGCGCTGGTATACCAGAGGAACGGTGGGTGTTTCCATAGCAGTCACTTTACTGAAAAAGATCCATTATTGTCAATTACACGCCCGAATACATAGAGTATCGCTTTTTTCAATTAAAGTATTAGTGTTATAGTATAGGCGGCTAGAGAAAGCCTTAAGGAACCCATATGTGTAATAAAGTGTTTAACTTATTATTATTAGGAAGTGTGATGAGCTTTATGGCGGGATGTGGTCAGAGTGGGCCGTTATATCTGCCCGATCATCCGCCTCCTATAAAAACATCCAAAATGTAAAACAAAGGGACCCTTTTGTGTATATAAAGATATTGAATCTGAGCGCATGTTAATTAATTTTACTAAAATGCATGGCCTGGGTAATGATTTTGTTGTGATTGATCTGATTACGCAATCTTTAAAACTGAATTCGGCCCATATTCAACGTATCGCAGATAGAAATCTAGGTATTGGATGTGATCAAGTCCTATTAATTGAGCCTCCTACACGAAAAACAGCCGACTTTTATTTTCGTATTTTTAACAAGGACGGCAAAGAAGTTGAGCAGTGTGGTAATGGCATTCGCTGCGCCGCGCAATTTTTCTACGATATGGGTTTTACAAATAGTCGCACTATACACGCAGATTGCTTAGCGGGCCCGATTACCGCTTTAATAGAAGAGGACGGTACAGTCACTGTGAATATGGGGATCCCCAAATTTATGCCTGCCGACATCCCTTTTACCACACAGACAGAGGCTATGCTCTATCCCTTAATAATCGAAAACAAAGAAATATCGGTCAGTTTAGTTTCAATGGGAAACCCGCACGCCATTTTAAAAGTGCCCAACATTGAAGAGGCGCCTGTCAAAAAACTTGGCCCCCTGATTAGTCAGCACCCCTGGTTTCCCAAAGAAACCAACGTCGGTTTTCTACAAATCCTCGATCGTTCTCAGGTTCGATTACGCGTTTATGAACGTGGGATCGGAGAGACTTTAGCCTGTGGCTCTGCAGGATGTGCAGCTGTTTGTGCCGGTATTCGTTTAGGCGTCCTCGATGCGACGGTTCGGGTTGACTTCTTAGGGGGAAGGCTCAAAATCCACTGGCGTGATGCTTTCAGTCCAGTGACTATGACCGGGCCTACCGCTTCTGTTTTTATTGGACGTTTTCGCGTTTAATGGGAGTATCATGAAAAAAAACTTTACCTTTCGCACACTTCTTGTAGGCGGTGCCCTTGCGAGCACCGCCCTATTAGGGGGCACGTATCTAATAGAATATGGCTTTAAAATTGATCCTTGTCCCCTATGCCTATTACAACGATATGCGCTATGGGGGGTCGTTTTATGCTTCTGGCTAGGCGTTTTACAGGTTCATAAAAGTTTGTGGCGTCTTTTATATTGTTTCCTCATTATCCTCTTTAGTACGGCGGGTGCGCTTATTGCGGGCCGACAGTTATGGATCCAATATCTAACCCCGCCCAATGAAATGGGCGGATGCATAGCCGGTTTTGAAATATTATTTGCTTATAAACCATTTTTTGAGGCGTTGAGTGAAATTTTTAGCGCCTCTCCAGACTGTGCCCGAATTGATTTTACAATCCTAAAGCTTCCCTTGTCGGGCTGGGCATTCTTAAGTTTTGCGGCAATCATTATGTTTTGCGTGAAAATTGTATGGCTACAAATAAAAAGGCGGATATAAAACCCGCCTTCCCACCTTCATCCTTGAATAAAGACACTCCGTGTCAACCAAATCCTTTTGGCTTAAATCCTGCCCATCCATCCTGGATACAGCTTCAGAATAACAAATCAAAATATTTATACAAGTCGCTTTAATTGTAAAAATTTTTTCAAAATAAAAAAATCCGCAAACCCAAAAAATAATTATCCTATAATTTTCAAAGAATTAACATGGAAGCATTTATCGGGCTCTGTATTTTTGCAACATTATCGGCCTATGGCTTACGCAACTTTAAGTAAATACCTACGCTGCCTGCCTAGATTTCTTAAGTGCCAGCCTCTGCAAAAGCCGAGAGCCTTGACTTACTTGCAAGGGTGGCTTTAACTAATAATTAGTTAGTCCAAAAAAAGGGCTGTTTAAGGAGGAGCTTCACTTGTTGCATCAACAGACATTTCAAATTACCCCAAGTCCAACCGTCGATCCCTTAATGAAGCAATGGCTAAAGCAACGACAAGATCTATTAGTCCTTTATAGCCAACTAAGCGTGACTAAAATTTTCGATACCCCTGAAAAAGAAAATTTGGAATTATTTTGTCAAACTCTCGTAGATTATATTTCGATTGGCCATTTTAAAATGTTTGAAAAAATAGCGGAGTTTTACCAAAACTATCAGCCCAATGCCGCCGGTCTAGATGGGGAACTCTTAAATAAAATTTTAGAGACAACCGATATTATCTTAGATTTTAACGATAAGTATCTCGATTTAGATAATTTAAGTGCTTTATCTGAAGATTTATCTCACTTAGGGGAAACGCTAGCGCACAGAATGGATTGGGAAGATGGATTAATCAAAGCCTATTTACAATTTAATGTATAAGGCCTATCCCCAAATAAATACCTAACTAAAGTTTTATTCTTTTATTAGGTATTGAAGTTTTTCAGGGATGTCTTTCCAATCATCGGCATCGGGTAAACCACCCTTATTTCGATTAATAACAGGCCATTTTTTCGACAGTTCCGCATTTAAAGCAATAAATTCTTTCTGCGCCTCGCCTATTTCATCCTCTGAGCGAATAGCATCTACCGGGCATTCTGGCTCGCATAACGCACAATCTATGCATTCATCGGGATCGATGACCAAAAAATTCGGCCCTTCTCTAAAACAGTCCACCGGGCACACTTCTACACAATCGGTAAATTTACAACGAATACAGCTTTCTGTTACAACAAAAGTCATCGGATTCTTCCTTGTAGGTAGAAGGTTAACTATTAAGATAGTTTTTTAGCATTTCTCTACCGCCTTTTAGCACATCCTGCTGCATTTCAGCAAGCATGTATAGGGAATTTAGAAAATCAAACGCTCAAATGTGCGTAGCGATAAATAAAATAATTCAGATATTGGGCGTTTATTGAATGCCGTAAAAGGTTTGGTTATCAAGCGGGCAGAAACATTGGCAAGTACCGCTGCTAGCACCCCTGTTAATAAACGATCATCTATCATTAATACACTTTCTGGCGCTCTGCGGGTTAAGCGCAAAATCTGCAATAGGCCGTCCGGATAAGGCTTTTTTTTGCTAGCCACTATAAAACGAATGCCTGGAAAATGGGTGGAAAAATACTGTATACGCACCAAATTCGGCTTATTCGATAAAATAAAGAGGGTTTCAGCTTCGAATACTTGCAAACATTTACTGAGCCAGTTTTCTACGTTTGGCGTTAGCTTGGCTTCCCCATGAGAGGCTAACACGCCATCAAAATCCAATACTAAAACTTTAATCCCTTGTTTTTTTAGTCTATGTAAATCCAGCTCCACAACGGAATTGCATTGTAAAGTTAAATCCCGATTATAACGCCTTAAGCTCAGGCGTTGTCTGAATGCCATCGTTAAGGCATACCCAATTCTATAAATCATGCGGCAGTGTACGTCATCGTTTATTTCCCGCGCAATGAATTTGCCTTTTTTTCTTCTTTACGATATCTTAAACGTCTAATGGTACTTAAATCGTTAAATGAATTTGCTCTCCAATTTTCGCAGACTCTTCCCCCGCTTTTTCACGATGTCAAAAGCGAGTTTGAGGAACAGTTTCGTGTTGGATTAGCACTGGCGCTCCAAAAACTTGATTTGGTAACGCGGCAAGAATTCGATATCCAAGTTGAAGTGTTGGCAAAAACACGAAATAAACTTGAAAAATTGGAACAAAAAGTTGCTGAACTCGAAGCGCTAAAATTGTCAGCTTCTCCTGAAAAAAATTGATGTAATTTATACAGGTTTTCCTATCCAAAAAAGTAGTCAGTAAGGTATACTAATAATCTATGGAACAATTTCAATATATTTTAATTTTATTAGCATGCGCAGTCGCTGTCGTTGCTCTTTTTCGCCGTATTCACCTTCCCCCTATTTTAGGCTATCTGTTTGTAGGGATGATCGTAGGACCAGGCGGATTAGCCTTTATCCCGAGCATCCAAAATCTTACCTTCTTAGCTGAGTTCGGTGTCGTCTTCCTAATGTTTACCATCGGTCTCGAATTTTCATGGGCCAGAATTGTCACTATGCGTCGAGCACTATTAGGCCTGGGTGGTATCCAGGTGCTATTGTGCACGCTGGTTGCCGCTTTGGGCGGCTGGTATTTTGGGTTAGCGCCTAAAACTGCCTTTATAGCTGCGGGTGCACTCGCCTTATCTTCTACTGCGGTCGTGATTAAGCAATTAGCCGAACAACATGAACTCCACACTACCCATGGAAGGCTCTCGATTGGCATCCTATTATTCCAAGATTTAGCTGCAGTATTATTTTTAATCCTTATCCCTGCCCTTGTGAATAAAGGGGATAACGCGCTTTTAGTGCCTTTGCTTTTAGCACTCGCCAAAGGGGTCGGTGTTTGTATCGTGCTAGCCTTATTTGGGCAATGGCTACTACGCCCTTTATTTCATGAAGTTGCAAAATCCCACTCAAACGAAGTATTTATGATGGCAGCGCTATTGGTCGCCTTAGGTGCCGCATGGCTTACCCATCATCTACAGTTATCGATGGCATTAGGAGCGTTTCTGGCTGGATTAATGTTAGGCGAAACAGAATTTCGGCATCAAATAGAAATCGATATTCGACCCTTTAGAGATGTTTTACTCGGGCTTTTCTTTGTTACCATTGGCGCCCTTTTACACATTGATACACTGCCGAATCATTGGCACTGGGTAGTTTTCATATTAATTAGCTTAATCGCCTTTAAAGCCGCGCTAATTATGGTGCTTGCCAGATTGGTTGGGGCAGTCTCCTTAGCAAAGGCTTTCCGTACTGGACTTATTTTGGCACAGGGGGGTGAATTTGGCTTTGTTATTTTAACCGTTGGCATTAACCACAAGTTAATTGATCCCATTCAAAGCCAGATTGTGGTTGCAGCCGTTGTATTAAGTATTGTCGTTGCACCTCTACTGATCCGTTATAATAAAGCGATTGGAAATTGGATTTTTAGAAAACAAGAGGCATCGTTACCGGATGATGAAAGCAAATCGACGCAGCTTGCCGATCACACTGCCGAATTAAAAGATCACGTTATTATTTGTGGGTTTGGGCGCGTTGGACAAATTTTAGCGCGCTTTCTAGAACAAGAAAATATTCCGTCTGTGGCACTCGATCTTGATCCAATGCGTATCTCTTCTTCATCCCTTGCCGGCGAAAATGCGTTTTTTGGGGATGCCAGACGTGCCGATGTGCTTGCCGCTGCCGGTCTGGCACGCGCGCGTATGATAGTTATCAGCTTCGCAGACGAGACTGCTGCATTAGAAACGTTACGCCATATTCGTTCTTTACGGCTGGACGTCCCAGTTTTTGTCCGTACTCGAAACGACTCTAATTTAAAAACCTTCCAAGAAGCAGGGGCAACTGAAGTGGTCCCTGAATCTTTAGAGGCAAGCTTAATGCTTGCTTCCCATTTATTATTAATGCTGGGCGTTCCGGCTTCACGCATATTATTTAAGATCCGAGCCATTCATTCTGATCGATATCGGGTTATTCAAGGATTTTTCAAAGGCACAGATGATCCTACTCTGCTGGAAGAAGAAGAAACGCGCATGAGCTTGCATGCCATTACCGTTCCAGATAATGCGTATGCAGCTGGAAAAACCATTGAAGAAATTAGTGAACCCGAAACGCCCCTTGCCGTCAAAGTATTAACTCGCGGCACTGTTCGGTACCCCGATCCTGATCCAAAAATGGTTATTGAAGCAGGCGATGTGCTTGTTCTGCATGCCACGCCCGAGTCCTTATATTTATTGGGCGAGCGGATCTTAAGAGGTTCTTAAGCAAACTGCTTCTAATATTATTTTCATAAAATGCTCCGCTATCTATCCGACTAGTCAACGCTGACACTTTACCGTATAAAGTTTGCATGACATTAGCAGTTGTATATAGCCGAGCATCGGTCGGTATTGACGCTCCCTTGGTAACCGTTGAAACCCACATTTCTACGGGCTTACCCGGATTTACCATTGTGGGTTTGCCAGAAGCCGCGGTTAAAGAAAGTAAGGATAGAGTCAGAAGCGCTATCTTAAATAGCCATTTTATGTTTCCCAGCAAAAGGATAACCATTAATTTAGGGCCCGCCGATCTACCCAAAGAAGGGGGACGTTTTGATCTGCCGATTGCATTAGGAATATTGGCAGCCTCTAACCAAATTCCCATCGATTCCTTTGCGGATTATGAATTTTCAGGAGAGCTTGCTTTATCCGGAGAGCTTAGAGCTATTTATGGTACCTTACCTTTAGCGCTGGGGACACGTAAAGCAAAACGAATTCTTGTGATTCCTCTAAGCAATGTGGAGGAAGCAGCGCTCCCCGGGGATAATACTGTCTTGGGCGCTAACCATTTGTTAGACGTTTGTGCACACATTACCCAACAAAAAATATTGCAACCTTTCATCAAGAAAACCCATTCTTGCAGCCACATACCCCCCTTCGAATTAGATTTATCAGAAATTAAAGGGCAAATGCATGCTAAACGAGCTTTAGAAATTGCAGCAGCTGGAAGCCATAGTCTTCTCATGATTGGCCCCCCCGGCACAGGCAAAACGATGCTCGCAAGCCGCATGCCCGGTATTTTACCTTCTCTTTCTATTGAGGAAGCATTAGAAGTCAGTGCTGTTTATTCGCTAACATCTCATGCTTCCCCGGTGTTAAGTTGGGGAACACGACCCTTTCGAGCACCACACCATACCGCCTCTTCCGCGGCTTTAGTCGGCGGAGGAAGCTACCCACGCCCAGGGGAAATTTCTTTAGCCCATCATGGTGTTTTATTTTTAGATGAATTACCTGAATTCGATAGACGGGTGTTAGAAGTACTGCGTGAGCCCATAGAATCGGGTAGCATTCTTATTTCTCGTGCCAACCGCCAAACAGAATTTCCTGCCCAATTCCAATTAATTGCTGCGATGAACCCTTGTCCTTGTGGACATTTAGGCGATCCCAAAAATACCTGCCAATGCACCCAAGAACAAATTAAACGCTATCGCTCTCGGATCTCAGCCCCGCTTTTAGATCGAATTGATATGCACATTGAAGTACCTGCCATACCCATAGAAAATTTATCCAACCAAGGCCCGGCAGCAGAAGGGAGCAGTGATGTATTAAAAAGGGTACAAAAGGCTCGAAAAAAACAACTGGCAAGATCCATAAAGCCAAATGCTAGGCTTTCAGCCAGAGAACTGCAGAAATATTGTTATTTAGATCCCACGACTCAACCCTTTATGAATGTCGCTATGGAACGCTTACGATTAACAGCACGTTCTTACCATCGCATTTTGCGCGTGGCAAGAACAATTGCTGACTTAAGCAACAGTAAAACCATAGAATTGGAGCATTTAACAGAAGCACTTTCTTTTAGAAAAATGGATCGTGCTTAATGGATAGACAAAATAGGCTTGTTGTTTTAAAATCCTCTAGTGATGTGATAGTGAAGATGTAACCACTTGACCTCGCACTTAAAAATTAAAATTTTATGCCCGAGCGACCAATTCAGCTTATGTTCTAAACAAGCTATACTATTTACACAATCACATTGTAATGTAGATTTAATAACTGGAGATGTGTATGGCTGCTATGCTAGAAGAGAGATTAAATAGTTTATCAGAATATTCAAAGTTAGTACTTTTAGGAGAGGGCGTAGATCTTGGTTTAGAGCTAAACAAAATAATAAAATATGACCAAGAAAAGCTGTATGACGATTATTTTCATTGTCCCTCTTCGGGCCAAGCTTTCATCATTAATTCCGAGACACCCCTTTGTATTGCTTGCCGTTTAGGAGAACCATTTTTAATTGAGGATTTACTTAAAAATGGGGCAGAGGCAACTAAACTCAATAATGAAGGCCTATCTCCTTTGTGGTTTTTAGCAAGAGGATCAGCCTTATTCTTTTGCAAAGGAATCCCATCATATTTAGATACCAGTCCTCACATAAAAAGATTTGCTAAATGCTTCGAAATCTTATTGCAAAGTGTACCAATTTCTTTTTTAAATCAATCATACTCTTTCCCAAACTATTGGGATAGGGAGGCTGATATTAATCGAAGATTTACGGTTATGGATTTTTTTGGTTTTATTTGCAATAGAGACGATTACGGTTCCCGTAGTTACCGTAGTTACCGTACAAGTAAGGGTAATGTGTTTTTGGAAGCAAATTCTTGTAATGAAATTGAGATATTTAATCCACGTTATCCTATGATGGGCATACCGTTTGAAGTGTTAAAACCACTATTAAAAATGATGATAAGAGAACTACTGCCTAACCTTAATGAAAAAAAAGAAGCGTTAAACAAGATTAAAAAATTAGTCGAGCCTGCTAAGAATGAAGCTGCACGCACATTTATCAAGGCCGAGACAGATGCATTTTCTTCAGTAATCGACTATATGGCAGAACCAGGTCAGTTTTTTTCCGCATCACCTAGTGAGCAAGATATAAATACACTTGTGATATATTTGCGCTGTTGGAAGGAAATATTTGAAGCAGAAGAACAACCTAAACGGCAGATCTTGGAATTGCAAGAAAAGGTAAAAAAATTAGAAACTAAAATCCAAGCTTTTGGCTCGAGTACTCAGAAAAAAGATAGTTCACCTTCAAGTGCAGATGCTCACTTTAGTTCACAATCTGCCTCAGTGCATAGCGCATCAGCCGAGATAATGACACCTGGTTTTAACTTACACCAAAATGCAAAGGCTCAAAGCAAAGACAAGGATGAATCTCTGCCTGATCCCAGCATAAAACCAAATACAGATTAAAGAAAATGCACAATTATTTTTAGATTGGGTAAAGGGGACTTTAAAATTTGGTGGGTAAAAGCTAGCCTCGTTTTATGGAAATAAAAATGGGCAATAATCAAATTTATATGCCAGGCATACGGGCCCCTTTACATAATCGATAGACAAAATAGGCTTGTCGTTTTAGAATCCCCTGATGAATCATTTAAATCCTGAACAATTAGCCGCCATACAGTATATTGATGGCCCATTGCTGGTACTGGCAGGGGCGGGTAGCGGAAAAACCAGCGTTATCACGCATAAGATCCAATATCTTGTGCAAAAATGTCACATAAAGCCTTCTCACATTCTTGCGGTTACCTTTACCAATAAAGCTGCCAGAGAAATGGTGCAAAGGGTAACTAAATTATTAAAAGGGGGACAGGCAACCAAAGGGATCTCTATTTCCACTTTTCACACCTTTGGGCTTAAGTTTATCCGCAGCGAACATCAGCACCTCGGCTTCAAATCCAATATTTCTATTTTTGATAGCGAAGACTCTTTAAGCTTAGTGCGTGAACTCCTTTGCCAAGATAATGACGATCATAAGGAAAAGCTGGAATTATATTTGCAATGCATTTCTCGTTTTAAAAATGCAACCTTAGATCCAAGCCAAGCACTTGCCACTGCTGCTAACGAAACCGAGACAACGGCTGCGAAATTATATTTTGAATACCAAAAACAATTAAAAATATACAATGCCGTAGATTTTGATGATCTTATTTTAATTCCCTTGCAAACATTATCCAACAATGTAGAACTCCTGCAAAAATGGCAAAATAAAATTCACTATCTTTTGGTCGATGAATATCAAGATACCAACAAATGTCAATACTCTCTTATCCATCTGCTTGCAGGCGCCAGTGGTAAACTGACCGTCGTGGGTGATGATCATCAGTCTATTTATGCATGGAGAGGTGCAAAAGCCGACAATTTATTACGCTTACAGAAAGATTATCATAATCTTAAGATTATTAAACTAGAACAAAATTATCGTTCAACCAGTATTATTTTGCGAAGCGCCAACCATCTGATTAGCCATAATAGTAGTTTATTTAATAAAAATTTATGGAGTCAGCTGGGGCTCGGTGAACCCATTCGAATTTTATATGCCAAAGATGATGAACATGAAGCCAATCGTTTAGTCGTTCACTTGCTGAGCCATCAGTTTCAAAACAGAACTGAATATAGAGATTATGCCGTTTTATATCGCAACAACCATCAATCCCGAATAATTGAAAAGACCTTAAGAGAGCACCGCATTCCTTACCAAGTGAGTGGCGGCGTGTCTTTTTTTTCTAGAACAGAAGTCAAAGATATTATTTCTTATTTAAAAGTTTTAGTGAATCCAGACGATGATTGTGCCTTTTTGCGTATTGCCAATACGCCTAAGCGAGAGATTGGCCCAACCACATTAGAAAAATTAGGACTCTATGCCGCGGCTCGCAATATTAGTTTTTTTGAGGCGAGCTTTGAAATTGGATTAGAACAAACCCTGACTGGCAAGCCTTTGGAACGTTTAAGAAGTTTTACCCATTGGTTAAATGTGGTGATGGATAATGCCAAGCGTGGCGATACCATCAGTGTGATTGAAGATATGGTCAAAAAAATCAACTACGAAGTCTGGTTATTTGATACAAGCTCTAATCCAAAAACGGCTGAGCGCAAAATGGAAAATGTTCGTGATCTGTTAAGCTGGCTTAAGCGTTTACTAGAAGGCGATGAGGAGAATGGGAATGAAAAACTATCGTTAGAAGAAGTGGTACAACGCATGGCATTAATCGATATATTAGAACGTAATCAGGATGAAAAGCCTGAAGATTCTGTGCAATTAATGACCTTACATGCAGCCAAGGGCTTAGAATTTCCGCATGTATTTTTAGTGGGCCTGGAAGAAGAGCTTTTGCCTCACCGTACCAGCATTGAAGAAGATAATATTGAGGAAGAACGTCGTTTAGCTTATGTGGGCATGACGCGTGCTAAAAAAACCCTAACCCTTTCTCTGACCAAACAACGAAAACGGTATAATGAAATGGTAGACTGTGTGCCAAGCCGCTTTTTAGAAGAATTACCCAAAGAAGATATTATCTGGGATGGTAAAGAAGCCAGCACTCCGGAAGAAAAGGAACAAAAAGGGCTTGCACATTTAAGTGCTATTCGCGCTATGTTAGCGAAAAATTCTCCGCCAACTGGGTAAAGTTGGACGCAAATATTATGAACATTGTTAACAGTTATCGTAATTCTATTATCATAAATAGGCATTTGAAATGTAAACATATTATTGTCGGCGATTATTCTTATAATGACTTATAGTCCGCCTTTGATTTTTCTTTGCGATAAAGTTTTTTATTAAAACGCTATGCACTATTCATTATTTTTTTTGATAAACTAACTTTTGTTTTTTATTAGGGTCTGCAACTTCTTCTACCCTCACACGCTTTTCAACTGTATGTGAGTTAGCTGCTGCGGGAGAAAAAGTAACCAGTGGCACAGCTTTTATTGGCAGAGGCATATCTTTAAGAAGCTCTTGCAGCTCTACATCTGTTATATCCAGAAAATAGCCATTAGATTTGGCGCAAAGGTGTGTCATTGCCTGAAACTGTTCAGCATTCATTTCTGCGTTATTGGCTTTTTGACTAACTGCTTGTAGCAAAATTTTCTGCATGCTACTAACAAGAAATTTACGTTCCGGTTCTATTAATTCGCGCAGTGTTCTCATCGCAAGCATGCGAACGTTCTCAATTTCCAACAGCACCCTTACTGCGGCTTCCTTATGCTTTGTTACGGCTATTTTTAAAGCCCGATTATCGGGTAGGTGTGCGCATATTTTAACTTCAGGAATGGTTAATAGTTTTTGTAGTAAAAGATTATGTTTTACCTCAATTACGTTATTTAGGATTTCGTTATTATCAAGCGTTGCTGTCGCTCTTATTCTTGGAATGGTAAGCAAATAGTCAATGTTTTTATCATCGCCATGGTTATTCATAAATGCGTGCCATAAAACTTCAGAGTTAGCAGTAGCTTTTGCCATCACCTCAGGGAACTGCAGTAAATAGTGCAGCATTGCAACATTATCACTATAGCCAGCTGCTGCGGATATGGGGCAATCTTCGCCTTCTCCGAGCGTTAGCCGAGTGCGAAGTAAAGGCTCAGCGCATAGCTTCTCCATTATCTTTATATTTCCGCTAGCTACCCCACCCAGCAAGGTGTAAGAACAACCGCGACTAATTTCTCTTCTAATTTCTTCTAAAGTTTTTGGCAAAGTGAGCAAATAGTCAATAACAGCCAGAGTTTCATCAACATCGCCACCATCTCTAACATCACAACAAACAGAATATAGGGCGCCACAAGGATCGCAGATAGCTTCGGGAACGCTGGATAGGCATTTCACCATTGCTAAATCCCGACGACGAGCCGCAATCGTTAAAATTTTTTCCGCAACATCATCCCTATTACCATCTTCTTGGATAACTTCACGGACTTTCGGAAAAGCCAGTAAATGTTTCATGACAGCAACATAGGTTGGTCCTGCGTGTTCAGCTGCCCATTCTAAGGCATCATAGGCTTTATTTCCGTTCATAATATCGTTTACATCTATCTTAGGAACACCTGTTAGTTGCGCTTTGGTTAATCCTAACTCCTGACAAAATTCTTTCAATAACATATGCTCTACTCTCTAGGAAATTATAAAATTTTATTAAATAATGAGTTTGTTAATAGCTATTTTAACTAAGACTTTTATTCTATGATAGCTTTATTTATTCTGTAGTGTTGTGCACTTGCGCTGTCATAGCGCCAACTCTAATCGAATGGCAAAATGGAAAGCGCTAATAAACATGCCAAAAAACTATAGAATTATACGAATTTACTGAGGTCTGCCTTAGATTTTTTAAGGTAAAAATAACACGAGGTGCTCTTATTTCGATTGAGATACTATATACTCAATTGCCTTTTTGATTTCATCATCCGTACAATTCATGCAGGTGCCTCTTGCAGGCATGGCCTTATAGCCCTCTATCGCATGCTTTAGCAATACATCCATTCCTTCTGCAATGCGTGGCGCCCAATCGGCCTTATCCCCAAATTTTGGCGCCCCACCAATACCGGTTCCATGACAAACATGGCACACTTCTTCGTAGTGTTGTTGGCCGACTTCTAAAGTAACGGTTTGCTTGGCAATGGGTGCGCTGCCTGTTGCATCGATCCTTACTTCACCCTCAGGTTTTAAACGCAAAATGATTTGTTTTTCATTTAAAGACCCCGATAAGGTGGCATAACTTAGACTGGTCGCCAAAAGGGCTCCCAACATAATGCCTAGGTATGGCAAACCTAATCGTCGCACGAAAACCTTCTCCTTTAAATCCTGGACTAGAAACCTCGATATATCATATTATAATGCATGAACATAATTGATAAGGCTTTAGATCTGTTAAAAGGCGGCAAACTGGTTGCTATCCCGACTGAAACTGTCTATGGGCTAGGGGCTGATGCTAAAAATCCGTTAGCGGTACAAAAAATATACGCCGTTAAAGGCAGGCCCCCCACCAATCCTTTGATTATACACATACCTAATGCGGATGCAATGTCGCACTTTGCCACCGATATTCCAGAGGACGCCTGGCGCTTAGCGAAGGCCTTTTGGCCAGGCCCTTTAACCCTTATTTTAAATCGGCATACGAGCGTTCCCCCGGCAACAACTGGTGGCCAGGATACGGTTGCATTGCGTGTTCCCAACCACTCGATTACCCTAGAACTTTTAGCACGGTTTGGAGGCGGAATTGCGGCACCTTCCGCCAATCGTTATGGCCGTATAAGCCCAACAACAACCGATCATGTCCGCGAAGAATTAGGATCAAAAGTTGATTACATTGTAGAGGGTGGACCTTGTCAAATTGGTATCGAATCCACCATTGTTTATCTTGCGGCCGGTAGCGCCATGATTTTACGCCAAGGACACATATCGGCAACGGAATTAACCGCGGTCTTAGGATATGACATCATGGTTAAAGGGGGGCCTGCCATAGAAGCTCCAGGATCAAGCCTTTCGCATTATGCCCCTATAAAACCTTTATATTTGCTTGAAAAACTTAGCTTGCAAAATATTATGACTCAATTAAATGATCAAAAGCGACATTATGATGTCATTTCTTTTGCTTCCCCGCCTGAGATCGAACCGTATATTAGCCAATGGATAACAGCATCCAATGATCCCATCCAATATGCGCAGCATCTGTATAGTCATTTGCGAGATTTAGATAAAACCAACAGTGAATGTATATTAGTAGAGGCTCCCCCGAATACTGAACTCTGGCTTGCCATTACTGATCGCTTAGCGCGTGCGGCTCGTCCATTAGAGTAAGCAGCGTATTAAGTTTTTGATCTTTTTGAAATCTTTCCACCGCAAGCCCAATTAACCGATCAATCAGATCTGAATACGAAAGACCGCTTATTGCCCATAATTTTGGATACATACTAATTTTGGTGAAGCCCGGTATCGTATTAATCTCATTAATAACAATGCGACCATTTTCTTGCAAAAACATATCGACGCGCCCCATTCCTTCACAACATAAAGCTTGGTAAGCCTTGATGGAAAGTGCTTGAACCTTTTCTATTTCTGTTGAAGATAATACAGTCGGGATTTTAAACAAGGCGCCCGCTTCATCTAAGTATTTCGCTTCATAAGAATAAAATTCATGCTGAGGAATAAGCTCTCCGGGCAAAGAGGCTATAGGTTCCTCATTGCCTAAGACTGCACATTCAATTTCGCGCCCTGCAATATATTCTTCAAGTAAAATTTTGTGATCAAATTGAAAGGCAAAAGCTATTTTCTCGTCAAATTCTTGTCTGTTTTTAATTTTAGAAACCCCAACAGAGGATCCTAAATTAGCAGGCTTTACAAAAAGGGGTAACCCTAAGGTTTTTTCAATTTCTTCAAAAGTCGTATTTTTTAAAGAATGAGAATGAAGCGTTATAAATTTAGCAATGGGAATTTCAGCGTCTCTGAATAAACGTTTCATCACATCTTTATCCATTGCAACGGCGGATGCCAGTACCCCCGAACCCACAAAAGGGATATTCGCTAACTTTAGCAATCCTTGAATAGTGCCATCTTCTCCATACGTTCCATGTAACACTGGAAAAATAACATCGACGGTCTGATGCAAGGCATTCCCCGCTAAGCTAACCAATGGATTGCCGTCCTGTTTTGCAACGACGGTTACTCTTTCACCCGTTTCTATTAAATGAATATGCTTAGGATCACTAGGATGCATTAAGTAATGATTGAGATCCTCACACAGAAACCATTCGCCTGACTTATTTATTCCAATTAAAACGGGCTCATATTTATTTTTATCGATTGCCTCGATTACGCTTTTTGCAGAAAGCAGGGATACCTGATGCTCTGCCGATTTCCCCCCAAAAAGGATCCCTACTCGAATTTTTTTCATTATAGTCAGTCGCCTTAAAATATGAATAAATTACGCTACCAATAATACTACCATAGCAAAGATTTCTAAAGTCAGCCTGAGAAAAAGATAGGATAATTCCATAGCCTAGAAGTTAATACACCATACGCTAGATTAAATATTTTATACCAATGACAAAAAAATTCGATCCTGTTCTTTTCGGTGCAATTTTTCCAAAAACATGGCAACGATGATGCCATCTCAACGTGACTTGGTAATGAGGGCTTTCTCTAAAAAAAATATTTTGCTCTATGAGTAAATAATTTAATACCCTTCTCGTTTTAATCCCTTTTGCGTCTTCAAAATGTGCATTTTTTCCAATAAGCGCAGAGATCCCATTGCCAATGGCCCACGTAAATCCAACATTTCTTATCTGCACTTTGGGGGTCTCTATTACCGGACAAATAATGACTTCCCAGGCAGTTTGCCGCCCAAAATGTTTTAAAGTCTGTATTTCAAGCTTAATAGGCGTTGAACCCAACAAAGGACTGCGGTATCCAATGCCTGCAAAATACGATACTGGCGGAATTAATCTTACCCTTGAAAGGATCCGTTGTATTTTTTCAGTACTTCCAACGCCATATAAGAATGAAACCTGTGAAGGATTCGATAAAAGTCTTTCTTGCGCGTAAGAACTAGGAAGCAATAAATAAATTATAATAATTTTTATATAAAATGTTAATTTTTTACTAAACACTTAACCTCCCAATATAAAATTTAACCATAATTTTTAAATGGGATCGTATCTATTGCAAATATTACTATATGAGATGTGGATTTGGCAATAAGCCAACTTAAGGTGTTTTTCTAAAATTAACCCCATTGAAAAATCACGCTGGCGTTAATAGCCATATATGTCATGTGCGCATGCCCTTGCAATGGGGATCCGCTAAATGTCGGATTTATTTTCATATCCGGCTAGTGTCAAATATTTTTAATATATTATTGTTATGAAAAAATAATGTCCAATTCAAAATCAGATTTTGATACCCCTTGGAAAAAAATATTCGATCTGTATTTTGAACAGTTTATTGCCTATTGTTGGCCAGAAAAATATTTAGAAATTGATTGGCAAAAAGGCTATAAAATGTTGGATAAGGAGCTCAATAAAATTACTAAAAATGCACCGATTGGCAATCGAGTTGTCGATAAGCTTATTGAAATATATCGAAAGAGTGGTGAAGAAGCCTATGTGCTTATACATTTAGAAATCCAAGGAAATTATGATAAAAAATTTGAGGAAAGAATGTATGTCTATCATTATCGATTATGGGATTCCTATCGAAAACCCATCGCCAGTTTGGCGGTGCTGATAGATCGGGATGAACGCTGGAGACCTAGCACCTATCGAGAAACATTCTGGGGCACCAAAATAGAGATGCAGTTTCCCATTATCAAGCTGCTTGATTATCGGGTACGTATAGAAGAATTAAAGGCTTCTCCTAATCCTTTTGCGATGGTTATCTTGGCACAATTAGCAGCTTTAGAGAAACATCCTTTTGAGGCTCAATTAAAAGCCAAGATTAATTTAATAAGATGGCTGTACAAACACAGTTGGCAAAGAGAAGATATCCACACCCTGTTAATTTTTATAGATTGGGTATTAGCATTGCCCGAGGTATTTGAGTTAAGATGTCGAGAAGCTATTGGGATTTTAGAGGAGGAATTACACGTGGACTATATTCCAAGCTTTGAGCGTATTGCTATTCAGAAAGGCATGCAACAAGGTATAGAACAAGGCATGCAGCAGGGCATGCAACAAGGCGAAAGTACTTTGCTGTTACGGTTATTGCAGCGTAAATTTAATGACGTCCCTGATAATTATCGCCAACGCATCCAAAGTGCCAATACTGAAACTTTGTTAACCTGGGCAGATAGAGTTTTAGACAGTAAAACTTTAGAAGAGATCTTCAAAGTTTGAAATAAGATAAATTTTTTAAAATCTTCGTTTAGGAATAACAACAAGATCATAGATTTTCTAAAAGGGAATATAGATGTTGCCCAATGGATTTTGCACAATAGACGACAAACGTATTATTAAACAAATGGATTATACGACTTCCCATAATTTTATAGGACGCCCCGTAGCAGGGTATCTGGCTCCCGTCTGTATATTAACCCACGCCGCGGCAGATACCTTGTTAAAAGTGCAGGAAGAACTGGATAGTTTGAAAAAAGGTTATCGCTTAAAAATATTTGATGCCTATCGCCCAACCAGTGCTGTTGCTGATTTTATTCATTGGTCAAAAGATCCTGTAGATCAAAAAATGAAATCTATTTTTTATCCTGCCCTAGAAAAAGGTGAGCTATTTGATTTAGGGTATATTGCTAAAAAATCAACGCATTCTCGCGGCAGTACGGTTGATTTAACCATTACGGTGGCAAGCAATCCTAATGCTCCTCCTATTGATTTAGAGATGGGGACTATTTTTGATTTTTTTGATGAGAGCACGCATACCGCTTTTTCTAACATCTCCCCTATCGCAAAAAAAAATCGTGCTTTTTTGAAAGATATTATGGAAAGGCACGGGTTTATTAATTACCCCCTAGAATGGTGGCACTTTACTTTGGAAAATGAGCCATTCCCCGACACTTATTTTGATTTTCTAGTAGATGAGCATCCACCTAACGCTTTCTAACTTTAATTGCAATATTGTAGCTCTATCAAAAATTGGCTTGTGTTACCGCTTTATCACACGCGTTCCCTCGACACAAAAGATAAAGCAAACAGTTACCCAAACGATATTCCTTAAAAACTTTTGTATTCGGAAAGTCGGGTATAGCAGTAATAACAAATCCGTGATCAAAGTGATCACGAGGTTGTTTTACAGGTGTCTTGGGCAATCTTAATACATCTAACTCTGCCACCACACTTAAAGCAGGGGTGAGATGCGTTGTCGCATAAATAGGCTGTTCTTCAATTAACTGTAAAATATCGCGTGCCACCATTCGATAGTCGCCCCTAAAATGCCTTTCATAATAAGGAAACACACATAGTCCTGCCACAAACCGAAAGACAATACATAGCGCCATACAATAAAAGGCAATCTTAACTTTTTGTTGCCCCATACTCCAAAGTAGATGCCCTAATATGAGCGCAACAAACGGATAAAGGGGTAATAAATAGCGTACATGTGTTTCAGGTGCCATCCAATACGGAAGGTAATTCAGCGCAAAGATTAAAATAACGGTTATAAAATCATGATCTTTTAAATTCGGAATTTGAACTCCCTTTTTTTTCTTATAATATTCTGGTATGCCAAAATATGCTAGCAAGCCGCTGATTGGCAACCATCTAAAAAATGTATCTGCAGGATAAAATATCACTTTGCAAACATATTGTTTTAAATTGATTAGGTTAAATTTTGTAATGATATCTCGGATCATCGCACCCCCATCTGCGCCTTGGCTCAAATAGTGGTTCCAGAAAAGTGGAAATACTAAAACGACTACATGTAAAAGAATAAAATAGGGTTTAAGGAATAATTTTTTTTCCTTCGAACGAAAAAACAATACCGCCACTGTAATGCCATAAAAAACATATCCGGTTAGGGCTTTGGTTAAAAAAGAGGCAATTAGACTGATCCCCGCCAATAATAATAAAATTGGACGTCTTTCTTTTATATATATCCAAAGGCAAACAATGGCGCTAAAAACATAAAAAGAAAACAAAGGATCAGCATACGCAAGCCAGCCACGCCGAAATAAAACATCGCCACTCATAAAAATTAAAGCCACAAAAATTGAAAAAATTGTGTTTTTATACAATTTATTCGCGAATGCGATTAAAACAAAGCCTGTGGCTAGAGTAGAAAGCATTGTCACAAGCCTAGAAGCGACAAGGACTTGATCCCATCCTATAAGATTGGCAATGGGTACAATCAGCCAATTAAACAAGGGAGGGCGTGCGTAGTTTTCACCATATAAGGTGGAAACAAAAATGGATTTATTAAATAGCATTTCTATAGAAGTTAAGGTATAAACGGCTTCTTCACCTTGATAAGGCAAAAACAAGGTGGTTAGAAAACTAAGTTGCGCTGCTATAAGCCAGCCCCAAAAAATGATCGATTTCTTATATAATACAGGCTCTTTGTCTTGGCTTATAGGTATATTCATAAAATGACCAGTCTGTTAAAAAATCACACGCTTTCTATCGTAGTCCCATTATGCAACGAGGCTACCATAATTGGTGCATTTCACCAACGATTAATTTGTGTATTGGACATGCTTTCTATTTCAAGTGAAATTATCTATGTCAACGATGGAAGCACAGATAATAGTGTAGAAGTTCTTAAAACATTACGTTTACAAGATACCAGAATTGCCATTGTGGATTTAAGTCGAAATTTTGGCAAAGAAATAGCCCTATCTGCAGGACTTGATTATACCGTGGGTGATGCGGTCATTGTCATTGATGCAGATTTACAAGATCCCCCCGAACTTATTCCGACACTGATTGAACAATGGCAACAAGGCTATGATGTAGTATTTGCAAAACGCATAAGTCGTATGGGAGAAAGCTGGTTTAAAAAATTATCCGCATACTTATTTTATAGAGTCTTACAAAAAATAAGTGTTATTGATATTCCAATGGATACAGGGGATTTTCGCTTATTAAGCCGACGGGCGGTAGAGGCATTAAAAAAATTACGTGAAACACACCGATTTATGAAAGGGCTTTTTACGTGGATAGGATATCCTCAAATTGCTGTCCCTTATGAACGAGACCGAAGATTTGGTGGGGAAAGCAAATGGAATTATTGGAAGCTTTGGAATTTGGCAATTGAAGGCATTACCTCTTTTAGCATTGCGCCTTTAAAATTTGCGACCTATTTTGGGTTTGTGACAGCATCCGCGGCTTTTATTTATGCCCTGGTGATTATTTATAAAACCTGGGCATATGGCGATCCCGTTTCCGGCTATCCCTCCCTAATGGTTGTAACCTTATTTTTTGGCGGTGTTCAGCTTATTACCTTAGGAATTATTGGGGAATACATTGGTAGAACTTTTGTAGAAACGAAAGCACGGCCTTTATATCTGGTTAAAGACTATGAACCTGCCAACACCTTAGATTCAAGAGACACCACATAATTCAATATGGCGATAAAATTTTCAATACTACCGGCCTTGGTGGGCGATAATAAATAGCTATTAGAAGGCCCATTCACGATGACGACTGGGCTTTCTGCGATTTGATAAGCGCTCGCAATTTCCTTCCCTTTGGCCAATTCATTACTTACCAAGAAAGAATGATAGAGATCTAAAAATGTCTTTTCAGGGACACCATTCTCTACAAAAAATTGCGTTAATAATGGCTCTGCGGTTAAATTAATATGTTTTTCGTGCAAGGTAGAGAACATCAGGGGATCCAGTATATCGAGCTTCTGCAATTCTTTTATCACATAAAATGCTTTTGCAAGTTGCTCCCAGCCCTGATGAAAAACGACTGGAAAACGGAAAAACTCAATCATGACTGGCTTTTTCTTAACCCATGTTTCTATAGCGGGGTGCAGGCGGCTACAGCCAAAGCAAGCATAATTAAAAAACTCAATCACTTGAATTTTCCCCGGTGTTAAGTTCAGCAATGCTTGCACGGTTTTATTGGTAGTAATTTCTGATTTTAATCGTACATAATGCTTACCCTCTTCAAATGTCACAGCAATCGGAGAATGCCCCTTCACTTGCTCAGCAGGTAGGGTTTCTACATACGTCACGCTGCTGCAAACAATAATAAACACACCCAAAGACATAGTGTGTTTTCTAAGTAAATTAATGAAGACCTGAAACATAATGCCCCACTGCTTGTATTTCTTCCTCTGTCATACGTTTTGCTATATCTCTCATAATAGCATTTGGATCATTTGCACGAACGCCACTTTTAAACGCTTTTAATTGTTCAATAATATAATCCGATTGCTGCCCCTGTAAAGACGGAAAGCCTGCGGGCACATTCCCCTCTCCCTTAGCCCCATGGCAACTGCTCCCGCAGGCAGGAACGCCCGTTTTTGGGTTTCCCCCTCTATAAATTTTTTCGCCTAACAGCACCGCTTCCGCTTTTGCGGTGCCTGGCGTGGGCTTTTGGCTAGAAAAATATCCCGCCAAATCAACGATATCTTGATCGGATAATGCTTGAATAATCCCATACATCACCGGGTTAAAGCGGCTGCCTTTATCCCCTTTTCTATATTCTTTTAATTGCTCAATCAAATATCGCTCCGGCTGACCGGCGATTTTTGGCCAGGCTGGCACCACGCTATTGCCATCAGTATTATGGCAGGCGGCGCATATTTTAGATTTTTCACCCCCATGGGTTAGATTTGGGATAAGCTCAGTAGCAAGTGCTACGTCCATTAGAAGATATAAACTTATCCAAAAAACCTTGGAACGCATTAAAAAACTCCATTACCCTATTAAGTGAGCGCTTAGAAAAGCTATAATACCTAATGGGTATATTAAACTACAATCGCATAGAATTCTTAAAAAGTGCCAACGAAATACGACAACTCCCCCCGGATACGGGCGCGGAGGTCGCTTTTGGTGGGCGCTCCAATGCTGGCAAGTCCAGCGCACTTAACGCAATCGCCAATATTCATCGTTTGGCACGAACCAGCAAGACGCCGGGAAGGACCCAGTTAATTAACTTTTTTCAGCTAGATCCTGAAAGACGTTTCGTCGATCTGCCTGGTTATGGGTATGCCAAAGTGCCTCCGGCAATCAAACAACATTGGGAAAATTTACTTTCCGAATACATTGCAAAAAGGCAAAGCTTAAAAGGAATCATCATATTAATGGATATCCGGCATCCATTAATGCCTCTAGATTGGCAAATGATTGAGTGGGCACTTTCTTTCCAATTGCCTATCCACATACTCCTCACCAAAGCCGATAAATTAAAAAGAGGTGCTGCCAAAAATACTTTATTAGCAGTCCTAAGAGAATTGAAAGAATATGAAAATTTGGTGAGCGTTCAATTGTTTTCTTCATTCAGCAAAGAAGGGGTGACAGAGGCCCACGAAAAATTAGATGTATGGTTAAAAAATGATGAGGATCATCCCCAATAAAATTGGGATGTACACATTATTCGCTTAATTCAACATCTTTAATTTCCAGCATGTTTTCAATACTATTTCTTAACAGAAAAAGCAATACTATCCCCGGTATTGAAAACACCAATGAGGCAATAAAATAAGCGGTCCATCCATAGCTGTCGGAAATAAAGCCTGCAATTGGCCCAATAAAAACACGCCCCACCGCACTCAGTGAAGACAATAAAGCATACTGAAAAGCGCTAAAACGAGCATTACACAGATTCATCAATAAGCCAACAAAGGCAGCAGCCCCCATTCCTCCACAAAAATTCTCAATAAAAATGGCTATTCCCGCTATGAAATAATCTGGCCCTATCCACATTAATGGCATATACGATAAATTAGAAACCGCCTGCAAAATTCCAAAGAGGAGTAGTGCGCGAAACCAGCCCATCTTAAAAACCATTAACCCGCCAGCCGTTGTTCCAAAAACAGTTCCAAAAAATCCCAATGTTTTTGCCAAAGTTCCTACTTCTGTTTTACTCATATGGATTTCTCGAAGTAAAAAAGTCTGACTTAAAGAGCCTGCAAATGCATCTCCTAATTTATAAAAAATAATCAGTAACAAAATCCATACTGCTTGTGGACGTTTTAAAAAATCAATAAAAGGCAATATTATGCAATCGCGAATATTTCTAGGCGGAACCACACTGTTTTCAGGTTCTGGCCCTAAGAAAGTTGCAACCGTGCAAATCCCCATCAATGCCGACATCAATAGATAACAAACCTTCCACCCAAAAAAGTCCGCAATCACCAAAGCGGCGCCGCCAGAAATTAGCATGGCAATGCGATACCCATTCTGACTCATAGCCCCCCCAAAAGCGCGCTCGATAGGCTGTAACACGTCCGTTCGATAGGCATCGATGACAATATCTTGTGAAGCAGAAAAAAAGGCGATAAAACAGGCCATGATAAATAAAGACTGCGGTTGCTGATCAGGGCTAAATAACGCCATACTTGCGATTGCCAAACATAACATAAGTTGGCAAATGAATATCCAGCCACGTCTTCTTCCTAAAAAAGGCGGTACCCAGCGATCCATAAAAGGTGCCCAAAGGAATTTAAGAGTATACGGTAGTGATGCCATCCCGATAAAACCAATGGCTGTTAGAGAAAGCTGATAATCATTTAACCACGCCTGTAATGTGCCGCCTGTTAACGCTAGAGGAAGGCCGGAAGAAATTCCTAAAAAAAAAGTGACAATAATTCGACGTTTTGTAAAAACAGACAATAATTTTTTCACAAGGGTCTCCTGGCTTCCATTGAATTAGATCTTAATGTGCTTCATCCCAATTATTACCAATGCCCACGCCGACTTCTAAGGGTACAGACAATGGGTGGATATTTTCCATAATATTTTTTATTTGTTTGGCTGCATCCACAAGTATATTTTCTGAAACTTCAAATACCAATTCATCATGAACCTGCATAATCATGCGCATATCCATATTTTTTTCGAGAATTAAGCGATCAAGACGTATCATGGAAAGCTTAATCATATCAGCATTCGTACCTTGCATAGGGGCATTAATCGCTGCACGTTCAGCCGCCCGTCGACTGGCTGCATTTGAAGATTTTAATTCAGGTAAATATAAACGTCGCCCTAATAAAGTTTCTACAAAGCCATGCTCTATGGCAAACAGGCGTGTTTCTTCCATATATCTTTTTACCCCTGGAAAAGAAGTAAAGTAAAGTTGAACTTGTTTTTCAGCCTCTTCCCGCCTAATTCCAAGCTGTTTTGCTAGGCCAAAGGCAGACATGCCATACATCAAACCAAAATTAATCGCCTTGGCGCTTCGACGTTGCTCTGGAGATACCGCCTCTAGGCTTAGCCCAAATACAGCCGCGGCAGTGCTCAGATGGATATCCTTTCCTGTCGCAAAAGCATTTAATAATCCTTGATCTTGAGACAAATGTGCCATAATGCGCAATTCTATTTGCGAATAATCCACGGCCATAATTTTGTATCCGACTGGGGCTATAAAAGCGCTACGGATCTTTCTACCTTCCACACTTCGAATAGGTATATTTTGCAAATTAGGATCGCTTGAAGATAATCGGCCCGTCGCGGTAATGGCTTGGTGATAAGAAGTGTGCACCCGGCCTGTTTTAGGATGAATTTGCGCAGGCAGCTTGTCGGTATACGTCGATTTAAGCTTACTTAAACTACGGTATTCTAAAATTATTCTCGGCAAAGGATAATCAACGGCTAACTCTTGCATAACCGACTCGGCAGTCGAAGGTTGCCCGGTCGGCGTTTTTTCTAAAATCGGCAATTTCAATTGCATATATAAAATTTCTTGCAATTGCTTAGGAGAATTAATGTTAAAAGATTGGCCTGCAAGCTGGTAGGCATTTTCTTCAATTTCTGTCAATTTTATGCTTAGTTCGTGGCTGTGTTTTGCTAACAAACTAGCATCAATTAAAACACCCGCTCGCTCCATTCGCGCCAACACAGGCACAAGCGGCATTTCAATGGTTTGAAAAATTTCTTTTTGTTTGTTTAGCTTTTCTAAATTTGGCCATAAAACGGCATGCAACTTTAGAGTAACATCTGCATCTTCTGCCGCATAAAATCCAGCTTTTTCAATATCAATCTGATTAAAAGTCAATTGCTTGGCGCCTTTTCCTGCCACTGCTTCAAACGTCATTGTTTTATATTCCAAATATCGCATTGCCAGCGCATCCATATTATGAAGATTGCTGGTACTATTTAAAACATAGGACTCTAGCATGGTGTCAAACGCTACCCCTTGTAAACCAATATTATAATTGGCTAATACTTCCATATCATATTTTATATTATGGCCTATTTTTAAATAGGCCTTATCTTCTAATAACAGCTTCATTTGTGCCAATACCCACTCTTTGCTTAATTGGGCAGGCGCGCCTAGGTAATCATGCGTTAACGGAACATATGCAGCTTCATTTGGAATGATTGCAAAAGACATGCCCACAATTCCAGCTGACATATAATCTAAGCCGGTGGTTTCCAGATCGAATGCAAAGCAACCCGCTGCTTTTAATCGAGCCAACCATTTTTCAAAACCTTCTTTCGTGAACACGATTTCATATTGAACGGATGGCACCGCTAAGGGAACAGTAGCCTCCCTACTTTTTTCATCCGCTGGGGGATCATTCTTAATATCTTTAAAGCCGCTTTTAAATTCCAATGCAGAATATAAAGCACTAAGCTCTGCTTTCAGAGAGCTCCGCACAACAAAGTCATTGGGTTTATAGGGAAGCATTAAGGACTCTTGAATGGTAACCAATTCTTTAAATAAAGGTAGCTGCTCTATTGTGAGCCGTAAATTTTCGCCTACTTTACCGGGAATATCCGCTGCCTGTTCGATAATGCCTTGCAAACTACCATACGTTTGCAGCCATTTTACCGCTGTTTTGGGTCCGACTTTAGGAACGCCGGGAATGTTATCGACGGTATCCCCAATTAAGGTTAAATAATCTATAATGTGTTCTGGCGGCACTTCAAATTTTTCAATAATCTTTTGGCGATCAAAAATATCACCCGTCATCGTATTAATTAAAAATGTTTTTTCATCTACCAGTTGTGCAAAATCTTTATCCCCCGTTGAAATCAGAGTAAAAAGTCCTTCTTGCTTGGCTTGCCTTGCTAAAGTGCCAATAATGTCATCGGCTTCTATTCCTGGAATAACCACAAGGGGTAAACCCATGGCTTTGATAATGTCATGCAAAGGTTCTATTTGCTGCTGTAATTCATCCGGCATGACAATTCGATGGGCTTTATATGGTTCATACAGTCTATGGCGAAAATTCTTTTCTTTACTATCGAACACCACCGCCATTCTCTTGGCCGGATAGGTATTCATAAGTTTACGGAGCATATTTACTACGCCATAAATTGCCCCGGTGGGCTGCCCCTTTGTATTGGTCAGGGGTGGCATAGCATGATACGCACGGAATAAATAGGAAGAGCCATCTACCAAAATAAAAGGGTCGTTTGGAATTTTCACCATAATGCTTAAGACACCCAATAGATTAAATTGCTTAAACGCTAATTATGCCTGGCTCTGCTATACTTAGAAAGTAGTTATTATCCAAACTTTAAATAGCTTTTGTTGATAACTGTTGTTTAGTTACACGCTTTTAATTGAATGGTGGGATATATGATTCATTTAAGCCCTATCTTATCTCTGCTCTATGGGTTACTGTTTATCACTACCCTTTCGTTATTGATATTGTCACGTTTGCTTTATTTGCAATTAAAAAATTCGCCTAAAAATAAGCCTATTACCGAAAATATCGCCTTAAGGCCTAGCTTTGATCCGTTAACCGGCTTATCCAATCGTATTCAATTTTTTGAATATTGTCGTATGCGTATTCATCATGCCAAACACAATCACCAAAAAATTGCCCTTTTATTTTTGGATGTGGATAATTTTAGGGGAATCAAAGACTCATTAGGATATGCATTGGGCGACACATTGCTTCAAGCCATAGCTGAACGGCTTGCTATCGTCATGGGTGATAAAAAAGAATTATTATCAAGATTAGGCAGCGATCATTTTACCATTATTTTAGAAAACATCCCTCATAAAAAAAATATTGAACAAATCGTCTCAAAAATTTTACACGCCATGGGGACCTCTTTTCACCTACTAGGGCATGAGGTAGCAACTTCTGTCTCAATTGGGATCAGTATTTACCCGGATAACGGGGAAACCGTTGAACAATTGCTAAAAAGTGCTGGAATTGCAAGACATCAAGCCAAACATTTAGGAAACAATGCCTACAGTTATTATCTAGCAGAAACCAATGAAAAGCTCGCAGAAAAAAGACTTCTTGAGTTACATTTGCGAAAAGCAATTTTGAATAACGAACTTATTGTCTGCTACCAACCCAAAATCGATATCAATAGTCGAAAAATTATTGGTGCAGAAGCCTTGTTGCAATGGAACAATCCCACACTGGGCAGGGTATCCCCTGCACAATTTATCCCTATCGCCGAGCAAACCGGCCTGATTATTCCCATTGGTCATTGGGTATTAAATGAGGCCTGTCAACAAGCACAATACTGGCATACCCACGGACATTCTGAGCTGACAATTGCCGTTAACCTTTCAGCCTATCAATTTAAACGGGAGGATATCGTTGAACAAATTGCCACAGTCATTGCCAACACAGGTTTAAATCCACATTTACTAGAGTTCGAAATAACCGAAAGCCTAATAATGGAAAACATGGAAAAATCCTTGCTCATGTTACGCGTTTTAAAAGCAATGGGGATCCAAATTTCTATTGATGATTTTGGCACCGGCCATTCTTCACTAAGCCAAATTACCAAGCTACCCATTAATAGCTTAAAAATTGATCAGACTTTTGTTAAAAAAATGAGTGCCGAATATCCAGCAGAAGCTGAAAGAGCCATTATTCGGGCAATTATTGCAATGGCAAAACAGCTTAAATTGAAAATTATTGCAGAAGGTGTAGAAACAGAATATCAGTTTAATTTTTTAAAAAAAGAAGGGTGCAATATCATACAAGGATATTTATTTAGCCCGCCCATTCCCGTTAAAGAATTTAACCAATTATTGGCAAAAAATAACGCTTAGTCTGGACATGTACTCAGCACTTAAGCGCCGCTAGAGTATTGGAGAGAGATCAGTTAAGCTTGCAAGGGCGGATTGACAAAGCGTACAATATTTCGTACGCTATATAAATACGCCCGTAAATAAGCGAGTTTAGCATGCAAATACTGCCAATTAGTTCAGCAAGAAGCAACCTTTTTACCCTTGCTCAAGAGACCATAGATTCTCACGAGCCTATTACGCTGACAACCAAGCATGGAAATGTTATTTTATTATCGGAAGATGACTTCAAGGCAATGCAAGAAACCGTGTATTTGCAATCTATCCCTGGTCTTGTTGAAGATGTGAAGGCGGGAAGAAAGTCTCCCAAAAAAGATTTATCAACCCGCGATAAATTACCATGGTAGCAACACAAAAAAAATGGACGCTTCTTTTTACCAAGCAATCAATGAACGATGCAAAAAAAATAGCATCTGCGGATCTCACTAAAAACGCTAACAAAATATTAGATGTCTTGGAAAACAATCCCTATCAAAATCCCCCTCCCTTTGAAAAATTACTTGGCGATTTACAGGGCTGTTATTCTCGTCGCATTAATATTCAACATAGGATTGTCTATGAAATTGATCCCATCAAACAAACTGTATTAATTTTTAGAACGTTTAGCCACTATGGTGAATAGGCCCACAACGACCGAGGTGCCAGACACCGGCTTTACACCGGCTCTAACTTCGCATACGTAAGTGCTAACCACTTACTGCCGTATACATCAAACCGTACATGCACACGTGCCCGCTCACCATTCCCCTCATGATCAATCATCGTACCTTCACCAAATTTTGGATGCGCCACGCGTTGCCCTAAACAAAATCCTTCCCACTCTTCAGATTGATCCATATTCATCATGGGAAAGCGAACATTAACCTTTCTATGACTTTCTTCCAAAAGTTGCGCTGGGATCTCTTTTAAAAATCGCGAAGGACGACGATCTTCGTCCCGACCAAATACTCGCCTTTTTTCTGCATAGGTTAAATATAACTTTTCTCTTGCCCGCGTTACGCCCACATAACATAAACGCCGCTCCTCTTCTAATGCTTGCGGACTTTCTCGTGAGAAGTGATGGGGAAATAGGCCATCTTCCAAACCACAAATAAACACCACCGGGAACTCTAAACCCTTCGCAGAATGGAGCGTCATCAGTTGTACTGAATTGTCACCTTGCCCTGTATTGCGCTCCCCGCCTTCTAAAGCGGTATAAGCCAAAAAAGCGCCTAAAGGGGAAAGATTGTCGTCTATTGGATATTCTGTTTCAAAATCATTGGCAGCATTAATCAATTCTTCCAAGTTTTCAGCACGATTTTGTGCACGCTCATTTTGTTGTTCTTTAAAGAACCGCAAAAGCCCACTTTCATGAATAGCGGCTTGGATAAGTCTCATTAACGATCCTTCCGCATAGGCGCTTAATTCTTCTATCAAATTCACAAAACCAGTTAACGCACTGCTGACTCTAGGACTTAGCCAACCCATTTCAATCGCATTTTTAGCCGCTTCCCAATAGCACCACTGATTTTTAACAGCAATTTCCTGAAGCTTTTCCAAACTCTTCTCGCCAATGCCACGTGGTGGTACATTCACCACGCGCTCAAATGAAGTGTTGTCTTTTACGTTAACCAAAAGCCGTAAATAGGCCAATGCATCCTTAATTTCAGCCCGTTCAAAAAAGCGTAAACCGCCATAAATGCTGTAAGGAATCCCCGCTCTGACCAATGCTTCTTCTAATACCCGGGATTGCGCATTTGAACGATACAGAATTCCTATCTCATTCAAATTTTTGCCTTTATTGGCATTTGCTCTAATTTCCCGCACAACAAATAACGCTTCATCTTCTTCATTAAATCCGGCATAGAGCCTAATCGGCTCTCCTTTCTCGCCGTCGGTCCATAGCGTTTTTCCAAGCCGACTATTATTGTTTGAAATTAAAGCATTGGCAGCCGCTAAAATGGTGCTCGTCGAACGATAATTCTGCTCTAAACGGATCATGGAAGTATCCGTAAATTCACGTTCAAAACGACGAATATTTTCTATCTTAGCACCGCGCCATCCATAAATAGATTGATCGTCATCGCCAACAACGGTGACCGATTTTGACTGTCCTGCCATCAAAGATAACCATTGATATTGAATGGTATTCGTGTCTTGAAACTCATCCACCAACACATGTAAAAAACGACTTTGGTAATGTGCAAGCAGTTCGGCATTCGTTTTAATTAATTCATAGGCGCCTAAAAGCAACTCAGCAAAATCCACCAACCCATTTTCTGTGCACATTTTTTCATACTGAAGATATACCTCAGCCATCACTTGATCATAGGCACTTTCTGCAGCAAGCAACTGCGTGGCTCTTATTCCCTCATCTTTTTTACGGTTAATAAATCCTTGAATTTTTTTCGGCTCAAAACGATCTTCATTCACCCCTAAGGTTTTAAAAATACGCTTAATAAGCTGCAATTGATCATCGCTATCAATCACTTGGAAATTTTCTGGCAATTGTGCCTCTTTCCAATGGAGACGTAAAAGCTTATGAGAAAGACCATGAAACGTTCCGACCCACATGCCATAGGCTTCTCTATCTAACATAGATTCAAGGCGGCCTCGCATTTCTCCTGAGGCTTTATTGGTAAAAGTAACCGCTAAAATGCTATGCGCAGAGGCTTTTTTTTCGCTAATTAACCAAGCAATTCTATGGACCAAGACACGCGTTTTGCCACTGCCCGCGCCCGCCAAAACCAATAAATTTCCAAACGGAGCCGCCACCGCAAGTTGCTGTGCCGAATTTAAGGTGCTTAATAATGTATCTGTAAAACTCATAGGGTATTCGCTTCTTAATTGGACTTTATGTTCACTGTACTACTGAATAAAAAACATCGAAATGATGCAACCAAAACCAATCGCCCAAAATAGCGTTCTCAACGCTGCTTTATCGCTAAGGTAACAAACCGCATACAATAGACGCGTTATGATAAAAGCTATGGCGAGTTTATCCAGCGTAGGCTGGCTAGCGTGAGTCAGATGGGCAATGATCACCGCACTGGCAAAAGCAGGCATTATTTCAAAGCTGTTTAATTGGGTATAATGTGCGCGTCTTCTCCATCCGTGTATTTTTTCCAAATATCCACGCGGATCCTGATTATCAAAACCTGGCTCTGTTTTTGCAAGGACAGTGAAAACATAGGGAAAAATGATAGTAATCAATACACACCCATAAGCAATCGTCATATATTTTCCTTATTGATCCAAAATTTATCGATGGTTCTTTAGCTCAGTGAACCGGGAAAACTCAAAGCCACAATGCTTTAACAATTCAATGAAATTTTTGCCCACTGGCCCTGCCATCTTGGTATAATACACCTTAATATAGCTTTTTAAAATATATGAATATTCTGGAAGGGCCAAAACTGCTAAGATTTTTTTAGCACGTTCCACCTGTTTTTTATGCGAGAGCTTGCAGCGTTGAAATAGGATCGCTGCCAAACTTGAGGCAATAGCGGCCCTTTTTTTTCTGTTTGCTGCATGGAAGGCTTGTATACTTTCCATTAACATTCTGTCTTTGTCCCATTCTACCCACGTATCGTAAAAATTCATAATTGATTTACTTAACGCTGCGACTTCGCCTCGATTTTCGCCATTCCCCCTCAGCATTAGCATAAACATCATGGCAGGAACCGATGCTTCCACATTTGCCCAAGAACAATTTCCACTTAATTGATAGCGTGCCGGCAAGGTCGCCAAGGGTTTTAAATTTAAAATATTTTTAATATCTGTATGAATATAGTGATCGGTTTTATTGTTGTACATCAGATCTTTCAAAAAATCGGCATTTAAGGCATAGCTGTTTCCAACTTGATAAATAACAACGGTGTCGACAATCGCTTTAACCCCACGGTCACATTTAGCAAACAAATTTTTATATTTAATAAATGTGATGGCATGTCCTTCATACGATACAGGGATAACGACCAAGTCTTCATTTAAGGTGCGCCGAATCGAATCTTCAGATTCTGCCGTTAATTTACCCATATATTTATACGGGATAATTTCTGAAGCGAATCTTAGCGTTCTTGCAATTTTGCTTAAAACAGTACGATAAGATCTAAACAACATCCCTGCTTCGCTATTCATAAAATACACAAGCGTCTTATAAATAATCCCTACGGTAAATTCTAAAAAAAATCCTTCGTAATTCAGATCAATAAAATTGCCTTGTGTATTTAAAATAGGTACTTTACCGATCAATTCATAACGATGTCCTATCAATTTTGCATGAATGAAATCATAGGCAAACTTCGAATCTGCACCTTCAGATCCCAATAGCTGCAGCAATTCTTTTTGTTCCCTTAAAATGGGATTGACCAAAAGTGGCTGGCCATCTGCGGAATAATGGTTAGGATTTGCATGAGCGTTCAAATATAAATGGCAAAAATCCAGTGCACTTTTATTAACTGCCCATTGTAATGCCGTTTGGCCACTAATATCTTGCTGATCAACTTTAGCCCCATGCGCTAATAGTAATTTTGCAATTTCAATATCTTCTTTTAAAGTGGCTTCAATTAAAGGCGTAAAACCATAAATGTCTTTTTCATTAATATCTGCCCCATCTTGTATCAGACGCATAACGCCCTGTATCGAGCCAAATATAATTTCCTGAGATACAGACGAAGCCCCCGTGCTCATGATTTATCTTCCATACAGATTAGGCCGGGGAGGCGGGATACTCGGCGTGGGGGCAGGTTTGGGGGGGGGCGGTATTTCTTTGATAATGTATTTTAAAGTTTCTTGCAGTTTCTTAAACTTAGGCAACAACGGTTGAGCGGGTTTCAATTTTGGTTGATGGGTTAATTTATTTTTTGCTTTTAATTTATTTGCCAACTCTACCCGAGCTTTTAATTTATGATTAATCAAATTTTCTAATTCTGCTTTATCGAGTATTTGTCCTTCTATAACATCACGCCATTCCGGTGAAATCACGTCTAAAGGCATTCCGCCCATCTCCTTAATTAAAGGATTTTTCTCAACAGAAACACCCGCTGCCCCTCCTGGCGTCGCTTCTAAACCGGCGTTAAGATTATTCTCTGGATTGAGTAAAGCCTTGATCTTTTCGTAAGCCGCTTTTATCTTTTGATTCAGATCTTCTACCGGCCCTATGTTTTTATTTGTCTCTAGCAGTTCTGAAATATATTGCAGCTGGCCTAATACGCCTTGTACTTCTTTGTTGATGGCACTTAATAACTGATCGTCTTGTTTTTTTTGCTGCTCAATATCTGCTAAATACCCTATAGTAGAAGCCGGAAAGCTATATTGTTCCTTAAAATCCGATTCATTTTGATCTGTTGGATCCAACATGCTTATCTACTCTTATTGAAGTGCTTTCTCCCACCTTAGGATTAGGCAGAATATTTTTTATCAAGTTCCGTATTTAGAGAGAATCCAAAGTCTATACTGTGTAAATACAGTATAAAAAATACCCATTTCAATCAGCCATGATACCCATTATTTCTATAAAAATGAAGGGACAACAGTCAACTAATTCACCCCCCTTTATTGATACACTATCAGAAAGCTATGATAGTCATAAATAGGGGGTAAGCTTAATTGAATATTCTATCTACATTGAACATTTCTACGCCGCTGGGTAATATGAGTGCCTTTGCTTCCCCTAAGGGTTTATGTGCTCTTATTTTCGAAACAGAAGCCCGTTGTCCAATTGACATTCAAGCGAGCCCCTATTTTAACACGCAACCCCCTAGCCAAGCCTGTGCTCAAATACTTGCGGAGACAAAAGCGTGGCTATCGGCCTATTTTTTAAGAAATAGCCAAAATCAACCCTTTCCACGGATAGATCTACAAGGCAGCGAGTTTAGCCGGCTTGCCTGGTCCGCTCTATTAAATGTTCCTTTTGGTACAACGCGCTCTTATGGAGCATTAGCCAAGGATGTGGGTCGCCCCAACGCTTACCGGGCAATTGGAAAAGCCATGGGCAAAAACCCTGTTGCCATTTTGATCCCGTGTCACCGTATTATGGGTGCTAATGGTGCCCTAACTGGCTATAGTTCAGGCCTTAAGCGTAAAGAATGGCTACTCAAACATGAGGGGCTTTTATAAATGAAGGCGGTTATGTTCGGATAGAATACCCCCCCTTACTCAATAAAAAAGGGGGGGTACAATAATATTATTCTAAAACAGCTAATTTTAAAGGTTTTAAGGCCGTTAGCTTAACTGCCATACGTGCAGGCTTACCTTCAATGGTCACTTCCTGTCCTGTTAATGGACTCACCATGGTCCGTGCTTTTGTCGGTTTCTTTTTCACACGCCGAACTTTAATGCCGGCCATGGGAATGGTAAATTCACCGGAACCTTTTTTACGCATATGGGATTGTAATAAATTGGTTAATTCAGAAAATACCGATTCAACCTGTACTTTTGCTAAGCCTGTATTTTCAGCAAGCATACGCAAAATCTCAATGCGCGTTTGCTTTTCTCGGCCAAGTGCTTGTTTTTGTGCAGTCGATTTTTTCAGTTTTTTTATTGCCATCATTCTCTCCGATCTCATTTAAATAGTAAGCAGTCGGCGATTATGCCAATCCCTGCTGCATAAATCAAGTGTTTTTATAACTGAAATGGACGAATACATTCTGGCCCCTCAAAACGGGGCGCATTCATCTGTGGGCTTACCGGATAAATCTCCAAGTTTTCTGTTTGCGAAAAACCCAATAAAGGCTCAATTATTTTTTTTAAATCTGAAGTCGGATTTAACCACGGTGCATAGGCATCTACGGGTAATATAATCGGCATTCTTGCATGAAGATCGACTAAAGGTGCATGTGCACCTATTGTTAAAATAGCACACGTGTCACCCTCCCAAATTCCCGCGAGCGCAAAAATTTGACCTGCTTTTTGATGAATATAATAAGGCTGTTTTATCCTCCCAGCGGATAACCATTCATAGTAGCCATCGGCGATAATTAAACAACGACGCTTTTTAAAGGCATCTCGAAAAGAGGGTTTCTCTTGGACAGTCTCTACTCTTGCGTTGATAAAAGGTTTTTGTTCTTTATTCTTAAGCCAACCGGGAATGAAGCCCCACTGTAAAAAATCAACTTTGCCTTTTTCTTTAATCACGGGGATTATTTCATTCGGAGAGATATTATATCGAGGCGTCAAACAAATTCCATTCTTTAATTGAAAATGTTTAATCACATCATCTGCCGAAACGGCCAATGAATAACGCCCACACATTACAGCATCATAATGATTATTCTACCGTTACCGATTTAGCCAAATTTCTAGGCTGATCAACATCCGTTCCCCGTAGAACGGCAACGTGATATGCAAGTAATTGTAAAGGTACGGTATACACAATCGGGGCAAGCATTTCTGAAACCTCAGGAATTTCTAAGACTTGGATCCCAGGGCTTGAAACCATGCCAGAAGACTTAGGCGTAAATACAATTAGTTCGCCACCTCTAGCACGAACTTCCTGGATATTTGATTTTAATTTTTCCAACAACGCATTATTAGGTGCAACCACAATCACTGGCATTTTTTTATCAACCAGCGCCAAGGGGCCATGTTTTAGTTCACCGGCAGGATATGCCTCTGCATGGATATAAGAAATTTCTTTTAATTTTAAAGCTCCTTCCAATGCAATCGGGAATTGTAATCCTCTTCCTAAGTATAAGGCATGAGATTTATTGGTAAAAACGTTTGCCAACGTTTGTATAGCAGGGGCAGAAGAAAAACAGCCCTCTATAATCGTTGGCAATTCCAATAATTGTTGAACCAGAAGCTTTTCTGTTTCCTTTTCTATTCCAAAACGACGTCCCAACACAAGGGTTAATAAAAATAGGGCAACCAATTGCGTGGTAAACGCTTTGGTAGAACAGACCCCTATTTCAGGCCCTGCGGTGGTTAGAAACACCAATTCCGATTCCCGCACCAAAGAACTATCTGGAACATTGCAAATACTTAATTTTCCAATATACGGTTCCCCTTTTACACTTCGAAGCGCTGCTAACGTATCTGCGGTTTCTCCGGATTGTGAAATGCAAACCAATAAGGTATTGGGTAAAAGAACCCGTTTTCGATAACGAAATTCACTGGCTATTTCTACTTGGCAAGAAATACCGGCTAACCCTTCTAACCATAAGCGCCCAATCATTCCTGCATGAAAACTTGTGCCGCAAGCCACAATTTGTATATGTTCCGCTTTGCTAAAAATTGAAGCAGCATCTGCCCCAAAAACCTGCTCTAGTACATGCCCTGCATGTATTCGCCCGACTAAAGTATCTCGAATAGCATTTGGCTGCTCAAATATTTCTTTTAACATGAAATGACGATACTCGCCTTTATCCACTGAGTCTTTCTGAAAAGCTCTAGTATAAATTTTTCTTTCTATGGGACTGCCCTCTTTGTCAGAAATGGCAATTTCATCTTTTGAAATTTTTGCAATATCCCCATCTTCAAGATAAATGAATTGCTCTGCAACGCGCTGTAAAGCTAAGGCATCCGAAGCGAAGAAATTCTCATTTGTGCCTATTCCAATGACCAAAGGTGGCCCAGAACGCACGCCAACAATATAATCGGGGTTATGTCTATCCATTACACACAGCGCATATGCCCCCTCTAATTGTTTAACCGTTTCGCGAACAGCGGTTAAAAGATCGGCGCCGTTTTTTAATTTATCGGCAATGCTGCATGCAACGACTTCTGAATCCGTTTCTGAGCGTAACTCATACCCAGCGGAAACCAAAGGCGCTTTTAATGCAAGATAGTTTTCAACTATACCGTTATGCACCAATATCAAGCGATCATTCACGATATGGGGATGCGCATTGCGCTCACTCGGCCCTCCGTGGGTCGCCCAGCGTGTGTGTGCAATTCCGGTATGCCCTGCCAAATGTGTCGTTGAAAGCGTTTCTTGTAATTTGGAAACCTTGCCGGAAGCGCGAATACGCTCAATTTTCCCTTCTGCTGACAATACCGCAACTCCGGCTGAATCATAGCCTCGATATTCCAGTCGTTTTAACCCATCCATTAAGATAGAAACAACATCTCGATTTGCAACAGCACCTACTATTCCACACATAATTATTTAACGCCTTAATTTTATACGGTTAATCTCACGTCTTATCTTTTTTATTCCAGTTCTCAACACTTCTTTGCTCTACGCGATTATGAACCAAATAGTTGGGAGAAACATTTTTCCTGACTGTTGTTCCGGCACCTACCGTAACACCATCTCCAATCGTCAGCGGGGCAATTAATTGGGTATCAGAACCGATAAAAACATCATTTCCAATAATGGTTTTATGTTTTTTCTTTCCATCAAAATTACAGGTAATCGTACCCGCACCAATATTGGTATGGTTGCCAACCGTGGCGTCCCCAATATAACTTAAATGATTGACTTTGGTTTTTACACCCATAATCGCATTTTTGACTTCCACAAAATTCCCGATTTTTGCTTGCTCTGCAAGCTGCGTGCCGGGTCGAATTCTCGCAAATGGGCCTATCTGGCAGCCTTTTCCAATTGTTGCACCTTCAATAACGCTATTGGCTAAAATTTCGGCGCCATCTTCAATGATGGTATCTTTAATCAAAACGTTAGGGCCAATTTTTACTGCATTCCCAACGATAACTCTTCCTTCAAAGATAACATTGATATCGATAACAACCTCTTTACCCACAACCAGATCCCCACGCACATCGAAGCGATTCGGATCGAATAGCGTAACACCTTGTTGCATGAATTCTATGGCACGCGTTTTTTGATAAATCCGTTCTAACGCCGCCAATTGGACTTTATCGTTAATGCCGGTGATTTCCCATTCATGAGTAGGAGATACGGTTTTTATGCTAAGCCCTTCTTGATTTGCCAGGGTGATAATATCGGTCAAATAATATTCTTGCTGTTCATTATTGGCGGTCAGTTTAGGCAACCATTTTTCTAAATATTTTTTAGGAACAACAAAAAAACCGGTATTAATTTCTTGGATTTTTTTTTGCTCAAGCGTTGCATCTTTTTCTTCAATAATGTGGGTTAATTTTTGATCTTTATTCCGGATAATACGCCCAAAGCCTGTTGGATCAGCAACGGTTGTGGTAATCATTCCAATTTCGTCGTTTGTAATCAGTGCTGCTAGAAGCCGAGTCAATGTCTCTACGGTAATTAATGGGATATCTCCATATAATATCAAAACCTTATCGGTATCCAGAACAAACGGTAAGGCTTGTAGGGCAGCATGACCTGTCCCAAGCGGTGGGTACTGTTGTACCCAAACTAAATGATCCGTAGGAAGTGCTGCTTTTAACGCATCCCCTTGATCCCCATAAACAACGGCAATTTTTTGCGGTCCTAATTGGCTAACCGTTGCAATGATACGAGATAAAATGGGGATCCCGCCAAGGCGGTGAAGAACTTTTGGGAGGATCGAACACATACGAACCCCGCGCCCAGCCGCAAGCACAATGACAGAAAGGCTCATGCTATTCTCTTAAAATAAATTATAAATGTTTCCAACTAAAATTCTCAGGTTCAGATTATGTAATGTTATTTCCAGAACCCAATCTTACGGGTTGAACCAAGATAATTCAAGGCAACACTTGCCGCTGTGGCTATTTCACAATAAAAGATTTTTCCACCAGCACTTCATTATTCGAGATTAATTGAACCTTCCAATTACCTGAATGTAGTTTCACCGCTGAAAAGGTGCGCCATTTTTTAGAGGCGTGAACATTGGTATTAAAGCGAGTCTGTTCTTTACCATCATGCAACCATAAAAAGGTGACTTGGGCGTGCTTTTCGGCACTTAAGCGTGCAAAAGCATATGCTTTGTCATTTGCTTGCTGGTTGAACGATTCTACATTATCCTGTGGTTCTCGCCCTGCTATTTTGTTCGTCAGTACAAATTCAAGCACGTTTATACCCTGCAAACTATGCGCAGCAGAGAGTTTTTCCTCTAATACTTGAGGTTTAACCAGTGTGTTGCCAGGCATTTTTCCGACTTCTACTATTGAGGGCTCATGAACAACCCTTTCTTGCTTTGCATGTTGATCACAGGCCACTGCCGACTGGGCAACACACAAATATGACACGAAGAGAGCCATTAGCCTTAAAATAGTATGATGAAACATGAAAGATCCCCCTGCCCTATGGAATGTGTATTGTAAATTTAAGTGGCACTTTATCACGCTGTATTTTATAAAGCCAATCAGAATGTAGTTATAAATTTAACTATGAGGTATATAGCGACAAGGTAGCGATTTTTCAGCTAAACTGGTGGTTATGAAGCCTTCATCATTCACGAAAGAATTAGCCTACCTACTTATCATTAAGGTCATTTTATTGACCGTTATTTGGGCAAGTTTTTTTGCGAATGGGAAACACCCTTCAACAGATCGATTTGCCAATGTTCTTTTTGGGGAAGAAAAATCCAAATGATTGATGAAAGTGTTGTCAACTTATCCCGATTACAATTTGCGCTCACTGCCCTTTATCATTTCCTATTCGTCCCTTTAACCATAGGGCTTGGTTTTATTATTGCCATTATGGAATCCGTGTATGTCATGACGGGTAAAATTATCTATAAGGACATGACCCGCTTTTGGGGTAAGCTTTTTGCCATTAATTTTGCAATGGGAATTGCAACGGGCATTACCTTAGAATTTCAATTTGGGACAAATTGGGCTTATTACGCCCATTATGTTGGGGATATTTTTGGGGTGCCCTTAGCCATCGAAGGCCTAATGGCATTTTTTTTGGAATCCACTTTTGTTGGTTTATTTTTTTTAGGGTGGGATCGATTAACCAAGGTTCAACATTTGGCCGTCACCTGGTTAGTGGCATTAGGCGCAAATCTTTCTGCACTGTGGATTTTGATTGCAAATGCCTGGATGCAAAATCCCGTTGGAAGTCATTTTAATTATGAAACTATGCGGATGGAGCTCTCTAGCCTAGCAACCGTTTTCTTTAACCCAGTGGCACAAGTAAAATTTGTCCACACCGTAGCCGCAGGCTATGTAACCGGCAGTATATTTGTCCTTGGGATCAGCGCTTATTATTTACTCAAAAAACAAGATTTGGCTTTCGCACGCCGCTCGTTTGCGGTTGCCGCAGGCTTTGGGCTTGCCTCTATATTATCCGTTATCGTGTTGGGGGATGAAAGTGGCTATACCTTAGGAGAAGTCCAAAAAGTAAAGCTGGCGGCTATCGAAGGGATGTGGGAAACTGAACCGGCACCTGCGGCTTTTACCTTATTCGGTTTTCCAGATGATAAAGCTCAAACCACTCATTTTTCCTTAAAAATCCCCTATGCTTTGGGCATTATCGCCACCCGATCTCTAGACACCCCCGTTATCGGTTTAAAAGATCTGATCCTGCAAAATGAAGTCAGAATTAAGCGCGGAGTCATCGCCTATGAATTATTACAAAAACTCAGAAGAGATCAAGCCAACCCGCGCGTCAAACAAGAATTTGAAAAATTTAAAAATGATTTAGGCTATGGGCTTTTGCTAAAACGCTATAAACCAAATGTCGTTGACGCAACATCTGAAGAAATTCATCAAGCGGCGCTTACCAGCGTGCCCAAAAGCTGGCCAATATTTTGGAGCTTTCGTATTATGGTAGGCGCAAGTCTTATTATGCTTTTTCTGTTTATCGCCGCTTTTTATTTCAACGCTAAAAGGAATATAGAAAGCAAAAAGTGGTTATTAAAATTGGCGCTATATTCTATTCCGCTTCCCTGGCTTGCTTCTGAATGTGGTTGGATTGTTGCCGAATATGGCCGTCAACCCTGGGCAATCGGCGAGATTTTGCCAACTTTTTTGGGCGTTTCTAGTGTTTCTTCCACGCAAGTTTTATTCAGCCTAATTAGTTTGATTGCGCTTTATACCGGTCTGTTGGTTGTTGAGCTATATTTAATGTTTAAATATGCCCGTTTAGGACCCAGCACTTTAAAAACTGGCCGTTATGATTTAGAACAGGCAGTGAGTAGATGATAATAGAATACGAAACCCTAAAGCTTATCTGGCTACTCTTAATCGGGGCGTTATTTTATGGTTTTGCGGTTACGGGTGGCATGGATTTAGGCGTTGCAGCACTTTTTACACGCTTAGGCACAACGGACAAAGAGCGCCGTATCATTTTAGCCAGCATTGGTCCTACGTGGGAAGGCAATCAAGTTTGGCTGGTTACCGCAGCAGCCGCACTTTTTGCCGCTTGGCCCCTTATGTATGCCGCGGCCTTTTCCAGCCTGTATGGACTTTTTTTACTGGTACTGCTATCCCTTATTTTACGCCCACCCGGTCTAGATTACCGCAATAAACTTCCCTCTCCCCGATGGCGCTCGCTCTGGGATTCAGCCTTAGTATTGAGTGGTCTTATCCCAGCTTTTCTGTTTGGCGTTACCTTTGGCAATTTATTTTCCGGTTTTTCTTTTCATTATGATGATATTTTACGCCCTGTTTTAGAGGGAACATTTTTCTCATCAATGACGATGCTTAACCTCGGCTTTGGTCTGGTAAGCCTTAGCCTAATCTCTTTGCAAGGCGCCTTTTTTATCCAACATAAAACGCCTGAACCACTCGAAAGCCGAGCGATTAAAATGGCTAGACTATTGGGCATAGTCTTTATATTCAGTTTTACCGTAGCCTGGAGTTGGACTGTATTTAAAATAGAAGGTTTTTCTATTCTCCATATGCCCAATCTGAATCAAAGCATTGTTCCCACCTCAAAAATTATCCAAAAAGGGGTTGGGCTCTGGTTAACAAACTATCATAAATTTCCTGTAGGCTATTTTGCACCCTTAGTCAGTATTATCTGCGTTATCATGGCTTTGATTTTTTCGGCCAACAAAAAATCAGGATTAGCATTACTTTCCAACAGTATTGCCATTGCCGGTACGCTGATAACCGCAGGCTTTACCCTTTTCCCTTTTATTCTACCTTCTACCCATTCCCCGAATCATAGTTTAACCATCTGGGATGCCTGCTCAACTCATTTAACTTTACTATGGATGTTCATTGCCGTTTTGATCTTGCTTCCCATTGTTCTTGGTTACACCAGCTGGGTATTCCGGGTAATGCGGGGAAAAGTCGACACCATGACACAGGATGAATATTAAAAAAAGGAAGAGAGAATGTGGTATTTTACTTGGATATTAGGAGTGTTATTTGCTTGTGCCTGCGGCATTATTAATGTAATGTGGCTTGAACATGAACAGATCTTAGATGATTCAGATCTTTAAAACAATTGGCTACATTCTAAAGTTACTATCAATAATATGGAAAATAAATCAGCACCTTTAGCGGCACGTCTTAGGCCCAATGTGCTTCAAGATTTTATCGGGCAAGCACACTTATTGGCACCTGGAAAGCCACTGTGGCAAGCCATACAAACCGGTAACCCACACTCACTCATATTGTGGGGGCCTCCTGGCACCGGCAAGACGACGTTAGCCAAGCTAATTGCCCATGCATCGGGTGCAGAATTTATCACGCTATCTGCCGTCATGTCGGGTATTCGAGATATTCGAGTAGCCATAGACAAAGCCATAGAATTGCAAAAAAATTATCAGCAAAAAACGATTTTATTTGTCGATGAAGTTCACCGTTTCAATAAAAGCCAACAAGATGTTTTTCTGCCTTTTGTCGAAAATGGCACCCTCATTTTTATTGGGGCCACTACAGAAAACCCCTCATTTGAAATTAACAATGCTTTATTATCTCGCTGTCGAGTTTATGCTTTAAAATCTTTTGAGGAAGGCGATATATTAAAAATCATTGATCGCGCGTTATTCTTTTCAGAAACAGAATTGCAAAAAACCATTATATTTCCTAAGCCCTTACGTGAGCTACTCGCTAGTGCTTCGGATGGCGATGCACGCCAAGCTTTAAATTTACTCGAATTAAGCCTTTCTCATGGCGTTTTACAAGAGAATAACTTAATCATTGAAGAAAGTATGCTAAAAGAAGTGATTGCCGGTACGATGAGTCGCTTTGATAAAGGTGGGGATATCTTCTTTGATCAAATATCTGCCCTACATAAAGCCGTACGCGGATCGTCTCCCGATGCGGCATTGTATTGGTTCGCGCGTATGTTATTGGGCGGATGTGATCCCTTATATATTGCCAGGCGCACCGTGCGCATGGCCAGCGAAGATATTGGCAATGCCGATCCTAAAGCCTTACAAATCGCCCTGAACGCTTGGGATGTACAAACCCGCTTAGGCAGCCCAGAAGGAGAACTGGCCATTGCACAAGCGATTACTTATCTGGCCGTAGCGCCTAAGAGTAATGCCGTTTATACCGCCTTTAAAGCCGCTAGAGTAGATGCCCAAAACAAAGGCTCACTTCCGGTACCCATCCATTTGCGCAATGCGCCCACCAGCCTTATGCGCTCTATGGGACATGGCGCACACTATCGCTATGCTCACGATGAACCCAATGCTTTTGCAAGCGGCCAAACCTATTTTCCCGAAAAAATGGGGGAAAAGATTTATTACGAACCTGTGTCTCGCGGGCTTGAAATTAAAATTCAAGAAAAATTGAAATTTCTTCGAACATTAGAAACCGACAGAAGTTAAAAAGAGGGCCTAACCAACTGCATTTGTTTTTTCTTATTGATGTGTCTATACCCATTGCTTTAAAGTTTTACCTTATAAGGAAGTCTAGAATTGCTAAAATTAATGATTGAATGGGCCTTTCGGACTATTTTCATCTGGACTTCTAGGAGATTGTTTAGACGCAGATGTTGGCTCATTGGGCTGTCCAGCTGTATTCTGCTTCTGTTCAGCTTTTATATGCTGGAGCTCAAAAGAAGGAGTAATAGCTCTTGATACCCCCTGATTAGGCGGGTTGCCTGAAGGTTGAAGCGTACCCCCGGATACCTGAAGTCCACTTAAACCCTTACTAATATCAATCATAGCTTGTGAGAGACTTTCATGAACTGAACTTGTGGGCTCAGAAAAGCTTCCTCGGCGACTAGAGGTACCAAGGGCTTTCTCGATATCGGTATTTGCTTGTAAGCTTGTTCTTGCGCTGCTATGAGAGACAGCCGAAGCGGGTTGAGTGCTTGATGAAGCGGCAGCAAGTGCATGAGTGGCTTGAAAAGTTAGCTTCGTATTGTATGTGCAAGCAAAATTTACAGCTGCATATTTGACTTTTAATTCTGGCTTCTGGTCAAAATTATCCCAATTTATGTTCCATCCATCTTTATAGTTAGGATGTTTTTTATCATATTTATTCCAATATAAAGAGGGATCAATAGTCCTATCTAAAGATAAACCAGCTATCATTCCACCATTAACTCCGTGGCTAACATTCAACTCGCCCCTATAACCAGTTACATCGACATTGATGTATCCTCTTTGACCGAGCTCATTAGCCAAGTCTTGAGCAAATTGATCGGTGTAATACGCGGCCAGCCGCAATTCCTTAATTTTATCTTTTGGCAATTTCCATTTAATCTCAATTAAATCAGCAAATTCTTTAAAGCCAATCGCTTTTTTGGATGTAATATATAGTGCTTGTGCATTAGAGTCCGCTTGTCCATGAAAGTGGCCAATAATAGAAACCACTAAACCTCCTTGAGCTTTTTTAAGTACTGTCGTTTCTAAGTCTGCTGGACGCACTACCTCGGCATTTATTCCGTGATTACGATAATAATTTTTTAATGCTTCCTTTCCAGCATCAAGTTCATCGTTTATTTCCGCACTAAATATCAAGTATTGTTCATCTATCGGCTGGGCGGACATTTTTCATTCCCTATCTGTGATATGTAATTTATAGTTCATAATGAACCTACCTGCGACTTACCTCAGTGAATTGATTACGTTTTTCAATGTTTAAAAACTCACCAATTTGCCGACCTAAGAAAAGAAGAGTAAAATTTATTTAAACCGCCAGGTAAACCTAAAGTCACGAGGAGTAAAAACATGAACTCGATTTCTTTTAAAAATGTTATTTTTGTTGATCCTGACAGTCTTCTGGATCCCAACTCAGACGATCCGGAAATTAGAGAACAATTTGAAAAAATTTATACCGAATTACGTACGTGCTCACAAGCGGACGATATTAATAAAGTAGATGATATCAATTTCAGAAGTAATTGGATAACAGAATATGAGCTAGAGAAACTATCAGAAGTTTTAGGACCGTATATTAATTTAACATATTTGGATTTGGATTATAATCGTATTGATGCTTCAGCTATAAAACATCTAAAAAAAATAATCATTGAACACCCCTCCCTTAAACATATTTCTTTAAACAATAATAAAATTAATGATAAAGCCATAGAAAACTTGCTAACCGATGACGACCCTAAATACTTAGAAAGATTAAACTCTATTGAAATCAAACTGTATGACAACGCTATAACAGAAAAGGGCATTGAATTAGCTTTTGGGAAAGTTTCTTTAGGCACGCTATCTAGCGCGCTGGCGTACAATAAAGTAAATACTGAAATTAAAGAAAAAAAGGAACTTTTAGAAAGTAATCAAAGCCCACCTTTACTTTACTCGGCACTTGTAGCAGGCAAGGAATTTAAAGAACATAAAACTAAAACCTCGGAATCGAAAGGCTCGCCTAATCCGGCTGGTTTTTAAATTTAATTTTCAAAAATATGAACCTAATGTTCCGTGGAAAATGGTAAATAAGAGCCTGTGGGTTTATTCGCGCTTTAATACCACAGGTGGCAGCTAGCGAATTTAAATCCAAATGCTTTAGCATTATGGAGGATGTACATAAAATGGGAAAAATGATTATTGTGAAAAAACACGAACGAGGTGTCCCCATTGTAAAGATCATTCCCTACAGGGAAATTGAAGTTCCTGCCAAAAAAATTTTTGGTACTTTAAAAAAATCAATTACCATTAACAAAGATCTTATTGCACCTATTGGAGAGAAGTGGAATGCAGAAGAATAAGCTAGCCGTTCTAACCAACCATAGTGTTATTTAATCTCAAAAACTCAATCCGTTCATTCTGTTAAATTGACGCCTTTGGGTGAACACTTACGGTTAGTCATTCCGGCAGAATGCAAGGGACCCCACAGATTTTTATGCTTTCCAGAAAGTGTCAACCGTGGCTATTGACACAAGCTGTTGAACAGACTCCCAGATCATTTAATGCCAATTTTTTATTCTCTGCAATAGCACCACGACTTGTATTCGTATAGTTCCCATATGCTGTTATTATTGAATGATCACGCTTTGAAACAATAACTGTCATATTCCCTTTTTTTAACTCTGCTTTTTGACCCGGTAGTTTTTTTTCGACGCCTGTATCAATGATATCTGCAAGCACTTCCACCGGAATATCTCTCGGCTGAATTTTATCTTTAAGATATTCTAAAACCACTTTGTCACTCTTTATTCCACCTTTATCTATTTGACCCAAATATTTTTTAAAAAGAGGGGTTACGTTTTCTAACGTAGGTTTAGATGTTCTTTCTTTAGCATGTTGAGTTAAGCTGTATTTAAGTGACTCTTTAGCAACAACTTTACCATTTTTCATATGACGCTTTTTCAATTGCGAATAATCTCCGTCATCGATCGCTCTTTCAACAATACCCTCCGAAAAATTTCCTTTAATTCTGTTCGTTACAAAATTTTTAAAAGTACGAGACCCGATTGCGATCTTTCTTAAAATAGCTTCTTCAGCGTACTTATATACCTGATCCATAAGGCTCTTTGGGTATATCATAAGAATTCTTTCTGCGGTTTGTGGAACACTTATATTAGATACAGAAGGATTTTGCGTGACGTTGGATTGATTAGAAGAAGTAGATGCATTTGCTAATGCATCACAACCAATTTGAGCTTCAATTTCAGTTGATACTATACTCATGTTTACTAATCCCAGCAACGATAATAAGTTATTTATACATTAAATATAAATAAATGTAAAAATTAATCTCTACCCCTATCTCTAAATCTTTTTAAAGCTTTGCGTAGCGCAACCGCTTCTAGAAGCTGTGTTTGGGCTTCCACATAATCAAAATCTTTCACTTGGCCTAATAAGATCTGCTCTGCCCTGTGTTTCGCTTCTAATGCTTGTGTTTCATCCACATCTTTGGCTCGAATGGCCATATCCGCTAATATGGCTGTATTATCTGGCTGGACTTCTAGCGTGCCACCCGAAATATAACAGAGCTCTTCTTGCCCATTTTGTTTAAGCACCCAGATAGGCCCCAGTTTTAAGGAAGTTAAAAGACTCGGTTTACGTTAACGGTGAATCATTTTTCAGCCGATGGGGTGGATCAATTTACGATCGTTGCTGACACTAACCCAGTTTGAAGTTTTTAAAGAGAGCACTCACCGCTGTAGTCAGAATCTAAATTTTATAGTAGCATGCCCTATTTACTATAAGGCGGGTCTATAAATGGCTGTTAATAATACGGATATTTTAGCAGGGTTAGAAATTTTGGCTAATGATAAAAGCAACTTAGCTATAGCCGATAGAGCAACCGCCATAATAAATTCCTTACAGGGTATTGATGTAAGTGCACACCTTCAATCTTTAAATATAGAAGATTCATCTCCTTTTGAAGAGCTATATTATGGTGCAAATTTATCTCCAACATCTTATGACATGATGCACCTAAACTTACAGCGTGTGATTCAAGAGAATGCGCCAAGAAAATTATTAGAAAATGCTAATTCCTTTGAATGTTTGCTTGCAATCTATGTGTTAACTTCTGCATATGACTCATCTGACATAAACCTAAACATTTTCCCTTATCATCAGCCACAGGATTTTTTTACAAAATTATCCAATCTTTATAGGGTTAATGAAAATAATGCGCCGTGTAATGACGTTCTTGAATACTGCCACTCCTTAACAGAAGATATTGTCAGTCTTGCGCATGAATCTTTGATGGGAAATAAGAACAGTCTAAAAACTTTACTCGATCTAAAAAAACTGGGGATATTGTCTTATTTTATTTACGTGGAAGGACAATTACAATCTAATATTGTGGTTTGTAATTATACTGAGTTTGCACTCCCCATAACTTGCCTATTAAATACTCAAAAGCAGTTCACTCAAAATCCTATTCTTCCAAATCAGCAAAGAATGCGTAACTTAACCGATAGGATAGAAGAAAATTGGGCATCTGTAGCATCATTGGTAAAAGCACATTGGGGAAACTTTCAGGAATTAGAACCTCTCCCAGAAAATTTGTCACCTATTAAACAGGTAATAAAAAGGATGATTTCAAACGATATCCCCCAAACAGGAAAACCTTTTTATTCCAAATCTTGACACTTGAAGTAGGCCATAAAATATCGCATGAAACATATTCCCTTCGGCTTTTATGTGATTGCATTTATTGCTTATAAGAGAATTTAAAAATTAACCTCTTCCCCTATCTCTAAACCTTTTTAAAGCTTTGAGTTGCGCAACCGCTTCTAGCAGCTGTGTTTGCGCTTCCACATAATCAAAGTCTTTCACTTGGCCTAATAAGATCTGCTCTGCCCGGTGCTTGGCTTCTAATGCTTGTGTTTCATCTACATCTTTGGCTCGAATCGCCATATCCGCTAATATGGCTGTATTGTCTGGCTGGACTTCTAGCATGCCACCGGAAATATAAAAGACCTCTTCTTGTCCATTTTGTTTAACCACCCAAACAGGCCCTGGTTTTAAGGAAGTTAATAATGGCGTATGGCCTTTTAATATTTCCAGATCACCCATAATCCCACTGACAAATAGTTTTTGAACGAAACCAGAAAATATTTCAGCCTCTGCACTGACCACTTCTAAATGAAAGCTAATTGGCATATTTTTTCTCTATAATGTCTTTGCTTTTTCTAAAGCCTCGTCAATGGTTCCTACCATGTAAAATGCCTGTTCTGGAAAATTATCGTATTCGCCAGCAACAATGCCTGCAAATCCTCGAATTGTTTCCTTTAGCGGCACATACTTACCCGGTGAACCTGTAAACACTTCCGCAACAAAGAATGGCTGAGACAAAAAGCGTTGGATTTTTCGCGCACGCGATACGCTGCGTTTATCTTCATCCGACAGTTCATCCATGCCTAAAATTGCAATAATATCTTTTAATTCTTTATAGCGTTGCAAGATCCCTTGAACGGCGCGTGCCACGTCATAGTGCTCTTGCCCAATAATATTGGGATCGAGTTGGCGACTTGTAGAATCGAGCGGATCAATCGAGGGATATATGCCAAGTTCGGCTATTTGGCGAGACAATACGACCGTCGCATCTAAATGGGCAAAGGTAGTTGCCGGCGAGGGATCGGTGAGATCGTCTGCTGGAACATAAACGGCTTGGATCGAGGTAATCGATCCTGTCTTAGTAGAGGTAATTCTTTCTTGCAGCACGCCCATTTCCTCTGCTAATGTCGGCTGATAGCCAACTGCAGATGGCATACGGCCTAACAGAGCGGACACCTCTGTGCCCGCTAATGTATAGCGATAGATGTTATCGATAAATAATAAAACATCTCGGCCTTCATCTCTAAATTGCTCGGCAATGGTTAAGCCCGTTAAAGCCACTCTTAAGCGATTGCCGGGGGGTTCATTCATTTGCCCATACACCAATGCAACTTTATCTAAAACATTGGATTCTTTCATTTCGTGATAAAAATCATTGCCTTCTCGAGTACGCTCACCCACCCCTGCAAATACGGAAAAGCCACTGTGCTCAATGGCAATATTACGGATCAACTCCATCATATTAACGGTTTTTCCGACACCGGCCCCACCAAAGAGTCCAACTTTACCGCCTTTGGCAAAAGGACAAATTAAATCAATAACCTTAATACCGGTTTCTAACAATTCCTCATTGGCGGCTTGTTCGCTATAAGAAGGCGCTGCTCGATGGATAGGTAAATGCATATTGGACCCAATTTCGCCTTGTTCATCAATAGGACGCCCTAAGACATCCATAATACGGCCTAAGGTTTTTTTACCGACGGGTACCATAATAGGCGCCCCCGTATTCATAACGTCTAAACCGCGCTGTAACCCTTCAGAAGCACCCATCGCAATGGTGCGTACAATGCCATCCCCAATTTGTTGTTGAACTTCTAACGTTAACTTAGCCTTTTCAACCATGAGCGCATCATAAATTTTAGGCGTAGCACCCCGTGGAAATTCAACGTCAACCACTGCGCCCATTATTTGTACTATTTTTCCAGTATCCACTTTTTGCTCCCTAAACAGCTGCAGCACCTGCCACAATTTCCGACAGTTCTCGAGTAATAGCAGATTGCCTTGCCTTGTTATAAATGAGTTCTAGTTCCTCAATGAGATTTCCTGCATTATCGGATGCATTTTTCATAGCCACCATTCTAGCAGCCTGCTCACAAGCAATATTTTCCACAATTCCTTGGTACACTAAAGATTCCACGTATCGAACCAACAAGGCATCCAATAACACTTTAGCATCGGGCTCATATAAATAATCCCGCGTATATTGACTATTTTTTGACTGAGCGGACTCAACAACCGGCAAAACGAGTTCAATCTTTGCCTTTTGAGTCATTGTATTGATAAATTCGTTGTATATCACATAAACACGATCCAGTTCACCTTCCGTATATTTATCCAACATGACTTTCACTGTACCAATGACATCCATAATGCTGGGCTTATTTCCTAAATTCGAGATAGAAGAAATAATATTACCTCCCATGCGTTTAAAAAAAATCTCCGCCTTTTTGCCAATACTGCAAATATCAATTTCAATTTTTTTATCATGCCAATCTTTCATGCCATGTACGGTTGTCTTCAATAAATTAGCATTTAGTCCACCACAAAGGCCTCTATCGGTAGAAATCACGATAAACCCGACCCGCTTTGCTGTACGCTCGATTAAATAAGGATGTGCATACTCTCGACGTCCTTCTGCAAGATTACCAATGACCGCTCGCACTTTTTTAGCATAAGGACGAGAGGCTTGCATACGATCTTGGGCTTTACGCATTTTGCTGGCCGCAACCATTTGCATGGCTTTTGTAATTTTTTGGGTACTCTTAATGCTTTTAATTTTAGAGTGGATCTCTTGCGTATGAGACATTATATCGCCCAACTCATTTTAAATTCCTCGATGGCACTCTTTAATGCCAATTCAATATCGGAATTTAATGCATGTTCTTGATTGATCCATTGCAACAAAGCCGTATGATGGGTGCGCACGTGAATACGTAAGGCTTCTTCAAAAGCCACTATTTTCGTCAATTCAATGTCGTCTAAATATCCTTTATCGGCAGCAAATAGCGACAGGGCCGTTTCTGCAACCGTTAACGGCATAAATTGCTTCTGTTTTAATAACTCTACCACTTGCTGACCTCGCTCTAACTGCTTGCGAGTTGCCTCATCGAGATCAGAGGCAAATTGGGCAAATGCGGCCAATTCCCGATATTGGGCTAAAGCTAAACGTACCCCACTGCCTAATTTCTTAATAATCGACGTCTGGGCAGCGCCACCCACTCTTGAAACCGAAAGGCCCGCATTAATGGCAGGACGCACCCCGGCATTAAAGAGATCGGTTTCTAAATAAATTTGTCCATCCGTAATTGAAATCACATTGGTGGGAACAAAGGCAGATACATCCCCTGCTTGGGTCTCAATAATAGGCAATGCTGTTAGCGATCCCGTCCGCCCTTTCACTCGCCCTTGGGTGGCATTCTCCACATACGCTGCATTCACACGCGCTGCACGCTCTAATAAACGTGCGTGTAAATAAAATACATCGCCGGGGTAAGCTTCTCTGCCGGGCGGCCTTTTTAATAACAATGAGATTTGTCTATAGGCCCATGCTTGTTTCGTTAAATCGTCATAAATAATTAATGCATCTTCGCCTCTATCTCGAAAATATTCACCCATCGTGCAGCCTGAATAAGGCGCCAAATATTGAAGCGCTGCCGACTCAGCAGCCGTTGCTGCCACAATAATCGTATGTTTCATTGCATTATGTTCTTCTAATCTTCGCACCACCGCGGCCACGGAAGAAGCTTTTTGGCCAATGGCCACATAAATGCAAATAACGCCCGTATCTTTTTGATTAATAATCGTATCGATGGCAATCGCCGTCTTTCCGGTTTGTCTATCGCCAATGATAAGTTCTCGCTGACCCCGACCAATGGGAACCATAGCATCAATCGATTTAAGACCCGTCTGTAATGGCTGATTTACGGATTGACGCCAAATCACCCCTGGCGCTACCTTTTCCACCGGCTCCGCATACGGTGTTTCAATTGTTCCACGATCATCAATTGGCCTGCCTAACGCATCCACCACCCTGCCCAGCAGCGCCTCGCCGACTGGCACTTTTAAAATTTCACCCGTACACCAAACCTTCTGTCCTTCTGCCAAATTTTCCATAGAGCCCAGCACGACACCGCCCACCGAGTCTCGCTCTAAATTTAAAGCGATGCCAAATTTTCCCCCCTCAAATTCTAAGCGCTCACCATACTGTACTATTTCAAGGCCGTGAATTTGTACAATTCCATCTGAAAGGCTGACAATTGTACCTTCATTTTTAAGGGTGGCCGTTATGGCAAATTTTTCTATTTTTTCTTTGATTAATTCACTAATTTCAGAAGTATTTAACACCATAATTAATCACCCATTGCTTTTTTAAGTTTATTTAAGTGCCCGCGAAGGGAACCATCGATGACGTAATTACCCGCCACTGCCCGAAACCCACCCAACAAATTTTCATCCAGTGAGTAACGTACGCTAACCGTTTTATCAAAATGTTTTTCCAACATTTTGGTAAATTCTATTTTTTGTCGATCATCCAAAATAATGGGCGTACTTATTTCAACCTCGACTCTCTGTTCAGCCGCTTGCCTCATGGTTTCGTAAAGCCCTCTAATTTCAGGCAACACCTCTAAACGCCTGGCATTTGCCAATACTCGAACAAAATGATGGATTGTTCGATCGACATAAGGATGACAAACTTCCAGAAAAAACGCCGCTATCGCTTGTACGGGAACCGTTTTATTTCGAACCATTAACAGAACTTGCTTATTTTTGGCAACCATCTCTAAGGCTTGAAGGGCTAATGACCATTTTTTATACGCTTTTTCACCAGCCGCTATTTCAAAGACTGCCTTAGCATAGGGTCGAGCGAGGGTTGCTTTTTCAATCATATTTTCCCCTACGACTCTGTAGACGCGCTAAAATGTGTGTCGAGATTTAACAAAGTATTGTGATCGGCAGCAGTCATAACACGATTGAGTAATTTTTCTGTGCTTTTGATAGCAAGCCCCACCACTTCCTGTTGTAATTGTGCTTTAACCATCAGGCGTTCTTGTTCGATTTCCGCATGGGCTAAAGACACAATTTGTAATCGCTCTTGCTGAGCCTCTGCTTTGGCTTGATCAATAATGGCCGCTGCTTGTTTTTGGGCATGCTCGAGGGTTTCTTTAGCTTTGGCTCTAGCCTCATGAATATGCTGTATGGCGTATTTCTGAGAAACCTCCAGTTCTTTTTGCCCCCTTTCTGCAGCGGCAAGCCCTTCAGCAATTTTTTGTTGCCGAGCCACCAATGCTTTTTCCAATGGCGGCCATACAAATTTCATGGTGAACCAAACAAACAAAGCAAAAGTAATCATTTGCCCTATGAGTGTTGCATTGATATCCACTTAAGTTTGCCCCTTATTTAACGACTTTAAGGACTTCTAACAGTTGGGCCATAAAAGGGTTTGCAAAGGTAAAAAACAAAGCAACCCCTACCCCAATCATCGTCACCGCATCCAAAAGCCCTGCGATAATAAACATTTTTACTTGTAATTGAGGCATTATTTCAGGCTGCCTGGCTGCACTTTCCAAAAACTTTCCCCCCAATGATGCAAAACCGATGGCAGTCGCAATGGCACCTATTCCAATTAACGTCACCACACAAATAATCGTTACGATATTCAAATCTGCAACCAAGGCTGCCCCTTGTATGGTGGTTGCCTCTAACCCTCGTAACAGTGTTCCTGCCGCCATATTTATCTCCTATCTGATTAAATTAAAAACGTATTTAATGATCTTCGTGTGCCAAACTTAAATATACAATGGTTAACATCATAAAAATAAATGACTGGATCCCTATCACCAAAATATGAAAAATTGCCCATGGCAGGCCTAACACAAACTGACCATAACCACACATGGCAATTAAAATAAAAATTAATTCTCCCGCATATAGGTTGCCAAATAACCGCAACCCCAATGAGACAGGCCTTGCCAATTCTTCCACTATTTTCAAAGCAATATTGGCAGGAAAGAATAACGGACCAAAAGGTTTACAGGTCACTTCTTTTAAAAATCCTTTTATCCCTTTTATTTTTAGGCTATAAAACTGTATCAGAAAAAACACAGAAATTGACATACCTAAGGTTAAATTGGGATCCGTTGTCGGTACTGCCTTCATATGAGAAGCCCCTAAATATTGCCCCAGCATAGGGATAACATCGACCGGGATCAGATCCATGCAATTCATTAAAAAAATCCACACGAAAATGGTTAAGGACAAAGGGGCTATTAAAGCATTTCTGCCATGAAAACTTTCCTTAACTTGGGTTTGAACAAATTCATAAATCATTTCAACGAAATTTTGCAGACCACTGGGGGTATTCATCGTGGCGCGCTTGGCCACATAGCGAAATAATAAAAGAAACGAAACGCCCAATAACCACGATATCAATAATGTGTCTACATTGAAGGTTCCCACACGGGTGTTCCATTCCCAATGTTGTAAGTGGTGTTGAATATAGCTAGAAGGATCGATAGCGCCCCCCATATTTTCGCTCATTCTTAAGAATCCCTTAAGCTTCGTAGGTAATTGATAGTTATTTAGTTATTTAGTTATTTAGTTATTAGTATAATTTAAATTAGTTCATTCGTAAACCATTGAGTTTGGCTAGAGATAAATCCAAAGAGTAAAAAGCAGGCATCCATTGCTTGCCAGCTAAAAGCCAAAGCTAATAATACGCCAGTGATGATCCATTTTAGGGCTTCTCCATAGTAAAAGACTTTCACCACTTGCTTCGCAACCAAGGGGCGTGTTTTTTTTAAAAAGAGCCAACCAAACAATAAGCCGGGCAAGACGCCAATTGCATTTCCAACTATAAAGGAGAGGATTGCCTGAACGCCGTATGCCCAACCTAAAATTAAAATAAAGTTTAATCTAAACAATAACCTTAGGCGCATTGCACTATCCTAACCAGCCTATTATAGACCAATAAATTTATTTCTATTGCTACTCATTATTGAATATGGGCCAATATTCCGTCCAACTCATCTAGACTATTATATCGAATTTGGATTTTGCCTTTACCCTGCGAACCTTGCTGAATTTCTACCCAGGCGCCCAATTTTTCAGATAATGTTTTTTCTAATCTTTTAACATCGGGATCCACACTTTTGGCAGAAGCCTTACCCGACGCCGAAAGGGGATCGGCTCGCTTAGCAATTAAACGCTCGCTCTCTCGTACTGATAACCCCTTTGCCACAATCAGTGCCGCAGCTTTGCTTTGCTCTTTACCTTTTAAACTTAATAGTACCTTTGCATGCCCAACCTCTAGGCTTTTTTGTAACAGCAGATCTTTGACTTCCTCTGTTAACGTTAATAACCGTAAAAGATTCGTCACCGTTGTTCTAGATTTTCCAACCGCTTCTGCAACTTGATGATGGGTCAAATTAAATTCTTTTGAAAGTCGTTCTAAGGCATAGGCTTCTTCCAACGCATTTAAATCTTCACGTTGAATATTTTCAATCAGCCCCATCGCCATGGCATTTTCATCGGGCACTTCTTTAACCATGACCGGAATCATAGTTAGACCCGCAAGCTTTGCAGCGCGCCAGCGACGTTCGCCTGCAATAATTTCATAACGATTGTGGCCTTTTTTCCTCGCCAGTACAGGCTGGAGGATCCCTTGCGCCCGGATAGAATCTGCTAGCTCCAACAGATCCGCCTCATGAATTTTTCCTCTTGGCTGATATTCACCTGGCATTAATAGGTTAATATCGATTTCCAGACCATCATTATTAACGTTTTTTTCAAGCGTTTGAGCCATGCTGCCCGCACCCAACAATGCGCCTAAGCCTTTTCCTAAGGGTGTGTGTTTTTTAGTAACCACCTTCATTCTCCTGTCTTAACCGATAACCTCTGATGAGAGGGGGCTTTTAGCATACTGTTTTAAAATTTCTCTAGACAATGCCATATAGGCTTCAGCCCCTTTAGAGCCTTTATCATATAGTAATATTGACATACCATGACTGGGCGCTTCTGCCAAACGAATATTTCTTGGGATGACCGTTTGATACACCTTATCATGAAAGTGTGTAATCAATTGTGCGGATATCTCTGTGGATAGCCGATTTCTAGGATCATACATGGTTCGCACAATTCCCTCGATTTCTAATGGCGGATTTAAACTGGTTTGAATTTGCCGAACTGTCTCCATAAGCGCACTAAGACCTTCCAGTGCGTAATATTCGCATTGCATAGGTATAATAATAGAATCGGCAGCCACCAATGCATTTAAAGTAAGCATATTTAAAGAAGGCGGGCAGTCAATCACAATAAAATTGTAAGCGGCTCGAACCGTGTTTAACGCTTTTTTAAGATTTTCCTCTTGATGAGATTTTCGCAACAGAGCAACTTCTGCTGCCGTGAGATCGGCATTGGCTGCCAGCAATGCATATCCACCCGGTGTTTTGCTCACAATGGCTTCTTGAATATCCACTTCTTCTTGCAGCACTTCATTCACCGTGGCTAGGATCCGATGTTTATCGACGCCACTCCCCATCGTTGCGTTGCCTTGTGGATCTAAATCAACCAATAATACTTTTTGCTGATGAGCAGCCAAAGCCGCGGCAAGGTTTACACAACTTGTGGTTTTACCCACTCCCCCTTTTTGGTTTGCAAAGGCAATTATCTTATTTATCATTTATGCCTCCATTTTAGGTGCAATAAAAACCAAAGAGCGAGAAACATTTGGCCCTGGAACTGTCATAGACTCAATTTTTTCAATGGTATAGTCCGCTGAAAGCGCTGCGATCTCTGCCGGATCGATAACCCCTTTCATTGCCAGCAGGCGGCCCTCTTTAGGGCACAAATGGCCACATAAGTGAACAAAATCGGATAAGGACGCAAATGCCCGCGATATGACCACCGGAAACAATTTAGGCGGTGAATAAGACTCTACACGCACACAAACAGCGCTCACATTGGTCAATTTTAACGATAATATCACATGTTGCACAAAGGTGATTTTCTTATGATTTGCATCAATTAAAACAAAGGTTTGTTGAGGGCGAGCAAGGGCAAGCGGGATCCCAGGCAGCCCTGCGCCGGTTCCAACATCGAGCACGTTACCCAGTGGCAAATGCGGCAGAACAACCAAGCTATCTAACACATGCAACCTAATCATCTCGACGGGATCTCGAACGGCGGTTAGATTATGAACGCTATTCCACTTAACCAATAATTCAATATATTGGATCAGTTGTTGCGCAATGACGTTTGAGATTGGGAGATTTGCCTCTTGTATACCAGCCTGTAGTACTTCAAGCAAGATTTCTTTCTGCATCACGCAAATGTCCCCGTTTTTTTAAATACACCAGAAGTAATGAAATGGCAGCCGGTGTAACACCGGGGATCCGTGCTGCTTGGCCGAGTGTTTCCGGCTGAACACAGGTTAACTTCTCTAAAATTTCATTGGATAACCCAGACACGTTTGCATAATTAATCCCCTGGGGTAGGCGCAAAGACTCATGTCGTTCATTTCGCGCCACTTCTTTTCCTTGCGCATCAATATAACCCGCGTATTTAACCCTTACTTCAATTTGCTCAGCAACCAAGGGATCTGAAACTCCTAAAGATTTACCTTCTGCCAAAACCAAATCCGCGTAATGAAGCTCTGGGCGCTTTAATAAATCGAGTGCACGCGTTTCGCGTTCTAAAGGTTTATCTAACACGGTTTCTAAATGCGTAGCAACCGAGGTATTGGGGCGCACCCAAAGATTATGCAACCGTTGGCTTTCTTGCTCTATGGCTTCCATTTTTTCTTCAAAGGCCTGCCATTCGCTATCTGAAACTAGCCCATATTGTCTGGCTATAGGCGTTAATCGGTAGTCGGCATTGTCCTCTCTTAAAATTAAACGGTATTCTGCACGGCTAGTAAACATTCTATACGGCTCTTTAGTCCCCAAGGTAATGAGATCATCTACCAACACACCCAGATAAGATTCAGACCGTTTAGGAACCCAGGGCGCTTTTTCAAGCGATAGACAAGCAGCATTCATACCTGCCAATAAGCCCTGTGCAGCGGCCTCTTCGTAACCCGTCGTCCCATTAATTTGTCCTGCAAAAAATAAGGCACTCAATGCACGCGTTTCTAACGTGGGCTTTAAGTCTCGCGGATCAAAATAATCATATTCTATTGCATAGCCGGCACGGGTAATATGCGCATTCTCTAAACCTCGAATAGAACGCACCAGCGCAAATTGAACATCAAATGGCAAGCTTGTCGAAATCCCATTCGGATAAACCTCATGCGTTTCTAATCCTTCTGGTTCAATAAATATTTGATGCGCATCCCGTTCCGCAAAACGGGTGATTTTGTCTTCGATAGAAGGACAATAGCGCGGACCAATTCCTTCAATCGCTCCGCTAAATAAAGGCGAACGATTCAAATTATTCGCAATAATTTCATGGGTTTTTTTATTGGTATGCGTAATATGGCACGCAACTTGCTGCGGATGAAAGCGCGTTTGTCTAGAAAAAGAAAAGTATGGGGCCGGCTCATCCCCTCTTTGAGGCTCTAAAATAGAAAAATCAATGGTTCTGCCATCAATTCTGGGCGGCGTTCCTGTTTTTAGCCTTCCCACTCTAAAAGGTAATTCACGTAATCGATTGGCCAATGCGATAGACGGAGGATCTCCCGCGCGCCCCCCTGCGTAATTGCGATCGCCTAAATGGATTTTACCCCCCAGAAAAGTACCGGTCGTTAACACCACCGCTTTTGCATAAAAACGTATCCCACCTTGTGTAACCACCCCTTGAACACACGCATTTTCCACAATAAGATCATCGACAGCTTGTTGAAAGAAACTTAAATTTGGCTGATTCTCAACCACATTCCGAATCGCTTGTTTGTATAAAACGCGATCGGCTTGGGCGCGCGTTGCTCTTACTGCAGGACCTTTACTGCGATTTAAAATTTTAAATTGAATACCGCCTTGATCGGCAGCCCTTCCCATCGCGCCGCCCATTGCATCAATTTCTTTTACCAAATGCCCTTTGCCTATCCCCCCAATGGCAGGATTACAAGACATTTCACCCACCGTTCCAATATTATGGGTAAGCAATAAAGTATTTGCCCCCATTCTGGCCGCGGCCAATGCCGCCTCTGTCCCGGCGTGCCCGCCTCCAATTACAATGACATCAAATTTTTTTTCATAATTCATAATCACTTTCCAATACAAAATTCAGAAAATATTTTACCCAGCAAATCATCCGTCGTAAATTTTCCGGTAATTTGATCTAGTGCTAATTGTGCTTGCCTGAGCTCTTCTGCCAGCAGCTCTCCTGCCTTAAATTCAACTAACTGCTGATGTCCTTGCAACAAGTGATGCTCGGCGATTTTTAATGCCTCTAAATGCCTGCGCCGGGCAACAATTTCTCCCTCTTCACTTGAAAATCCTACTGCTTTTTTTAGATGCGCTTTAAGCGCATCCAATCCTTCGCCAGTTTTAATAGAAACAGACAAAACCGTATATCCAGGCTGCTCTTGTCTATTGGCTGAAATATTCAGCTTATCAATTTTATTATATAAAACGGTAATTCCGATCCCAGCCGGGAAACTTTCTATCCACTCTGGAAACAATTTATCCGGATGGGTTTCAGAGGTTTTAGTTCCATCCACCACCAAAATGATGTGATCAGCGATCCCAATCTCTTTCAGTGCTCTTTGGATCCCTTCTTTTTCAACAATATCTGCATCCATCCGTAAACCAGCGGTATCGACTAACTGGACTAACAGTCCATCCATAACAATCGATTCGCGTAATACGTCTCGGGTGGTGCCAGGGATATCCGTGACAATTGCGCGATCATAGCCAGAAAGCGCATTTAAAAGGCTGGATTTTCCTGCATTGGGCCGCCCAATAATGGCTACGTTTATACCACTAGACATTAATGCACCCTGCTCTGCGCGTACCCGTATTTGTTTTACGGTATCCAGGATTGTATTCAGTTTTTTTTCTATTTTTCCATCACTCAGAAAATCTATTTCTTCTTCCGGAAAATCAATGGTTGCCTCAACATACATGCGAAGATTAATTAAATCGGCAACAAGGGTATTCACCATTTCTGAAAAGACACCTTGAAGAGATCGGAGCGCGCCCCGTGCAGCTTGTAAGGAATTCGCGTTAATCAAATCCGAAATGGCTTCCGCTTGTAATAAATCGAGCTTATTATTTAAGAATGCCCGTAAAGAGAATTCTCCAGGCATAGCAAGACGTGCGCCCGCCGCCACCGCTGTTTTGACTAAACAGTCCATGATAATCGGACTTCCATGGCCTTGCAGTTCTAAAACATCTTCCCCCGTAAAAGAATGAGGTGCTTTAAACAGTAAGGCTATACCCTCATCTATGCAATTGCCCTGATTATCTAAAAAAGAAAGGTATTGACCTTGTCTAGCGGGAGGAATTTTTTTTAAAATTTGTTTTGCGATGTCGCAGGTTTTAGGGCCTGATATACGTACAACGCCTACCCCGCCGCGGCCTCGCGGGGTAGTTTCAGCAACAATGGTATCAATTTCACTTTGCACCATAATGATTCGGCAACGCTTCGATCTTTCTGGAAATAAACCATTGTTGCGCTATCGATAACATATTGTTCACAAACCAATATAGCACCAGGCCAGACGGGAAGTTTAAAAACAGTACGGTAAAGACAACCGGCATTAACATCATCACCTTCGCCTGCATTGGATCAGGTGGAGCAGGATTTAATTTTTGCTGAATTAACATACTTGCCCCCATTAAAATGGGGAGCACATAAAAAGGATCTTTGGCAGAGAGATCGGTTATCCAGAATATAAAAGGCGCCTCTCTTAATTCTACACTGCCCAAAACGACATAGTACAAAGCAATAAAGACCGGGATCTGAATGACAACCGGCAAACAACCGCCCAAAGGATTAATTTTTTCTTTTTTATAAAGTTCCATCATCGCTTGGCTAAATTTTTGTTTATCTTCGCCATGTTTTTGTTTGAGTGCTTCCAGACGGGGCTGAAGTTTTCGCATATTGCCCATCGAGCGGTAACTACTGGCGGATAACTTATAAAATAACAATTTAATCATGACCGTAGTCAAAATAATCGCCACACCCCAATTAGACGTTAAGTGATAAGCTTTCTTTAATAACCAAAAGATCGGTTGGCATATTGGCCAAAGTATTCCATAATCTGCCGCCAATTCTAGCCCTGGCGCTAATTGTTCCAATGTATCTGTAATTTCCGGACCGGCATATAATTGTGTTTTAATCGTTTTTTGTTCTCCGGGTAAAACGGTTATCAAGGGTTCTACCAACCCAACACTATAGATATTGTCGGCAAGCTGATTGGCCTGATAAGTGCTGGTAATATCCGTAGGTGGCACCCAAGCGCTGACAAAATAGTGTTCAACGAGTGCGGCAAAACCACCCTGCACCGATTGTTCCACCGGTTTGTTTTTAAGATCTTTAAAATTGAGCTTTTTATAGGGTGTTTCGTCCGTATGAATAGCAGCCCCGGTAAATGTTTGTACCCCCAAAAATCTGCTACCCGATTCGGGTGCTGGCTTGCGCTTTAAGCGTGCATAGAAACTGCCCTTATAATCCGCTTTTCCTTTGTTATGGATCAAATATTGCACATCAATTACATAGGAGCCACGCTGAAAAGCAAAGCGCTTGATAACTTCCACACCCTCTTGAGTATGGGTTTTAAGATCAACCATTAACGAATCTTGGTTATTTTCAAGCTGATACGTTTTTTGGCCCGTTTCAAATTTTGCTCTTCCAACGCCTCTTCTATCTGGCCCCTGTTCACCTGTCAGGCCAGACTGTGCAAAGTAATACCGTTTTGCAGACTGATCAAACAACACGTATCCTTGCCCAAAGGTTTCATGATTTTCTGCATATTGAGGTAGTATCAATTGGACAATATCACCGCCCTGTGTGTCTACTTTTAAATTAAACACATCAGTTTTAATGGCGATCAGGCGATCTGCTGGACTTGCCGCGAGCGTTTCGACAGAGGCGCTCTCTTCACCTTGAACGATAGGAATATCTTTATCCAAAGCAGAATGGGAAGGACGCTCAGCCGTGGTTTTAACGCTGGCTAATGTTTGTGTATGTTTGTCTTGTTCCCATGCGTTATATAACAACATGCCCAGCATAACTAATATTGCAAACAGAAAAAAACGAATATTTTGTGTTCTCACAGTTGCTCCTTATGCGTCGGGACCTCATCGATCCCGCCTGTATGCCACGGATGGCATTTACTTAATCTTCGAATGGATAAAATGGCACCCTTTCCAATACCAAACCGTTTGATAGCGAGTACTGTATATTCTGAGCAGCTGGGGTAAAAGCGACAACGGTTTCCCAATAGTAGACTAAAGCAATATTGATAAATCCGTAAAAGTCCTATAACCCCTTTTGCCACTCGGCAATTAATTCGTCCCATTGATGTTTTAAACAATCACAAAAAACCTGGTTGGGTAGCTTAGGAATTACGCATCGCACCAATACAACTACATCCAGGCCGACCATGATGGTTTGATTTAGCCTGAAGCTTTCTCGGATTAATCGACGAATTTTATTGCGACGAACCGCCCGACGTATAATTCTTTTAGCCACTATCACGCCTAACCGTGCAGCCACGCCCCCTGTAGGGCGAGCTAAAATTGTAAAATACGTTGATCTAGACCGTATGGGTTGGCTAAAAACAGCCTGGAAATCTGCCGGGGTTTGTAGCCTATTTGCGTTAGAAAACCTAAGGTTTTGCGTGATCAACCTTACGCGGCCAGTTTTTTACGGCCCTTACTACGCCGATTTTTTAACACAAGACGTCCACCTTTTGTTCGGCTACGGACCAAAAAACCATGTTTGCGTTTACGGCAAAGCTTGCTTGGTTGATATGTTCTTTTCATTAGGCCCTCAAAATCTCTGTAAATATAGGTTAAGACCCGAAACTTTATCTGATGTTGCTCTTCCTGTCAAATGGCGCGAATGGGGGGAGACTTATTATATTTAAGTATTGTTTAAATATAACTTTGATAATGATAATTAAGGCATACCTTTGCAGGGGATAACCTGCTTAAACAATGTAATATCAACAGGTTACGATAACTTAAATCCTGAGGGTAAGCTGCCGATAGCTGGCCTATAAGCTGGGCATATTTTGGGCCTGTATAGGGCGCTTGTGATCGGTTCGATGTTTTCCACAAGTTTTCTCCCCCTTGTTCCTATCTTATCCCCACCCGTCTAAAAATCAAGTTGGTTTTATAAGTTTCCTTTTGGCTGTAAACTCTTATTATAAAAATTAAGGTTAGATCTATATAGGATTATTATTATAATTAAGGGGAAGATCTCTGTGGAAAACCCAAAAAACTTATTTATTATCAATTGATTACCAGGTTTTTATCTTGAGGATAACTTGCAAGCACCCATAGGGGCAGATTGTGGATAAAATAGAAACCGGGTAGAAAGGCAAAATCATAAGTGTTATGCACAACGCTTATAAGCTATTACTGACAGGATACCCACAGCCATCAGGGGATAGGGATAGATTTTTATTAGAAGACTTACCAATTTTGGAAGGGCTGGATCTGCCATAGAGACCCGTATAGACTGGGGGTCCAAAGGTTTTAAATTATTATTTATTTTGTATTAACGAATAAGGGGCAGCCTGTGGAGCTTTCTCTATGGCAGCAATGCTTACAACGTTTGCGGGAAGAGATCCCGCAACAACAATTTAGTCAGTGGATAAGCCCACTTCAGGTCGAGGAAACTGAAGTAGGGGTGATATTGTTTGCGCCTAACCAATATGTCTTAGATAGCGTTAACCGTGACTATTTACCCACCATCGAATCCGTGTTATCGAATTTAAACAACGGGCGATTGACTCAGGTGTCTTTAGTGGTTGGGGCGAAACGCCAACCGATTATCCAAAGCAGTACACGTGAAAATGCAATGGAGGCAAAGGGGCAAATTTTATCTGCAGAAGATAAAGAAGCCGAGGAAGCCTTTTCGCAACATCAAAGTAATTTAAATCCAAATTTTACTTTTGATAGTTTTGTGGAAGGAAAGTCCAACCAACTAGCGCGGGCGGCAGCAAGGCAAGTTGCGGAGAATCCAGGTGCAGCGTATAACCCTTTGTTTTTATATGGTGGCGTCGGTTTAGGGAAAACCCACTTAATGCATGCCGTCGGTAATTATATTCTCAATAACAATAAAAAACGCCATGTTAAAGTTCTTTATCTTCATTCCGAGCGTTTCGTGGCCGATATGGTCAGGGCATTGCAAGCCAATGCGATTAATGAATTTAAACGGCGATATCGATCGGTTGATGCGTTGTTGATTGATGATATTCAATTTTTTTCTGGAAAAGAGCGCTCTCAAGAGGAATTTTTTCATACATTTAATGCATTATTAGAAGGGCAGCAACAGATTATTTTAACCTCTGATCGTTATCCTAAAGAATTGAGCGGAATAGAAGAGCGTTTAAAATCACGATTTGGTGCGGGCTTAACGGTTGCAGTGCAGCCGCCAGAATTAGAAACACGCGTTGCTATTTTAATGAATAAAGCAGAGCAATCTAATATTAACTTGCAACCCGAAGTGGCTTTCTTTATTGCAAAACGAATTCGTGCGAACGTGCGCGAATTAGAGGGCGCATTAAAGCGTGTGATTGCCAATTCACATTTTACGGGTAGTCCGATTACGCTAGAATTTGTTCAAGAAGCTTTAAAAGATCTGTTGGCCTTACAGGAAAAACTGGTATCTATCGATAATATTATTAAAACTGTTGCTGAATACTACAAGTTGAAAGTATCGGAATTGCTTTCTAAAAGGCGAACCCGATCGGTGGCGCGACCGAGACAGGTGGCGATGGCATTATGTAAAGAGCTTACCAATCATAGTCTTCCAGAAATTGGGGATGCCTTTGGTGGCCGGGATCATACAACGGTATTACATGCTTGCCGTTTAATTAAAGAACTGGTTGCATCTGGTACGGATATTGCTGAAGACTTTTCTAATCTTCTTCGGATCCTATCTACGTAAAAGGATTTTTCTATGCGATTTGCTATTCAACGTGAGGCTTTTTTAAAACCGCTACGGGTTGTTGCGGGTGTTGTTGAACGAAAGCATACGCAGACTAGCCCTGTTTTATTAAATGTATTGATAAAAGTAGACGGAAAAAAACTTTGTTTAACGGCAACGGATCAAGAAGTAGAATTGGTTTCAGAAGGGCGCTTAGAAGAGTCTGCGGCTGAAAATGGCGCAATTACCGTCCCGGTTCGAAAGTTAATGGATATCTGTAAAACACTTTCGGATGGACAAAGCCTTTCAGTGATAGAAGAGCAAGATCGCATTACCGTGCGTGCAGGGCGTAGCCGTTTTACGTTATCGACATTGCCTGCCAGTGAATTTCCGAATTCAAATGATCAGGTGGGAAATTTCCAGTTCACGCTTTCAAAGAAAAATTTAAAATCTTTACTGGAGCAAACCTGTTTTGCGATGGCAGAACAAGATGTGCGTTATTATTTAAACGGAATGTTGCTAGAGGTGCGAGATAACAAACTCTATGGAGTGGCTGCAGATGGCCATAGACTTGCCTTTGGTTTTGTCCCTCTGCAATTAAACGTAAACGTAAACGTAACCGAAACGGTTCGGGTGATTGTCCCTCGAAAAGGGGTGTTAGAATTACAACGAATCTTAGATGACTCGGAAGAAGAGGTTAGGATTGTTTTTGGGGAAAACCATATTCGAGTGATTACCCAGGATGTCCAATTAACTTCTAAGTTGTTGGATGGGCGCTTTCCAGATTATCAACGGTTAGTCTCTACCGATGGCGATAAAGTCTTTGTGGGTCGACGAGAAGCTTTAAAAGAGTCTTTTCAACGAGCCGCTACTTTATTTAGCGATCGATTTAAAGGGGTACGCCTGCGGTTAACTCATAATTGTCTTAAAATTTTAGCGACGAATGCCGAACAAGATGAAGTTGAAGAAGATGTTGAGGTGGAATACAGCGGTGATGAGCTTGAAATTGGCTTTAATATACGGTATTTAATTGATTTTTTAACCGTGATTCAAACTGAAATGGTTAAGTTTACTTTTTCAGATGCTACCAGCAGTGCACGGGTTGAAGGGGTAGGGGCTGCCAGTGGCGTCTACGTTATTATGCCGATGCGGATTTAATTTTTTAAAAATTTAAGTGGTACTTAGGCTGCCTTTGACTAAAAAAACAGATCAAACCAAGGTTGTAAAGTTTAAAAATAAAATTAAGAACTTAGAAAAAGCGCTGCTTTACCATATATTGGTTACTTTTAAATATACAAATAATAAGGGTTTTACCAGTGAGAAAAAATGCAGAGTGACTGAAGTTTCTGAATGTTTTTTTAAGGCGATAGAGGAGGGCAGGGATGATCCTTATGATTATAGTCTTAGCAGAGTCAAACAGTTAAGGCTGGTTTCCATTTCTAATTCCCCTTTCGAGGAATTGCCAAAAACGGATAATTAAAATTATGCTCGATAATGATACTTTTAAAGATCGATCTTTGCTGTAGCATTTCTTTGAAAGACAATAGCTTTTAGCGTTAAAATATTCTAATGCAATGCGAGTCGTTTTTAATCCTTTTTCTTTAAAAATACAAATGAATGCTTGGTTGCACTCGTTAAAATGCTGTACCCATTTTTAAATTAATTTCATAGCTGGCATAACGATTGCCCCATTCAGAATTAATATCAGATGCTATAAAGGCGCCGTTTTTAAAACGGTATTCCAGCCCAACCCGGGGGCTAAACTTATGTTGGGTTTTGGTAAAATAACTGCTGGTATAGCTACCGGATTGTCCGACAAAACTTGCAGTTATGGGATCTTTTTTAAGGATAGCTTTATTAATATAGCTAAAAGAGATTTGGGAAATAAGCTTGCCTTCGGTATATTGATTGTGAACCTCATACTCATAGGGTGATTTAATTTTAAGTCCTACCCATGCTTGTGTTTTGAAAAAGTTTACTAACAAACATGAAAAATTATAGTGGATGTATTTATAATATCAACTAAAGCGTAAGGGAGGGCAATAAATCTTTATTTGGAGATAGTGGACTACTACGAAATGGGAGTCTATTTCAATGCAAGATGAATAGGTGTGCAGCCGATTGCCTTTGGGTTTGAGGGTCTGACTCAAGCTATTTACAAATGGAACTAAACAACTTTCAAAAAGTTTTGTTATGGTGAAATGGGCAAACGTAAAATTGTTAATTGCTTTTGATCAGCGATAATACACGCAAAGATAACTGTCGTTTAATAAATAGATAAATTTATAACTTCTATTTCTAGTCCATTAGAATTTTTCGAATATTCTCCATTAAACAAATCAAGGAGGCTTTGGCATATCGATTCCGGATTTGTATAAATAAATTCTCCCACATTAGGATCAAATAAAAGGTAGAAGTATGTACTACGGTCGTCTTTATGTCCCCTAAATAAAGCAATTGCATGATCATTAATTGCTTTATTTTTAGGGCTTAAAATTAAAAGCTTACAACGATTGTTTTCAAGATCATCTATTATTAAGCGCAATGAAGTTGGGTTATAGCTAGCAATCCTTTGTTTCTCATTCATTAAGACTTGATAATATCTGGAATGACTCTGCATCAATTCTTTATCTCGTATTTCAAGTTTTTGACTAAATATTTCTTTTACCTCCTCATGGCTTTTTTCATAATTGTTTTTAATTAAAGCTACTGTTGGCAAAAGCTTATTGTCTATATAATTATACTTTTTAGAAAGTTCAACAAGAGCTTCGTAAGCAGATTTCTGGTAACGATCAGGCAACTCTTTATACCGGTCCTCGTTGTTCATTATTTCAATATTATTTTTAATAGTCTCATGGTCATCTTCAAATTGTTCTATTTCTTTACCAAATTGTTTTTTTGTTTTCTTATATTCAGCGTTATGCCTGGCTGCAAATTGGGTATTTCTTTCTGTAAATATGTCTTTACACCTTAGCATGGAGCCAGTCTTTAATATCCTCGCTGACCACAATCTTTCCTTTGCCCATAACAAACAAAAAGATAGACAGCATCCACCAGAAATCTCTCTTTTAGTGGCTGCATCTATTTCAAGTTTTTCAATTATTTCTTTCTGTTGAAAAGTAAACATATGTCCATTATCCAAAAATCCTGTAAATAGCTTATCTATTAAATTAAATATTTTCAGATATCATATGATAAATTTTAGGCTATGCCTAGCTAATCGCTTTTACTTTGCACGCCCTTAAGATCTGTGTCATATATTTTTTTGGAACAGGAAGTAAGATCATCGTGCCGTCGCATAAAACACAATTAATTTGAATGATGTTTGAGATATATGTTTCCTCATGAAGATTCCGAATTAAAGTAAAAATAACAAAATGCTTCGCCTGCTCTATCTTCAATTTTTTGGAAGTTAGCATGTGTTTGGAATTCTGCAAAATCTTTATGGTAATATGGAAAATCATCAATATAAAAAATGGCCAACGAAAAGATGCTCCTACAGATATTGCTGAAGTAATAACCCAAAGCAAATTACGTGTAAAGGTTGAAAAAATAATTATTGAAGGCATCTTCGACTTAGTGGAATGTGGACTACCCAAAGAAACCAAGCATTTATTTCTCTTTGAGTGTTATACAGATAAAATTGCAGAACAACTTGCTGCAGAATTCGGAACAAGAGGCTATAGCGGCCTTGAGATCGTTCCTATGAGAAACATGTTTGAAGGATCCAGGGTGCAGTTGTTGCTATGCCCATCTTTTCTTCTTTCGTCTTCCAAGGTTCGGCGGCCCTAGGAAGTTTTACGGCGCCTGCTAGTGTTTATTAGGCAAACGCCTTAAAAGACCTGGCTACCCATTTAGCTGAGTTAAGCCTAAATGGACAAAATATTCTCCCTTGAGCGCTTGGAGTATCTTCAAGCGGCCCTATCAGGCCGGCTTTAAATACTTGTACAAGCAGCCAGAAAATCGTCTCGGCTTCTAAGGAATACAGCAGCGGTTACAGCAATGACAGCCGGGGCCAAAGATCAAGTAGCTGCCGATAAGCCACAAGCCTCTTCTTCTAAACCCCTTTAAAAAATAAGGGCATCTCATCCACAAGTGCATAAAAGTCGTTAATTAACTTAAAAATTGATAATTAGGCTGCTTAACCTGTGTTAAAATTGTCACACCTTTTTTAATATTCAACCGTGTGTTATATGCAGCTTAATTCCTTAAGCATCTCTCATTTACGTAATATAGAGGCTATCGATTTAGTGCTTAACCCCCGATTTAACATTTTCTATGGTGAAAATGGCGAGGGGAAGACCAGCCTATTAGAAGCCGTTTATGTATTAACTACTGGGCGTTCGTTTAGAGCGGCAAAGCCGCGCCAAATCATTACCTTTGGTACCAACTCTTGTCTGATCTCTGGCATTGCTTGCGCCAGAGAAAGAGAGCATGCAGGTGCGGCAACCCGTATGGGAGTAGAACGCTTTCAAACCGGCGGGATTAAAATACGCTTGGCAGAACAAGACTGCCACTCCATTGCCCTTTTGGCTAAAACGTTACCGGTTCAGCTTATTAATAGCGATAGCTATGCAATTTTAGAAGCCACCCCGAAATTTCGACGCCAGTTTTTAGATTGGGCAATGTTCCACGTGGAACCTTCATTTTATTCTACTTGGCAGCGCTTTAATCGGGCTTTACAGCAGAGAAATGCCGCTTTAAAGGCATCCAAGCTTTTGCCCTTGGAAAGCATTAGGGTTTGGGATAAAGAATTTGTCGAAATGGGGGAAACCATCGATGCCCAACGAAGAGAATTGCTCACCGATTTATTAAAGGTTTTTTCCAACGTTGTTAGCGAGCTTTTAAATTTAAATAAAACAATTTCTATTCAATATCAATCTGGATGGAATCGGGACTTTTCTTTACAAGAAGAGCTAGAGCGCACCTTAGAGCGGGATAGGGCGTGGGGTTATACCACCCTAGGCCCACAGCGAGCAGACTTAGAATTCTTAATTGATAATGTACCGGCTAAAAATGTGCTATCCAGAGGCCAATCCAAACTGTTTATTTGTGCCCTATTGATGGCAAGGGCAACGCTTTTATATCAACGTCACGGTCGACGCTGCGTTTTTTTAATCGATGATCTAAATTCGGAGCTAGATCAAGGAGCAAGCAAGCTTTTAATTAACGCTCTATCTCAGTTGGGCGGGCAGGTATTGATAACCAGCATTGAAGGGGAGCCATTAGCCAAATTATTGGAGAATGAAGCATATACCTTGTTTAAGATGAAAAGCGGAGCAATTACCTAGGATTCTGCGGAAGGGGATCTAGCTTTCAATATGTTCCACGTGGAACGTTTAAAAGCAGGGGGCTTGGCCTAAACATTTCCAGCCAATGACATTTTTCCTTGGTTTAGCCCCCCAATCTCAGGGACTTTTATTTCTAGGCGCACCTTTTAAACCCTCATCTGGCGCGCAGTGCCAGATGAGGGTTGACAGAAACAATCAACCGTTCAGATGCAGGTGTAGGTAATAAGCATTGAACCAGATCCACCGGCTCAATTATTGAAGAATGAAGCTTATACCTTGTTTAAGCTGAAAAGCGGGGCGATTGCCTAAGATTTTTTGGAAGGGGATCTAGCTTTCAATATGTTCCACGTGGAACGTTTAAAGGCAGGGGGCTTGGCCTAAGTGTTGAAAATTAATAATCTTTTCCCTTATTTGTCCCATTCTAAGAGCTTTTATTAACCCTTATCCGACGCTACACGCCACCTTCTCCCAAAGTTGGGAAAAGGAACACCACAATCAATAGGATACGCTGTGCTTCTTAAGCGTAGCGTATCGGAAAATCGTTAAATTCTATTACCAATAGGCACTGAATTCCCTTTGATGCCAATATTAACGTCACATCCGTTACGTTTAGAATATGTTTGCCTCTAATGTATTTAACAAAACCCTATCCTATAGTGCCTTCCCTTTTTCCAATGTTGGGAGAAGGTGACGCACAGCGCCGGAAGAGGGTTAAAGAAAAACCAAAGTGCTAACAATAATGTTTTAGCGATAGGGCTTAGGCGCATTCGAAAGATTGTATTATTCCCTGACAGTCCTATAAAATGCTTCTACTTCTGGTAGGGAAGAAAAAGTGCGTTTATCCAAACACTTTCCGGCTTTAACGTCATCATAAAGTAAACCATTTAAATGATCGTTTTCATGCTGCCAAACGCGTGCTTCCCAGCCTTTTAATTCACGTATTAGCGTTTCACCGGCTTCATTTTGATAAGTAACCCGTATATAGATTGGGCGCTGAACTTTGCCGGTGGCAAGGGGCACGGAAAAACACCCTTCCCAGCGCTGATCTTGTAAGGGGGAATTTTCGCCTTCTGCAGTTAAGGCCTCATAGCTAGGATTAATGACTACTTCCAAGCCATTGACCGCATCGCCTTGCGGACAATAGAGAAATATCCGTTTGTGGATGCCCCATTGATTTGCTGCCATGCCAACTGCGGCATCCCAAGGCGCTTTCGCTTTTCTTAACTGGTCCTTTTGAATAGAGTATTTCATATCGTTGATAAGCTTTTTGTCTTGTGCGCTTAAGGGAAAAGTCACAGGCGCCATGATCTCGCGTAATACAGGATTATGATAATTAACAAGCGTTAATAAAGTTGGATTTTCATTTGGGTGCGTAATCATGGCTTGCTTCCTTGTGGGATAGAAGTGCAGCTATTGAAGAAAAATACCTGCAAATTGACTGCTAATTAAAGTGTAAAGGATAGGGCTTTGATTTGTAAATAATACTCAAATAACATCCAGATCCTGTCAACGAATGTTCCACGTGGAACGTTAAAAATTCTGATAAAAATAATAAAAAAAATGCTGGGTGGGCAGAAGAAATGTAATTAATGCAGGCAGAATTTGCATCTATATTAAAGGGCTACCGGAAAGGATAAAAATGGATTTTTTTATTGAAAAATGCGATAATTAGCCCCAAGCAGGACTATATCTAAGGCGATTGAATGAGCGAACCTATTTTGTCAGATTCCACCACTTACGATTCAACCAATATTAAAGTTTTAAAAGGACTCGATGCGGTTCGAAAGCGTCCTGGCATGTATATTGGGGATACTGACGATGGCTCTGGTTTACACCATATGGTTTTCGAAGTGGTCGATAACTCTATCGACGAAGCGCTGGCTGGCCATTGTAGTGGTATAGTCGTGACTATTCATGTGGATGAATCCGTTTCTGTTAAAGACAATGGCCGCGGGATCCCGGTGGATATTCACGAAGAGGAAGGGCGCTCTGCCGCAGAAGTCATTATGACGATTCTCCATGCGGGTGGAAAATTTGATGCCAATTCCTACAAAGTCTCAGGTGGTCTGCATGGTGTAGGGGTGTCGGTGGTTAATGCCTTATCAGAAGAATTAACTCTGCGTATTCGTCGTGGCGGAAAAGCGTATGAGCAGGTTTATCATCTGGGTGAACCCGATGCGCCTTTAGCAGAAACGGGCGAGACCGATGCTACAGGGACTGAAATTCACTTTAAGCCTAGTGATACCATTTTTAGTAATATAAAATTTAATTACGATATCTTAGCAAAGCGCTTAAGAGAGCTTTCCTTTTTAAATTCTGGGGTGAGAATTCATTTAATTGATGAAAGAACCAATAAAGAAGATGTTTTTGCTTATGAAGGGGGAATTGAGGCCTTTGTAGAACATTTAAATCGAAATAAAGTAACCGTTAACCCACAAATTTTTTATTTTTCTGCGGAACGACAAGGCATTGTTGTAGAAGTTGCCATGCAATGGAACGACACTTATCAAGAAAATATTTTTTGTTACACCAATAATATTCCACAACGCGATGGCGGAACGCATTTAGCCGGATTTCGGGGTGCTTTGACGCGAACTTTAAATAACTATGTAGAGCAAGAAGGGTATTTAAAGAAAGCCAAAGTAGCGACTACAGGTGACGATGCGCGTGAAGGATTAACGGCAGTATTATCCGTTAAAGTCTGTGATCCTAAATTTTCCTCCCAAACCAAAGATAAACTGGTTTCTTCAGAAGTAAGACCTGCCGTTGAATCGGCAATGGGCGAAAAGTTTCAAGAATACTTGTTAGAAAATCCTACGGCTGCGAAGGCAATTGCGGCTAAAATTATTGATGCGGCTCGCGCCAGAGAGGCCGCACGTAAAGCCAGAGAAATGACACGCAGAAAAGGCGCGTTGGATATCGCAGGACTACCGGGTAAATTGGCCGATTGCCAAGAAAAGGATCCCGCACTATCGGAATTATATTTGGTTGAGGGAGAGTCTGCAGGTGGATCAGCAAAACAAGCGCGCGATCGTCGTACGCAAGCGATTCTACCGCTAAAGGGTAAGATCCTAAATGTGGAAAAGGCTAGATTCGACAAAATGTTATCTTCCGTCGAAGTGGGGACCTTAATTACCGCATTAGGCTGTGGAATTGGGAGAGAAGAATATTTCCCTGAAAAACTAAGATATCACAGCATTATTATTATGACCGATGCGGATGTGGATGGCTCGCATATTCGCACGTTATTACTGACATTTTTTTATCGCCAAATGCCTGAAATAATCGAAAAAGGCCATGTGTTTATTGCTCAGCCGCCTTTATATCGAGTGAAAAGAGGCAAACAAATTCAATATGTAAAAGATGATAAAGATCTCAATGAATATTTGATCCAAATTGCTTTAGAGGATGCAAAATTATTTGTGAATCCAGGGGCTCCAGCTGTTACCGGTATGGGTCTTGAAAAAATTTCCAAACAATATTTAAATGTAATGGATGTTTTCTCGCGTCTTTCGCATCGTTATCCTAGGGAATCCTTAGAAGCGTTAATGCATGGCGAAAAATTACCGGTTACTGAATTGCAAAATCCTATTTATATGGAAAAATGGGCTGTTGAATTTAAAAAACAATTAGATAAAATGGCCAAAAATGGCATGTTTTTCACTTTATCGCTCACAGGAGATCGAGAAAGAAAAATACAGATCCCCAGTTTGCAAATGTTATCGCATGGTGTGGAAACTTCTTATCGGTTCTCTTATGAATTTTTCTCTTCCAATGATTATCAAACCATTATGGCGTTGGGAGAAGAAATTGCGGGCTTACTAGAGCCGGGGGCTTTTGTACAGCGTGGCGATAAAAAGACGTTTGTGACGAGCTTTAAAGAAGCGTTGGCTTGGTTAATGGACGAAGCTAAAAAAGGGCAGCAAATATCACGCTATAAAGGGCTAGGGGAAATGAACCCGGATCAGCTTTGGGAAACCACCATGGATCCTTCTATTCGCCGCATGTTACAAGTAAAAATTGATGATGCGGTAGCCGCCGATCAAATTTTTACAACGCTGATGGGCGATAATGTCGAAAGCCGTAGAGCGTTTATTGAAACCAATGCTTTGCGTGTGGGTAATTTAGATATTTGATGTGTGACGCTTTGTTTCGTTTGGGGTCAAGTCTTCAAATTTCACAGAGCTCGTAATCATACATCATTTTTGAAAATGAAGATTTGACCCCACGGATTTTTCATACCAATTCAGAGACTTTTTGTCTTATCCAATGTTCAGCTAATGCGTTGATTTTTTCAGCTGTTTTGTCTTTGGTTTGAATGATCGGTCCGATAACGACTTTAACCGTCCCCGATCTTTTAATGAAATAACCCTTGGGCCAAAAAAGACCTGCATTATGGGCAATCGGAACAACGGGATAGCCGGTGGCTTCTGCAAGGGCTGCGCCACTTTTAGAATATCGACGTATAGCATGGGGGGGAACACGTGTGCCTTCCGGAAAAATAATTACCCAGCGTCCAAGGGTTAAGCGTTCATGTCCTTGCCGTATCACTTCTTTGACAGAATTAAAATTTTTTCGATTAATGGCAATAGGCTGCAATAATTTTAAGCCCCAGCCAAACATAGGAATAGACAGTAACTCCCTTTTTAAAATCCAGGTTTGGGGGGGCAGTAAAACCTGCATAAAAATAGTTTCCCACATAGATTGGTGGTTACTAAAAACAATGGCATTTTGCAGCGGTAAATGTTCTTGGCCTTCAACTGAAAATCGTAAGTTACACGTAATTTTTGCCCAAAAAATAAAGAAGTGTGACCAGCGAGTAATAAAATAATATCGTTGTGTATAGGGAAGGAAAAAACAGACAGTTCCTAAGACGGCAAAAATAATCGTAACCGGTATTAATCCTAGGTAAAAAAGTATGTTACGAAAAATCATGTTATGTCGCCATCACAAGCGGTTCTACCGCCGACAAAAGGTTGCTATAGACTTGACTGTTTTCTAATTCTTTCGGTAGGCTTTGCAGCGTTTTTTGACCATTTCCGGTTAACACTAAAATGGGTTTGCAACCTGCCTGTTGAGCCGCTTGAAGATCGCGTAAAGAGTCGCCTATGGCAGAAACGCTGTTGGGATCTTCGATTTGAAAATGAGAGAGGGCTTTTAAAAAAAGCCCCGATTTTGGCTTTCGACAGTCACAGTTATCGGTTGGTAAATGCGGGCAGAAGAAAATGGCATCAATATGGCCCCCTAATTTTTTTAATTCATTCTGCATTTTTTGATGAATAAGCGATAGGGTGGTTAAATTGAACAATCCTCGTCCAAGGCCAGATTGATTGGTAGCAACTGCGACTTTAATATTTGCTGCATTGAGTTTGACGATAGCTTCTAGGCTGCCTGGAATGGAGCGCCACTCTTCAGGAGATTTAATAAACTCAGCAGAGTCATAGTTAATAACACCATCTCTGTCTAAAATAATTAAAGCTGTCATAGTAGAGAGATATCCGCAATTTTTAAAAATAAGGTTCGTAACCGAGAGAGTAAACGTAAACGGTTATTGCGTAAGTTTGTTTCCTCGACCATCACCATGACGGTATCAAAAAATTGATCAATAGGCTCTTTAAGGGCAGCCAGACGGATAAGCGCTAAGGTATAATCGCCCGCTTGCAATAAAGGCATTACCTCCTTTTCTTTATTGGATAACGCCTCTGCCAGGTTTTTTTCGGCTTCTTCTGTTAATAAATTTCTATCAATAGAGATATCATGCAGATCGATAAAATTAGATTTAGATATAATGTTTTGTACCCGTTTATTGGCACTGGCTAGGCTTTCGGCTTCAGGAAGCGTCAAAAAGTGTTTAACGGCTTGTATGCGTTTATCAAAATCCAGCGGATGGGTTGGCCCTTGGATATATACTGCTTCAAATAAACGGGCAGGCACGTTTTGATCTTGATACCAGGCCCTAAAACGCTCAAAAGAAAAATCTAAGACGGCTTGAGTCACATCGGTGGCCAGAGGCACTGAATACAGACTTGCGGCACTCTTAATTAAAAATTCCAAATCAAGATCCAGTTGCTTTTCAACTAAAATTCTAAGCGCACTTAATGCTTGTCGGCGCAGACCAAACGGATCTTTATCACCCGTTGGACGTTTTTGAATGCCAAAAAGTCCAACCAAAGTATCAATTCTATCGGCAAGAGAAAGCGTCACACCTTCTACACTAGAAGGAAGCTTATCTTGAGAAAATCGTGGGTAGTAATGTTCTTCAATTGCATTTGCTACAGCGAGTGTTTCTTTATCGTGCAAGGCATAGTAGCGCCCCATAATCCCTTGTAGCTCTGGAAATTCACCCACCATTTGGGTTAATAGATCGGTTTTGCATAATAAAGCCGCACGTTCCACATCCTTCAAATCGATATGGATGCTTTTTGCAATGATTTTAGCAAGGGCTGCAATGCGTTTTGATTTATCCCCTAGTGTGCCAAGGCCTGCTTGGAAAACAACGGTGTTTAGCTGTTCTTGGCGGTTTGCAAGCGGAATTTCTTTATCCACGCCATAATAAAAAACTGCATCCTGAAGTCTTGCGCGCATAACGCATTCATTGCCGACAATAACCGCTGTGGGATCTTTACTCACTAAATTACTGACGATAATAAATTTCGCTAATAATTGGTGATCAGCATTACGAATGGGAAAGCATTTTTGATGATTTTGCATAGAAGTGATCAGAGCTTCTTTAGGGATGGCTAAAAATGCCTCATCAAATGTCCCCGTTAGGACGACTGGCCATTCCACAAGACCGGTTACCTCGTTTAGCAATTCATCCATAATAATGGGGTGATAATTATTTTTCTTAGCAATTTCAGCCATTTTTAAACGAATGGTTTCAAGCCGTTTATCATAATCGGCAATGACATAGCCTTTATTGAATAAGAGTGTCTCATAGTGCGCGGGACTTGGGATCAGAATAGGATTCGGATGTAAAAAACGATGTCCCCGGGTTAGATTTCCGGTCTGAATGCCAAAGAATTCGGCTTCTATCACTTGATTGCCCAACAACAGCACTATCCAATGTATGGGGCGCGTGAATTGATAAGCGTTATTTCCCCAACGCATGCGTCTGCCGACAGAAAGTTCTGTTAAGGCTTTTGTTAGCATGGGAATAATTAAGTCTTTTGTGGGGCTTCCTGAGGTGGATTGTTTAAAGGTTAACCACGCCCCCTTATCGCTTTCTTGCAAAGACAATGCGTCTATGGAAACACCACAGGATTGTGCAAAGCCAAGTGCAGCTTTGGTTGGGTTGCCCTGTGCATCGAAAGCGGCATTTTTTGCTGGCCCCCTTTTTATCACGAGGCGCGTTGGTTGCTCAGTCGATAATGCGGTTATGTGGATAGCCAATCTTCTAGGGGTGGCAAACCCTTGGATGGTTTTAAATGATAGCTCAGCATTGGCCAATGATTGGCATAGGCTTTCCACAAAGGCATTCTGCATTTTTTTTAAAGATTTAGGCGGTAGCTCTTCACAGCCAATTTCAATTAAGAGATCTTCAAAAGGACTAAAATGGCTCATGTTTTTTGTCTCTCATTCTCAGCCTGAGATTTAAGCATGGGGAACTGTAAACGCTTTCGGGTTTCAAAATAGGACTCGGCAACGCCTCTGGCAAGTGTGCGGACCCGTAAGATAAACCGTTGACGCTCCGAAACTGAAATGGCATGACGCGCATCTAATAAATTAAAGATATGCGAAGTTTTGAGCACCATTTCATAAGCAGGTAATGGCAGGTTCGCTTCAATTAATTGGGCCGCTTCTTGTTCAAACATGTTAAATTGTTCGAATAAATGGGGCACATTGGCCTTTTCGAAATTAAAAGCCGACATTTCCGCTTCATACTGTTTAAAAATATCGCCATAGGTGATAGTGCCAAGAGGACCTGTGGTCCAAATCAAATCTTGTGTATGGGTAATCCCTTGAACCACCATTGCCAAACGTTCAATGCCGTAAGCAATTTCTCCCATAACAGGGCTGCATTCTAAACCACCCACTTGTTGGAAATAGGTAAATTGGGTAACTTCCATTCCATTTAACCAGACTTCCCAACCCAGGCCCCAAGCACCAAGCGTGGGCGATTCCCAGTTGTCTTCCACAAAACGGATATCATGTAATAAAGGATCAATACCAATCGTGCGCAAAGAATCGACATAGATCTCTTGAATATTTAAAGGAGAGGGCTTTAAAACGACTTGGTATTGGAAAAAATGTTGACCTCGGTTAGGATGTTCTCCATAACGGCCATCACTCGGGCGGCGAGAAGATTGTACGTGGGCTGCATTCCAAGGCTCAGGGCCTATGGCGCGCAGAAAGGTTTCGGGATGAAAAGTACCTGCCCCTACTTCCATATCATAAGGTTGTAATAACACACAGCCTTGTTTATCCCAAAAGTCTTGAAGGGCGGCAATAAGGCCCTGGAAAGTATTTAATTTGTATGACATTTTACTAACTGTCTCGTTTATGGTAGAGAATATCTATAATCTTCAAGTAATTGAGTAGATTATCAAACCTTTGGGAGTCCGGCAATGCATTATGGTCCAATGATGATTGATTTAGCAGGAACAGCATTAAGTGCGGTAGAACGCGATCTGTTGCAGCATCCCCGTGTAGGTGGTGTTATTTTTTTTGCCAGAAACTACACTGATATTCCAGCCTTAAAAAAATTGATCCAAGATATCCGCAGTATTGCAACCAAACCCTTATTATTAGCCGTTGATCACGAGGGTGGGCGGGTTTGGCGATTTAAAGAAGGATTTACGCTATTACCGGCGGCAAAAAAATATGGGATAGGGTATAAACAGGATCCAACAATCGCTTTAAAAAACGCTCATGATGCCGGTTGGATAATGGCCACAGAGTTATTGGACTGTGGTATAGATTTCAGTCTTGCGCCGGTTTTAGATGTCGATACGGGGTTAAGTGCGGTCATTGGCGATAGAGCTTTTCATTCTGATCCGCTCGTCACCACAGCATTGGCCAAATCCTTTATTTTGGGGATGAATACAGTGGGCATGCAGGCAACGGGTAAACATTTTCCCGGGCACGGGGGATGTGTATTAGACTCACATATTGCAAAGCCCATCGATGAGAGAACGCTAGAAGAATTATTTGCAGCAGATTTAATGCCTTTTCAAAATCTTTATGCACAATTAGGCGCAATCATGCCAGCGTTGGTGACATATCCTGCCATTGATTCCGTTCCTGCCTGTTTTTCTAAACGTTGGTTATATGATATTTTACGCGTTCAATTAAAATTTAGCGGCGCGATTATGAGCGATTGCCTTTCTATGAAGGGTGCTAGTGTTGCGGGAGACTTTATTCAAAGAGCTCAGATGGCGTTAGATGCTGGGTGTGATATGGTTATTTTATGCCAGCAAACCCGCGAGCAAGTCGCTTGGGTACTCGATAATCTAGATAGGAATGCGAATATTGAATCGAGCGAGCGGTTAGCGTTAATGGCGGGGAAATTTCAAATGGCAGCCAATCTAAAAGCCAAGAAACCGACGTTAATGGCCTAAGGTGCAAAAGGGGTAAGATTAAAGTGGGGTATGCACTTAATGCAAGATTTCTAAATGATCTAACATAGGGGCTAGAAAATAGCCTACCGCATAAGCAATGATAGCGCCTATCCCACCCACGGCTAGCATTTCCAAGCCACCTTGTAACCAGGCCTTTTTGGCAACAAAAATTCGAAGCGATCCGACTAAAAATAATGCAATTGCCGTCATCGTACAGCTAATGAGGAATCGATGTTCGAAAAATCCAGGGATCAGAAAACTAATCAGGGGTATGGCGCCACAGGCCACAAACGAGAGAAAAGTCGCAAAACTGTGATAAAAGGGTTCTACATACCCTCGAGAAACGCCGGTTGCAGCAGCACCTGCTCGAATGCTGAGGAAATTCGATGCCCCCATGGAAACACCATCTGCAAGCAAATTGACAAACCCTAAAATAATGACAATGGCGGGAGAAAGTTTTGCGCCTTCTACACCACTGACAATTGCAAAGGTGGTAATGATACCGTCATTTGCCCCATAGACAACATCGGCCATGTAATGCCGGAGTATATCCAAAGGATTTTTTGAACTCGGTTGATGTTTTTCCAGTGACATTCGTACACCTTACCACGACGGTTCACCATTAGAAAAGGGGTAGATGCGGAAAATTTAGGATCGAAGTGAAACATTGCTGTTGGAGGTGCTCAAATTAATAGCGCCAATAGCTTGGCGCCAAAAGAACTAATAAAGTAAATATTTCTAAGCGCCCAGCCAGCATTGCTACACAAATAACCATTTTGACGGGATCTGAAAAAACCGCAAAGCTTTCAGGATCAGTCCCTATTCTTAACCCGGTATTGGAAATCCCAGCGACCAGAGAAGAAAAAGCCGTTACAGGCTCAAGCCCAAGCCCAATTAACACAAGAAACAGAAAGATGAAAATTGCCGAAAAAATACAGAAAAACCCTAAGATGGCATCTAAAGCTTTGTCTTCTACCCGGTTATGCCCAAGCTTAATAATATAGTGGCCATTGGGATGAATAAGCCTTTTAATTTCTCGGGCGCCTTGTTTTTTTAATATTAAAAAGCGAATAATTTTTATACCCCCGGATGTCGATCCCGCACAGCCCCCAATCAGACATAGAAATAATAAAAGCATGGGGACAAAGGTTGGCCATACGCTAAAGTTGTCACTAAAATAACCAGTGGTGGAAAAAAAAGAGGTTACCTGAAACAGCGTTTTAATGCATAGAGAATTGACGTTTGAGAATACAGGGTGGCAAAATATCGTGAGTCCGATTAAGAAAACCATACACAGCCAAAATAAAAAATACATCTTACACTCTGGATCTTGCCAATAGTGGCGCAGGCTATGCCGATGAATGGCAGAAAAATGTAAAGAAAAATTGATAGCGCCTAGCAACATAAATATGACGCTTAATAATTCTAATAAAGGGCTATTAAAATAACTAAAGTTATCGGCATGGGTGCCAAAACCACCGGTGGATATAGTGCTAAAGCTATAGCTAATGGCATCAAATAAACTCATGCCGCCAGCCCAGTAACACAGTGCGCAGGTGATCATTAATCCAACGTAAATAAACCATAATGTTTTAGCCGTTTGGGTGATGCGAGGGGTTAATTTATCTTCTTTAAAAGGCCCTGGAATTTCAGCCCGAAAAAGCTGCATGCCGCCAATACTTAACATTGGGAGAATAGCAACACTTAAGACAATAATTCCGCCCCCGCCAATAAATTGAAGTTGTTGACGATAGTATAAAATAGAACGCGGCATGGTTTCTATGTCTGATAAAACCGTGGCACCCGTGGTGGTTAACCCGGAGATGGTTTCAAATAAGGCATCGATATAGGATATGTCGGGATGGTCTGAAAATGCAAAAGGAAATGCACCGGTTAAAGATAGGCCGAGCCAAAGAAGGGCTACAATTAAGAAGGCTTCACGGGCCTGAATTTCTCTGTGATGTTTTCGAAAAGGAAACCATAAAATAATACCCAGTAATAAGGTGGCGACGGTTGCCATGCAAAATTCAAAAATGGTATTTTCTTGATGCCAAAGTGCGACAAAAATGGGCGGTAACATTGTGGCGCTAAACGGCATTAACAAAAGGCCCAAAACTCTTGACGTGTTAACCGCATAATTTGTATTCATAATAGGCCCTTAAATAAACGTTAAATTGCCTTCTTGAAATAATCCTTCCACTTGGCGAATTTTCCGTTTATCTAATATTAATAGAATAAGACGATCATTGGTTTCAACGACGGCATTTGTGTGGCCCATGAAAATGTCGTTATCTCGCACCAGGGCTAAAATGATTGCATCTTTGGGAAGCGGAATATCCTTAAGATGGCGCCCGACGACTTTAGAGGAATTTTTATTGCCCTCGATAATCATTTCAATGGCTTCTGCGGTTCCTCGCCTTAATGAATAGACGTTTACAATATTACCGCGTCTGATATGGGTTAAAAGACTGCCTATGGTGACTTGTTGGGGAGAAACGATAATATCAATATCACCGCCCTCTACCAAATCTAAATAGGAAGGTCGACTAATCAGCGCCATTGTCTTTCGTGCGCCTAGACGTTTGGCCAGAAGTGCAGACATGATATTCGCTTCGTCTTGATCAGTCACGGCACAAAAAATATCGGTATTTTGAATGTTTTCATTGCACAATAATTCTTCGTTGGAGGCATCCCCTTGTAGCACAACACTTTTGGTTAAATGGGTTGCCAAAGATTCAGCTTGATCTGCATTTCTTTCAATGATTTTTACTTGAAAATCTTGTTCTAAGGTGGTGGCTAAACGGGTGCCTACATTGCCGCCACCGGCAATAATGATATGTTGATTAGGGGGGCTTACAGGATTTAACAGTGACATTACTTGCCGTACCTGTGATTGTTCTGTTAAGAAAAATACCTCATCATTGGTTTCTATCTGTGTGTCATCCGTTGGGAGAATCGTCGTACCATTGCGAAAAATAACTGCAATTTCAATGTGAGTATCGCCTAAGGCAGACATTATAGATCTTGGGGTATGTTTAAAGGGCGTTTCAGAAGATTTAATTTTTACCGATATGAGCTGTAGTTTTTGATCGGCAAAATCTAATACTTGCGATGCGCCGGGATACTTAATTAAACGAGAAATATAATCAGAAACCAATTGTTCTGGGCTAATTAATACATCAATCGGAAAGCCTGTTGTGCCAAAAAGTGCTTTGTGGGTTAAATATTGCAAAGAGCGAATTCTGGCAATTTTGGTTGGGATCTGAAAAAGAGTCGCCGCAATCTGACAAGCAACTAAGTTTGTTTCATCGTTACAAGTAACCGCAATTAATAGTTCGGCTTCCTCGGCTTTGCCTTGTCTCAAAATGTCAGGATAAGAGGCATTGCCAGTAATAGTTAAGATATCCATACTATTTTGTAAAGAACGCAATCGATTTCCATCGCAATCAATGATTGTAATATCGTTATGTTCCATAGCAAGATGTTGGGCTAAGGCTGCACCCACCTCTCCGGCACCTAGAATAATAATTTTCATAAATTTATTTTTCCAATGCAGGCATAATAGAAACCATCGGTATTATTTTGCCCGGGCAGTAATTGTTGTCCAATCGCCTGTGGTATTCCGCAGGGAATATCCATCGGCAAAGGATTGGCATCTGTTGTATCGGATAAAAATGTTTGCATTATTTCCACATTCTCTTTAGGAAAAAGTGAGCAAGTCGCATAAACGAGTATGCCACCGGGTTTTAAGAGTGGCCAAAGGGACTTTAATAATTGCAGTTGAATGTCTGCAAGTTGAGTCGTGTCATTCAGTTCGCGTAGATATTTGATGTCAGGATGTCTTCGAATAACACCCGTTGCCGAGCAAGGCGCATCTAGTAAAATGCGATCAAACAATTTGCCATCCCACCATTTTTCAGGCGTACTTGCATTATGGGTGATAACGGTTGCGGTTAATTGTAGGCGGGCCAAATTTTCTTCAATCATTTTCGTTCGTGCAGGTGAGAGATCGATGGCAACAAGTTCCAGTAAATTAGGCTCTATTTCCAAAATGTGGCTAGTCTTGCCCCCGGGCGCTGCACAGGCATCTAAAACTCGAAGCTTTGGTGCAAGTTGAAGTAACGGTGCGGCATATTGAGCTGCTTGATCTTGAACTGAAAATAGCCCTTCGGCAAACCCTGGGAGTTTTGTAATATCAGTGGGTGTTTTTAAAACAATCCCCGTAGGGGTATTCGGCAGTGACTCTGCTGGGATCCCAGCATCCTTTAGCGTTGTTAGATACTCATCCCGGGTATTTTTTAGAATATTGATCCGTAAACACAGCGGGGGGTGCATATTATTGGCCTGTAAAATTGTTTCCCAATACAATGGCCAGGCGGCTTTAAGCGAATCGATTAGCCATTGAGGGTGTGCATAATGCGCTACTGTATTTTGAGGCAGAAGCTCCAGCAGGGATGTAGATTGCCGTTGATAGCCGCGTAAGACCGCATTCACCAAACCCGTCGCCCAAGGTTTATTTAAGATCCGCGCGGCCTCTACGGTTTCGGCAATAGCCGCATGAGGTGGGACGTGCATTTCTATCAGTTGGTAAAGACCCATACACATTAAATAGAGTAACTCTAGGTCTTTCTGTTTAATGGGCTTGTCTAAGAGGTGATTGCACAGGTATGCAAGCCTTGGGTACCAACGCAATACACCGAAGGTGAGTGCTTGCATAAAGGCTGCCTCGCCCGTATTTTTACATTTGGCTTTATAAATGGGTAATAATGCGTTTAAAGAGCGCCCATCACTGAGTACTTCTGCAATCAATTGAGTGGTCAGAGCGCGGACATTCAGATAAAATGGCTTTGACAAGGTATTCATTATAAGGCTTCCTTAATAAGGCTGGCTGCGTATACGTACAGGACTAATCATGCTATACACCTTAGCAAATTCTTCATGGCTAGATACATTCTCACCGCAAGCGCAAAAAAGTGCAATTGATGCACTTGAAGGCGGACAAGTGATTTACTTGCCGCAGCTAGCCTTTGAATTTAGCGCTGCAGAAAAAGAATTACTGACGCCTCGTATATTGGGAGAAGGATCTAAAAATATAAGTTACAATCCCACGCGTAAAACGTTAAAGGGGGTTATCAACCTAGAAAAAGATACCCATTGTCTTAAAAAGATGATGGCACGCTATTCAAGCGTTAGTGATAATTTACTCAACGCCCTGTTTTCACGGTATGCGGGCTCTTTAATGAAGGGTCGCACCAGTTTTAGACCTATCGAAATTGCGGGCAGAGCGACCTCCCTGCTAAAAGATGATACGCGTTTACATGTAGATGCTTTTCCCGCCACGCCAAATCATGGCAAGAGAATCATTCGAGTATTTACCAATGTGAATCCGGTTGGGAAAGGTCGAATATGGCATTTGGGTGAACCGTTTGAACAGGTGGTGGAACAATTTCTGCCTTTGTTACGAAAACCCTTGGCTGGCATGCGACGTTTATTATTTTGGTGTAAAGTGACCAAAACTTATCGTACTTTATATGATCACTATATGTTAATGCTACACGATGAAATGAAAAAAGACGCGTTTTATCAAAGGCGGGTTAAAAAGACGGTGGTAGATTTTCAACCGGGTACGACTTGGATTGTTATGACAGATTCTGTGTCCCATGCAGCGCTTTCTGGGCAATTTGTGTTAGAATATACTTCTTACTTGCCGCCTCATGCAATGGCGAATGTTGAGCAATCACCCTTGTTTATTTTAGAGCAGGCATTAGGGCAAAAGCTTATTGATAGTTGATATCTGAAGTTCGATGCTTTTAATGAAAGCAAAGGGTATTTTCTTGAAAAAAATCCTTCTTAGCATTTAAGCAGTCTCTAACTGATACCCGTTTTCCACCGGGTAATTGTAATTCTGTTATTTGCAAGGTGCCCAGCCCCGTTGCAATTTCAAGATAATCTTTTTCTATTTTTAATAAAGTGCCCGGATGGGCGCTGGAAAGTGTATCCGTAGGTTTTGCTGCCCAAATTCTCACCGTTTGATTAGAAAATTCGGTAAATGCCACCGGTGAAGGATTATAAGCGCGGATTTTTTGATCAATGATATGGGCACTCTCATGCCAAATAATTTTAGCATCGAGTTTAGTAATTTTAGAAGCATAGGTGGTATACGTGGGATCTTGTTTTTTTGGAACCAGTAAGTTTTCTTCTAATGCCTCTAAAGTATCGATTAACGCCTGTGAAGCCAATGTGGCTAATTTATCGTGTAACGTCAGGCTGGTTTCTGTTTGTGAAATGGAACAACGATAAGTAGATAGTACATCACCTGTATCTAATCCTTCATCCATTTGCATCATTGAAATGCCGGTTTCAGTATCCCCTGCCAAAATAGCATGTTGAATGGGGGCAGCGCCTCGCCAGCGGGGCAATAATGATGCGTGGATATTGATGCAACCATATTTTGGAATGCTTAATATACGGGCGGGTAAAATAAGGCCATACGCGACGACAATTAACAGATCGGGGTTTAGCTCGGCTAGAATTTCTTGTTCGGTAATTTTTTTAAGGCTTTCAGGTTGATAAATTGGAATATGGTGTTGTAGGGCAAGCGTTTTAACGGAACTTGCTTGCAGCACACGCCCCCTACCGGCAGGCCTATCGGGTTGTGTGTAAACGGCTGCCACAGAATGCGGTGAATTCAATAAGGTTTTTAAGATTGCACTTGCAAAATCAGGTGTGCCGGCAAAAATAATACGTAAACTCATAATGTTCTGGATTTCACTTTGCTTAGTTTTTTTCGAAGTAATTGTTGTTTTAATGGAGAAAGATGATCGTAAAAAGTAATGCCATTTAAATGATCAATTTCATGTTGAATGCAAGCACTCAGTAGTCCGCCATCGGCATGTAAACTTTTTTGCTTGCCATTTTTATCTAAAAACTGGATTTCAATTTCTTGAGAACGATTGACTTTGCCATATACGCCAGAGAAAGAGAGGCATCCTTCCTCCCATTCAATCATGTTTTCTTTTTTAATAATCTGTGGGTTAATAAGATGGATGGGTTGATTGCGTTCTTCAGAAATATCCATCACGATTACCTGCTTTTGAACATTAATCTGGGTAGCGGCTAAGCCTACCCCTTGGGCCTCATACATAGTTTCAAACATATCATCAATTAAATTCAGGAGTGTTTGATCAAAAATCTCGACCGGCAAGGCAATTTCTTTTAGGCGGGGATCCGGGAATTGTAGAATATTTAAAAGCGCCATTATCTTTCCTATTGCAAGTAAAACACCTAACTATCTAATTAACTTAGAAAAGCTCACTATACTCTAATACATCATTAAGGAGGAAATGAAGCATGATGGTTAAGGCATTGGTTAAAGTTACCTTATCTCTATTCGTTACATTGAGTAGCTTAGCCCACGCGGCTTCCGAACCACATACGGTGATTCCTACCGTTAAGTTACACCCTCGTATGCGGGTTGAGGAGCCTAATGCCAGCCAAAAGACCGACATTTCCCTAAAAAAAGTCCTCCCTTTTTTAAAAGCCAGTCTTATTTTTGATAATAAAAATCAATATGAGACGGCACCTTATATCATTGCCCAAAATGATAATCAAATGGAAGGCGGGACGAGCTCTACCCTGTATGCGAAGGGGATCCTCGATGCAAATGAAGATCGCTATTCCATTTTTAAGCCGGGTCGCACCTATAGACATCCTATTACTCAGGAAGTTTTAGGCTTTGAAGCTTTGGTGATTGGTAGTGCGGAATTGAAGGCGAGTGGCTCTCCTGCTCAATTAGAAGTGGTGCATGCTGATGAAGCCGTAGAGATCGGTGCACGTTTGCTCCCAAGTTTTACGGCAGCCTTGCCAAGCAATTTACCCGTTAATTCAGCCCAAAAGCTTAACCAAGAGGGATACATTTTATCGGTACGCGACGGTTTTGAGCAAATTGGCCCTTCCCAAATTGTGGTGATTAGCTTGGGAAAACGGGATGGCGTAGAAGCTGGGAACCTTTTAGAGATCCATCGCGCAGGCATAAGGGTGCCGGATCCTATGCATAAAGGCTGGCGGGCAAAGAAGATCCAGCTGCCGGATAGGCAGCTCGGAAAATTATGGGTGTATCAGAGCTATGAAAAATTGAGCATTGCTTTAGTCGTTCAGGCAAATACGGTTATTCATCCTTTGGATAAGGTAAAGAGTGGCGCTTTGGGCAGAGAAGAATAGGACACCTATCCGATAGACAATTGTATTGATCGCCTATCAGTATAGAAAGTACAGGAGCTTTTACCATTTGAGTTTTAAGAAAAAGATTATACACTTGCTTGATAAGGCAAAAAGCTCCTACACTGCGTTGGGTTTGTTGATTTAGTGGTTGCGGACAAAAGATGGATTACCAGGGGGAACAGTTACGCTTTCTGTTAGCATTGCTTAGAATTCCTGGCATGGGTTATTCTAAGTTATCTAAGATTCTTTTAGGAGGCGTCGATCTTAGCCAGGTCTTTACTGAACAAGGGAATTGCAAAATTATCCCCGGAACGGCAGATTGGCACGGCGTCGATAAAGACTTAGCGTGGCTGGATTCAAAAGACTGTCATATTATTAGCCAGAAAAATATTTTATACCCTGCTTTGTTAAAAGAGATTGGAAGCTTCCCGCCGGTACTATTTGTGCAAGGTAACCCAAGCTTATTAACCAGGCCTCAAATTGCCATCGTCGGCAGCCGAAACCCTACTCCATTGGGGTGTGAGACGGCGCTGCAATTTGCGCGCTATTTTTCAGATATGGGTTTTACGGTTACCAGTGGATTAGCGATTGGCATTGATGGGGCTGCGCATAAAGGCGCACTTTCTGGCAATGGTCGAACGGTTGCGGTGTTAGGCAATGGCTTGGATGTTATTTATCCGCCTTCCCATCGAGGGCTTGCCGATGAAATCTTGAGGGCAGGGGGGGCAATCGTTTCAGAATTTCCTCTAGGAGTTCCGCCAAAAACCACGCATTTTCCTCGCAGAAACCGCATTATTAGCGGGTTAAGTGTTGGAACCCTTGTCATTGAAGCCACGTTAAATAGTGGTTCACTGATTACCGCTAAATATGCGGCAGAACAGGGGCGCGAAGTATTTGCGATTCCCGGTTCTATTCACAGCCCATTAGCCAAAGGATGCCATGCGTTAATTCGACAAGGGGCAAAATTAGTCGAAACGGCAGAAGATGTCTTAGAAGAGCTGGGCGCACTTATGAAATACTGGATACGGCCTGAAAAAGACCGAAAACCTTTAGACGCTTTACCGTTATTAGGGGATGGCTATGAAGCCTTATTGACACAAATAGGATACGATTGTACACCTGTGGATCTGGTCATTCACCGAAGTGGGTTGACAGCCAAGGCTGTATCGAGCATGTTGCTAGAATTGGAACTTCAAGGGTTTGTTGCCTCGGTTCCGGGTGGTTATGCGCGTACATTGGCTTAACTGAATATTAACATTTAAAGAGTTACTAACATTATGGGCAAGATCCTAGTTATCGTTGAATCGCCTGCTAAGGCTAAGACCTTAAAAAAATATTTAGACAAAAACTATGAAATTCTCGCCTCTTATGGCCATGTCCGAGATCTCGTGCCGAAAGAAGGGGCGGTCGATACAGAGCATGACTTTGCCATGAAATATCAAGTGCTTGAAAAAAATTCAAAACATGTGGATGAAATTTGTAGCCAATTAAAAAAATGTAGCGCTTTATATCTCGCAACTGATCCAGATCGCGAAGGAGAGGCTATTTCTTGGCATCTCTATGAATTGGTTAAAGAAAGAAAAGTTTTAAAAGATAAGTCTGTGCATCGCGTGGTGTTTCATGAAATTACAAAAACGGCGGTGCAGGCGGCCATTTTAAAACCCAGAGAATTATCGATGGATTTGGTCAATGCTCAGCAAGCTCGCCGCGCGTTAGACTATTTGGTCGGATTTAATTTATCGCCATTGCTGTGGAAAAAAATTCGTCGAGGTCTTTCAGCGGGTCGGGTGCAAAGTCCGGCCCTTCGCATGATCGTTGATCGCCAAGATGAAATTGAAAAATTTATTTCGCAAGAATATTGGTCAATAGAGGCGGATCTTAGCGCTAAAAATCATCCGTTTTCGGCAAAGCTTGCGGAATATAAAGGTAAAAAGCTTGAGCAATTTTCTATTGTGAACGAACAGCAAGCAAAAGCAATAGAAGACGATCTGCGCGTGCTTTCTCAGGGTAAACTGATTGTTGAAAAAATTACCAAAAGTCAGAGAAAACGCAATCCTACGGCGCCGTTTACTACGTCTACGCTTCAGCAGGAAGCTTCTAGAAAGCTTGGATTCTCAACGCAAAGAACCATGCGGGTTGCCCAGCAACTGTACGAAGGGATTGATGTGGGTGAAGGCGCTACAGGTTTAATTACCTATATGCGTACAGATTCGGTAAACTTAGCGAATGAAGCGATCGAAGAGATCCGAGATTTAATCGAAAAACGCTATGGGATTGAGGCCTTGCCTAAAGAACCTCGCCTTTATAAAACAAAAGCTAAAAATGCACAGGAAGCGCATGAAGCCATTCGGCCTACCGTTGCGCATGCATTGCCAGACAGCATTAAGCAGGCGTTAACACCCGATCAATATAAATTATACAATTTGATTTGGAAACGTACGATTGCGTGTCAAATGATACATGCGACGACGGATACAGTAGCGGTTGATTTATCTTGCGGAGAAGGTAATCGTTTTAGAGCAAACGGATCGGTGATTACCTCGCCTGGATTTATGCAGGTATATTTAGAGGGAACGGATGATACGGCGGAAGCAAAAGACAAAGAAGAAGGCGAGCGGCTTCTGCCTGCTATGGCTAAGGGTGAGTTAATTGACTTGGTCATGATAAATGCGAATCAGCATTTTACCGAGCCGCCTCCGTATTTTACAGAAGCCTCATTAGTCAAAACGTTGGAAGAGCACGGCATTGGGCGTCCTTCTACCTATGCGTCTATTATTTCAACATTGCAACAGCGTGCTTACGTAGAACTTGAAAATCGACGCTTTAAGCCAACGGATGTTGGGAGAATTGTCAGTAAATTCTTAACGCAATATTTTACGCAATATGTTGACTACGACTTCACGGCAAAACTGGAAGATGAATTAGATGCGGTTTCGCGTGGCGAAAAACAGTGGGTACCGTTAATGGCAGATTTCTGGAAACCTTTTATTCAATTGGTGGATACGACAGAAGAAACCGTTAAACGTCAAGATGTCACGCATGAAGCATTAGATGAAAAATGCCCAAAATGCGAAAAAGCGTTATCCATTCGTTTAGGAAAGCGGGGTAGATTTATAGGGTGTACGGCTTATCCAGAATGTGACTATACCCGAAATCTTCAAGAAGATAGAGAGGCTTCGCTACAGTCTCAAGTCGTTGAGGGCAGACTTTGCCCCAAATGTGATTCTGAATTGGTGATGAAACAAGGTAAGTACGGTAAGTTTATTGGCTGCAGCCAATATCCCAAATGTAAACATATAGAATCGTTAGAAAAGCCTGAAGATACAGAGGTTACTTGTCCAACCTGTCACAAAGGGACAATGGTAAAAAGAAAATCTCGTTATGGCACATTCTTTTATTCATGTAGCCAATATCCAGATTGCAAATATGCGGTGAATAGTCCTCCGATTGTACAAGCGTGTCCTACTTGTCAGTGGCCTATTTTAATCATCAAGACGACTAAACGTCGTGGGACTGAAAAAGCTTGCCCGCAGAAAGAATGTGGGTTTACAGAAGCCATTGTTGATCCGGAAAGTGCAGCTTCTGGATGATAGATGCAATAAAAATTGAGAATGTCCGTCAATATTTACTCGCATTACAAGAAAATTTATGCGAACAATTTGCAATGGAAGATGGGGGCGCCCAATTTTCACGCGAAGATTGGGTAAGAGCAGAGGGCGGTGGGGGGGGGTGCACGCGAGTATTAAACGAAGGATCGGTTATTGAGAAAGGCGGGGTTAACTTTTCACATGTATTGGGATTAGAGCTCCCGCCTTCTGCGACGCTCCACCGCCCAGAATTAATTGGGTGCCGTTTCCAAGCAATGGGGGTTTCGGTGGTGATCCATCCTAAAAACCCCTATGTTCCAACAGCACATGCCAATGTGCGATTCCTAATGGCAGAAAAAGCCGGCGCAGAACCCGTCTGGTGGTTTGGTGGGGGCTTTGATTTAACGCCTTTTTATCCCTTTGAAGCAGATTGTACCCATTGGCATACCATGGCCGCTAAAGCCTGTGCGCCCTTTGGAAACAATATTTATCCTCCGTTTAAGAAAGCCTGTGACGAGTATTTTTATATTAAACATCGAAATGAGGCGAGAGGGATTGGGGGGATTTTTTTTGATGATCTCAATGAATGGCCTTTTGAAAGCTGTTTTGAGTTTATAAAATCGGTTGGAAGTCATTTTATTCAAGCCTATCGCCCTATTATCGCGAGACGAAAGAATATGGCTTATGGAGAGCCAGAACGTCGTTTCCAATTACACAGACGTGGGCGTTATGTAGAATTTAATTTAGTGTGCGATCGCGGCACGCTTTTCGGTTTACAATCGGGTGGGCGTACTGAATCGATATTAATGTCCTTACCCCCTATCGCCCATTGGCAATATAACAGAGATTCTGCCACTCAACAGCTTGAAGCCACGTTGGGTAAGTTTTTAAAACCACAAGATTGGATTCATCGGGCTTAATTTTTTCATTCTACTGAACGAATCATATCTAGGCTGTTCGGGTTTATCCTAATCGCGATAAATTTGGTGCTTGCACAGTGGAATAAATTTAATTTCCTACCTAATATAATAGCTATAACCCCTTTTTATCGATAATTATTTATACATTGTGACCTGTTACAGCATAGGTTGAAGGAGATCTAAGTGAATAAAAAAACAGCATGTGGCGCATTAGTAATGGCCTTAGCAGCCAATTCAGCGGCAGCGCATATTCCAGAATGGTTCGAGCTTAAGCCTTATGTCGGTGCAGATGCACAAGTGCGCCGTATGGATTTTAAAGGAGGATTTGGTGATAACCTATTTCAACATCACTCGCCTCAAGGCAATGTTTACGCCGGATTAAAACTAAATTCACGGGTAGGAATAGAATTCGGCTATGAATCAACAACGACAAGGATACGGGCTGTGACGTTAGGCACGGGCGACTTAGCGTCTGGAGCACCTGTGTCAGCGTCTGCCTCGCCGGTTGTCTTTAAAAGCAAGGCAAAAATAAAAGGCCCGCATGCCGATTTGGTGGGATTCTACTCATTTTATGAAGACTCACCGTTGCAATTAATGGCCTCAATGGGTGCATCCTTTTTTAAGGGTACATTCGAGCGGCGCACTTTGCAGGCAAATGGTATCCCTAAATCGACGGTTAGAACATTAAGTCGGCACAAAATCTTATTGCGCTTAGGCGGCGGCTTACAATATATGCTTGACGAGCATTTTGGGCTACGTGCAAACATCGGCTGGGTTGGTACGGGCAAAATGGTCCTATTGGTTAAGGACGGCCTTATGCCGAATGCACCAACCCCTGAATTAAAACCTAAAAATAGTACGGTATACGGCTTAGGTGGGCTTTGGGTATTCTAATCACCGATTTTTTAGCATCTAAAGACTAAAAACCCGAAGCTTCACAGGAAGCGTGGATTCTTTGTATTCGTTCTGCCTCTGCGGCTTGGGCAGCTTTTGCTTGAGCCTGAAGCGCTTGTTGCAGTGAAAGTATTTGCTGTTGTCTTGTTTCGTCTGCTAGTCGTGCTGCCTCTTGTCGCGCGGCTGCTTCGCGCGCCGCTGCCGCTTGTTGTGCCAATAATAACTCTTGTTGGCTTTCATAGGCAGCTTTTGCCAATGTAATAATGTGATCGAACCTGCCTGCGAGGGTTGCTGGTTCAGAAGATGGATTTTCTAATTTTGCCATATCGCAAATTTCTTGACGAAAATCCGTACGCTTTCTTTCAGCATGTTCTCCTTCAGACAGTGCGGATAAAACATCGTGTATATTGTAGAAAATATTCGGTGAGCATTGCTTTAGATCGTGCATGGTTTTTTCAAAATCACCGGCGTTAATCATCGTGGCTAAACTCTTTTGAAGCTGCTCTGTTAATTGTCGCGCATCTACTGCCATGTCTTTGGAACTCCTGTGTTTAGGGTATTTAAATAGTCTTAACGGGGATTTTATCATGGGTTTATTAAAAAAACCTAATATAATCGGCAGAAAGAAGCCTTCTTTTTTTCTGATTTTTCAATCAATAGTGGTAATGGGTGCAAGGAGGAATGTTATTTGATTTACTACCTAACTTTTTAAGTCAGGTAATGAAGATTTAGAATGTGCGAATGGCTGTAATATAAGTGTTGACACATTCTCTAGAAAAGCGATAGGATTGCTGTTCTTGAAAAGTTCTTTAAAAATATATCGAAACCAAAACAATTTGTGTGGGCACTTGTAATTTAAGTGCGAGAGCGAGGACAACTTAAGATTAGACCCTTTGGGGTCACATTGAATTAATTGAAGAGTTTGATTCTGGCTCAGATTGAACGCTGGCGGCATGCTTAACACATGCAAGTCGAACGGTAACAGGCCCTTCGGGGTGCTGACGAGTGGCGGACGGGTGAGTAATGCGTAGGAATCTGCCTAATTGAGTGGGATAGCCTAGGGAAACTTAGGGTAATACCGCATAAGCCTTACGGGGGAAAGCCGGGGACTGTAATAGGCCTG
>DAHXPC010000030.1 GCA_027364575.1 bacterium
TGAAAAATTAATCATTTTTATTTTTATTTTGGAGCCCATGATCGGGATTGAACCGATGGCCTCTTCCTTACCAAGGAAGTGCTCCACCACTGAGCTACATGGGCATTCTCCGATAAAAAATGGAGCGGGAAACGGGATTCGAACCCGCGACCCTCAGCTTGGAAGGCTGACGCTCTAGCCAACTGAGCTATTCCCGCATTTAAAAAATTCAAAATCCATTAAATTTTTATATTAGCTTTAATACTATAAACTCAATAATAATATGGTGGAGAGGGAAGGATTCGAACCTTCGTAGACTCGCGCCGACAGATTTACAGTCTGTTCCCTTTAGCCGCTCGGGCACCTCTCCTCAACCCGCAACTTTCAATTTATTTTGGAGCTGGCGATGGGAATCGAACCCGCAACCTGCTGATTACAAATCAGCTGCTCTACCATTGAGCTACGCCAGCAAGGCAAAAAATTCCCAACATCCAACAATTTAGAAACTTTAATATTATCAAAATTTTTAACTACTTGTCAACAAATTTTTTTATTTTGTCATATATCGAAAATATTTATCGAACGTAGTAGTTAAAATAAATGGAAAATAAGACCGCCGTAATATTCGACACCGAAACTACCGGTTTTACCGAACCTGTTTTGATAGAAGCCGCAGGCATTATTATTAAAGGCAATCCTTTAA
>DAHXPC010000031.1 GCA_027364575.1 bacterium
CCGAACAGCAATAGCGACAGAAAGATGCCGATTTGCAGGAGCCTGATCAAAAGGATATGTCTGCGCATGGCAATATTCTGCACGAAAATGCAGCTTGCTGGTAGAATATGCAGTTCGGAGAGGTGGCAGAGTGGTCGAATGTACCTGACTCGAAATCAGGCGTACGGTAACCCCGTACCGTGGGTTCGAATCCCACCCTCTCCGCCATTTGGTTCACAAATTCTCGGCAAATAAATTATGCATTGCAGTGAGGGTGGGTGAGAACCCACCTGGGTTCGACCAGCTGGCAATGCCAGCGCAGGACGCCTGCAAGGCGGTCCCGATAGGGACGAGGGCGTCGCGGATGCAACGCCCGAGCAATCCCACCCTCTCCGCCATTTGATTCACATATTACCGGCTAATAAATTACTCTTTGCCATCAAACTGTCCTTGACAGCAGTTTTTTTCATCATCTCTTCAGACTGATTGACATAGCTGCCGCCGAACATGTTCGCATGATTCAGTATGTGGTAGAGATTGTAAAGGTCGCGGCGCGCTGCATACCCAGCATCCAGAGGAAAGCTTGCGCGATACGCGGCGTAAAAGTCTAAAGAAAATCCACCGAAAAGCTCGGTC
>DAHXPC010000032.1 GCA_027364575.1 bacterium
TGCATTTGGCAGCGGTTCGGCTGGCAGCCTTTTTGGTTCTGCCGGTTCTGCGAATTTCTTAAGCCGCAGTACGGCAGTGGCTGCGGCGATATTTTTTGTCACCAGCTTGTCGTTGACTTATCTTTATTCTCATCCAGGCCAGCAGCAAGGCGTGATGGACAGGGCCGCAGCCATCAAGGCGCCAGCTGTAGCTCCGGCGCCTGTGGATAATTCAAAACTCAAGGAAATCCCGAAATAATCGGGGTTTCAGAATAATTAAAAAATAGCGGTTGTGGTGGAATTGGTAGACACGCAAGCTTGAGGTGCTTGTGCTCGAAAGAGCGTGGGAGTTCGAGTCTCCCCATCCGCACCAGTTTTAAATGCAGTAAACATGCCGATGCTCGGGCGCGTCGGCACCTTTAAAATGATAACGATTCTGATTTGACTCCCCGGGGTTGGTTCAAGAATTTTGTACGTAGAGGGGGGTGGCTCGATGTTGGAAAACTATTTTCCGGTACTGTTGTTTATCTGTGTCGGTTTGGCTTTTGGTGTGGCCCCTGTCGTCCTGGGCAGGCTTGCAGCGCCTCATCGTCCAGAGCGAACCTGTGCGCGTGTAATTGATG
>DAHXPC010000033.1 GCA_027364575.1 bacterium
TTTTCGGCAACTTGGTTGCACTCGATGATCATGCCATTTTCGTCCAGGATCAGTGCTGCAACATCATCCTGGGATCCGGCATGGTTCGTCATTCGTCCGGTTGGTTCAGGCAATCTCATGATTCACCCCCTGAGTTCGTGGCCTTGATGCTGTACTGACAGGGAGCGTCGACTGTAGTTCGCCGGTCGAGCTGAAAAAAGCATTAAATTTAGTTCACGTTGGGGCTGCTGAATTTGCAAGCAAGCTCCCGAGGCCTGCACCATTTGAAAATGGTGCGAAAGGAGAGACTCGAACTCTCACGGGGGTTACCCGCTGGAACCTAAATCCAGTGCGTCTACCAATTCCGCCACTTTCGCGCTGGGAGCATGCTAGGGTAAATGGTAGTATCGGTCAATAGCAGGTCAGCCGCGCAATATTCGCCATGCGCTTCCCATATCAAGTATAATCGTCCTGTCCCCATGTTTCGGAAAACGATTGCAGCCTCGCGCTGACGCCTCGTTGTTCTGTGAATTTTTGGCTGTTCGGTAAGAATAGGGCTTTTAAATCTAAGGATTATTGAATGCAGATGAGCGAAAATGCCAGCTCCT
>DAHXPC010000034.1 GCA_027364575.1 bacterium
CCCTCAATTAAAAAGGGAAAGCGAACGCTTTCCCGGATTCGGCAGAGCAGAATTCTAACACCTGCGCGCCCCGCATACAATCGCTTTCACGCATCGAGCGGCATGACGTCCGAACATCGCCGCATAAGTTTTGTGGATGCGGCCGGGAAAATCGGCACCATTGCAGAAAAGACAGGCATGAAAACGGACAAACGATCTTGCCCGGATTACCGGAAGAATATCAGGACAAAACTGGACAGATGAAAATTCTGAATGGAGCGGGAAACGAGGTTCGAACTCGCGACCCCAACCTTGGCAAGGTTGTGCTCTACCACTGAGCTATTCCCGCTTGAAAGAGACGCTATTATAAAGGGGCGCACCCTTTTGTCAAGGCTCTGCCGCTCCGGGCGCAGCCATCTTCAGATAGTAGGCCATGGAAACCAGGGTGAGAATGGCAGCCAGATAAATCAGCCAGGTGCCGATCCAGAAAGAGTCCAGGCCCATCACGCTGCCGTCGTAGAGCAGCAGGAGAATCGCCACCATCTGGGATGCCGTCTTGACCTTGCCTATGAAGGAGACCGCGACGCTGCCGCTTTCGCCGATCTT
>DAHXPC010000035.1 GCA_027364575.1 bacterium
GAAAAAAACGGTAGTTCTTTGTGTAAGCCGAAGTAGCTCAGTTGGTAGAGCAGCTGATTTGTAATCAGCAGGTCGTGGGTTCGACTCCCTTCTTCGGCTCAAAAAATGTATTGGGCAGGTTCCAGAGCGGCCAAATGGGGCGGACTGTAAATCCGCTGTCTTTCGACTTCAGTGGTTCGAATCCACTCCTGCCCACAATTATTCTTTTTTTTTGGAAGAATAAAATAGTTCTTTAAAACGAAAAAGTATCGGCTCAGTGGCTGTTACAATTTCAAGCGGGAGTAGCTCATTTGGTAGAGCGATAGCCTTCCAAGCTATAGGTGGCGAGTTCGAGCCTCGTCTCCCGCTCTTTGCCTGAAATAACGGAAATAAAAAAAATAGGTTCATGACTTTTTGAATTGGAATGAATACTATTAATAAGTGAAACCGATTTTTTTTATCAGGCCGTTGTAGCTCAGGGGTAGAGCACTTCCTTGGTAAGGAAGAGGTCGTGAGTTCAATTCTCATCAACGGCTCCATTTATAATGGAAAAGAATGTGCAGTTGGAAATAGTGTTACTAATTTGAATAACAGGATTTGAAAAAT
>DAHXPC010000036.1 GCA_027364575.1 bacterium
CTGCACAACCGGATGCGCGTCATGGTGGGTATAAGCTGGTCATTACGCGGACCACCCATGGCAACATTCACACCAGCATCCTGGATGGTGACTTTCTCGGCACCGGGGATTATGAACAGATCAAAAAAACAGCACGCGTACTGCAAGGGTTGATCAGCCCGGGTTCGGTCATTGCTCGAGGTGAGCGCAAAATGGCCGTGACCAGGTTTCAGGATGCCCTGGCCTGGTTGTTGGGCGAAGTCCGAAAAACCATGGGTATCCAGCGCTACAAGGGGTTGGGTGAGATGAACCCGGGTCAGCTTTGGGAAACCACCATGGACCCGAGTACGCGCCGCTTGTTGAGAGTGCAGATCGAAGATGCCATCCGTTCGGACGAAATCTTTACGACCCTGATGGGCGACGAAGTGGAACCCCGCCGTCAGTTCATCGAGAGAAACGCACTGGGTGTGACCAATCTTGATGTGTAGTACGGTCAGATAATCCCGGGACAAGACGGACGGTCATGCTTTCCATTGTCATTCCTACCTGGAATAACCTCGGGTTACTGAAGCTTTGCGTGGCAAGCCTTCGTCGGCACACTACC
>DAHXPC010000037.1 GCA_027364575.1 bacterium
GAGGACCCGCTACCTCGTAAATCAGCTGGAAAAAACTAGTCGCAAACGACGAAAACTACGCTTTAGCTGCTTAAGTCAGCTAGACCTCATACCATGCTGTCTGTGGAGTGGCTCAAAGGCGCAAGCCTGAGATGAGTGAGGTAAATTACACAGAATCGTGCCGGTCAGGGTTACTTTGACCGGAGCTAAAACTAAGGTGACTCGTTCCGTACCAGCCCGCCGGTTGGCGTGTCCGGGATTAAATCAAACAGCTAGGCTAAGTATGTAGAACTGCCTGTAGAGGGCTTGCGGACGCGGGTTCAATTCCCGCCGTCTCCACCAACAAATAAAAACGACACCCTTGGGGTGTCGTTTTTATTTGTTGTGTCGAAATTGCATGGGATTAAAACCGCGTCCGGTACGGACGCGGGGCTATGAACGTTTGGCCAATAACACCTGCGTGTTATTTGTAGCTCATAGCGCCAAAGCGCATGCAAGTGCTTTGGCTGGTCAGAATGACCTATTCCCACCTTCAGCGCAGCTTGGTTTTCAATCAAAGCTCACCCTTGCGGTGTCGTTTTTATTTACTGGGTTTGCTTT
>DAHXPC010000038.1 GCA_027364575.1 bacterium
ACGCCTGCGGGAACTGTCATTTTTAAACAATGGGGTAAAAATTTCCTTGATTGATCAGAGAAATGGAAAAGAAGAAAATTTTTCATTTACCGGAGGAATTAAGGGATTTGTTCAATATATGAATCGAAATAAAACTGCGCTGCATCCTACGGTGTTCTATGCTTTCGGGGAAAAAGACGGAATGACTGCCGAAATTGCAATGCAGTGGAATGACTCATACCAGGAAAATGTGCAGTGTTTTACAAATAATATTCCACAACGCGATGGCGGAACGCATCTGACAGCGATGAGAGCTGCGATGACCAGAACGTTGAACAATTATATTGAAGTAGAACAACTGGCCAAAAAAGCCAAGGTTGAACCTACAGGCGATGACATGCGTGAAGGATTGACAGCAGTGCTATCGGTGAAATTGCCAGATCCGAAATTTTCATCACAGACAAAAGATAAACTGGTTTCATCAGAAGTACGCCCGATCATAGAAGAATTGATAGGGCAACAGATGAGTGCATTTTTGCTGGAAAAACCGAATGATGCAAAAATCATAGTTGGAAAAATCATAGAAGCG
>DAHXPC010000039.1 GCA_027364575.1 bacterium
GGCAAGCTTGCCGATTGCCAAGAAAAAAACCCAGCATTATCAGAGCTTTATATTGTAGAGGGTGATTCCGCCGGGGGCTCTGCCAAGCAAGGGCGCGATCGAAAGTTTCAAGCCATTTTGCCGCTCAAGGGAAAAATTCTAAATGTCGAGCGCGCACGATTCGACAAGCTTTTGTCCTCCGCCGAAATCGCGGCATTGATTACAGCCATGGGCACCGGCATCGGCAAGGACGAGTTTTCCGCTGATAAAGCACGTTACCACCGCATTATCATCATGACCGATGCGGATGTCGATGGCTCGCATATTCGCACACTACTGTTGACTTTCTTTTATCGCCAAATGCCGGAATTGATCGAGCGCGGCTTTGTCTACATCGCCCAGCCACCGTTATATAAAGTGAAACACGGCAAGAGCGAGCGCTATCTGAAAGACGACCATGAGCTCAAGCATTACTTATTGCAGCAAGCGTTGGATGGTGCCACGCTGACGCCCGGAGCAAATACGCCCGCCCTTACGCGTGACGCGCTGGAAGAATTAGCCAAGGAATATTTATTGGCCGAAGCC
>DAHXPC010000003.1 GCA_027364575.1 bacterium
TTTTCATCAGCTTCTAAAACCTTTTTTCGAAGATCAATGGAATACGCTTTGGGCATATCGAGCTCCTTTCTGTAGTGGAGCACTCATTATACCTAAGCTCAATTATTTATGGAAACGCTATAAAATAAGGAAAAAACTATGGCAGCAATGGCTCCCAGTGTTTCAACTCTTCCAGCAGTTCAAGAGTTACTGGAGGGTTGGTAGTGGTGCGGCACCGAGCCCTGCAATCCGAGCGCTTTTTATCTCAAGTCAGGATAAAACACGAGATCCGGGTTCACAAGATGTGATTGTGGATAGTCGCATAATGATATTTTTTTTAAACATAGAAATCTCCAATTGTTTTTGGATATAACCTACTTATTGTCCTCTCATCAATTGTTAGGAAAATCAACGTGTTAGACACTAACTTAATGGCAGCGCAGCCGGAATAAGCTCCAGATGTTATCTTTCACAAATTTTCTCACGTGTTCTTGCTTTTATGTTTATTCAGTGTGAAAATGGCATTAACGTAAAAACCACTGTTACCTTCAAGGAAATATTTTATGGCAGCTGTTAACCCTCTCAATGATGATTTAAAAACGAAATTTAATGAGCAGCTTAAGCTTGCTGAAGGTGGAATATTCAAAAAAGGTAATCCTGATGCGCAATATTATGTTGGTCTTTTTTATTACGAAGGTAAGGGAATTGAAAAAGATTTAACTAAAGCTGCGAAGTGGTATCAAAAAGCCGCAGAGCAAGGACATGCCACTGCACAACTCAATCTTGGGAAAATAATGCATGACAAGGGCGGCCATGGTTGTTCTGAAAGCAATGCCAAGGCCGTTGAGTGGCATCAAAAAGCAGCTTTACAAGGAAATGCTGAAGCACAATTAAATCTCGGTTTAATGTATGCAGAAGGCATAAGGGTTGGTGAGAGTTATGCCAAGGCCATTGAGTGGTTTCAGAAAGCAGCTGAACAAGGAAATGCTAAAGCACAATTAAATCTCGGCGGGATGTATTATAAGGGTATGGGTGTAATCAAAAGTGATGCCAAAGCTTTTGAGTGGTGGCAAAAAGCAGCTGGGCAAGGAAATGCTACTGCGCAAAACAATCTCGGCTTTATGTATGAAAATGGAAAAGCTGTGGCTAAAAGCGATGAAAAAGCTATTGAGTGGTACCAAAAAGCAGCCGACCAAGGAAATACTGAAGCGCAGAAAGCACTTGGCGAGGGGAGGCTAAAAGAATTTATTGAAAGGCAAAAAGAATACAATAAAAAATTAGCTTTAGCCCAATTAGGAGATGCTACCGCGCAATACAGCCTTGGAGAAATGTTCTACCAAGGAAAAGGCGTTGTTCAGAGTTATGCCAAGGCCATTGAGTGTTATATGAAAGCGGCGCATCAAGGAAATGCCGATGCACAATATGCCCTAGGTGTCGCATATGAAAACGGTAAAGGGGTAGTCAAACATGAGGTCAAAGCCAATGAGTGGTTTCAGAAAGCAGCGGAGTCGTATCAAAAATCTGCTATGCAAGGAAATAGTGATTCTTCCCGCAGTCTTGGTGCTATATATAAAGAGGGGAAAGGCGTAGCCAAACATGATGCTAAAGCCAATGAGTGGTTTCAAAAAGCAGCTGATTCGTATCAAAAATCCGCTATGCAAGGGAACGTCGACGCATCACGTAGACTTGGGGAAATGCATTACGTTGGTCATGGTGTCGTTCAAAATTATATAAAAGCCTTTGAGTGGCATCAGAAAGCAGCCAACCAAGGAAATGCTGACTCCCAATTCGATCTCGGTTCTATGTATTACGACGGTAAAGGAGTTGTTCAGAGTTATGCCAAAGCCAATGAGTGGTGGTTGAAAGCAGCCAATCAGGGCAATGCTCTAGCGCAAGTTTTCCTCGGCCTTTTGTATGATTATGGTATGGGTGTTAAAGAGAATAAAGCCAAAGCAGCTGAATGGTATCAAAGGGCAGCCGACCAGGGGGAGTCTACAGCACAATACAGTCTCGGTAATATGTATAAGAACGGAGAGGGTGTAGCCAAAAACGATGCCAAGGCCGTTGAGTGGTATCAAAAAGCAGCCGACCAAGGGCAAGTTAGCGCACAAAACAGTCTTGGTGGCGTGTATAAAGAAGGCAAAGGAGTGATCAAAAGCGACGCCAAGGCGGCTGAGTGGTGGCAAAAAGCAGCTGAGCAAGGATATGCTGACGCTCAATACAACCTGGCGCTTATGTATGAAGAAGGTCGAGGAGTCGATAAAAGTGAAGTGAAAGCACTTGAGCTATACCAAAAGGCCATGGTTCAAGGAGACGAAAAAGCACAAGAAAAGGCTAAAATTCTTAGCGAAAAACTGACTATATTGGTGAAAGCCAATTCAGTTCTTTTGGGCATGAAAAAGCCATCTTCCCCAAATGCTCAAATGGCTAATAGTGAGCCTCTTAATCGGCAGCGAGTTGGTGGGTTGGACGAACAACAATCTCCTTTTTCTATTTCCTACACCATTGATTATAGCGAACTCAAACTAGGAAAAGAATTAGGAAAAGGTGGCTTTGGTGTCGTTCATCAAGGTATATGGCGGCATAACGATGTGGCCATTAAACAGCTCTTGGTAAATAACCTTTCAGCTGAGGCAACAGAGGAATTTAAAACAGAGGCATCCGTCATGGCACGGCTTCGATCGCCTAATATCATACAATTTTATGGCTGTACGGTAAGTCCTCATTATTGTATTGTGATGGAGTACATGCCTAAAGGTTCCCTTTTTAGTGTTTTACATTCAAATCAAGAATTAACCTGGAGCAATAGGATTCGGATTGCGGTAGATATGGCTAAAGGTTTAGCCTTTTTGCATCAAGAACATATCCTTCACCGGGATATTAAAAGCCTAAATGTTTTATTGGGAGAATCGTTAAATGCAAAATTAACCGACTTTGGTCTATCTAAAGTTAAAACCGAGACCCAATCTACTTCAACAAAAGCTGCAGTAGGGACATTAGCCTGGATGGCGCCCGAATTATTTAAAAGAAAAGCAACCTATACGCCTGAAGCAGACATCTACAGTTTAGGTATCACGCTGTGGGAATTAACTTCTAGAAAAATTCCGTTTGCTGATGCTGGTAATCAAGCCTTAGTGCAGAATTGGATCATGCAAGGGGAGCGGGAAGATATCCCTGCTGATTGCCCGGTTAAAATAGCGTCTCTCATCAAAGCCTGCTGGGAAGGAGAACCTGAAAAGCGTCCTACTGCTGATGAAGTGGCCTCTTATCTGCATTCTGATAAAAGTGATTTTAGTCAATTCTTGCCTAGTTTTAGGAGCCAAAAGGCATTGTTAAGTTCTGGCTATCAAGGAAACCTGCATTCAAGTCCTGCCAGCGGCAGTGACTATCAGGATCATCTTAACTCTCCATTGCCGCAGCGCGGCGCAGGAGTAGGTAAATAATTTAGCATAAATCAAGATTAACTGTTTTATAAAATCTTAAGGAGTTCAATATGCCTATATTAGAAATTATTGAGTCTATATATAGTATTGCCAAGAAAGTACGCAATCGTTCAAAGCTTGTAAAAGCAAATATGGCACAGTGCAACACATTAGCAGATAGAGTAGACATTGTAATCGCTGCCGTTAATAACTTAGAGAAGGCTGCCAATAAGGAGCAGTATGAGCCAGGCCTAATAGCTTTTGAACTTTGTTTAAAAGAATGCCTTGAATTTGTTGATGAATATGCTAAAGAAAAGAGCTGGTTTAAAAAAATATTAAAAGCCGGCACTGCTAAAGAAAAATTTGAAGATTTAAATGAGCAATTACAAAAAGCCATTCAACAATTAAGCTTAGGTCTTAATGCCCAAGCTATTATTAACCATGAGCAAGATAGAAAAGACCAAGAGAAAGACCAAGCCTTTAATAATCAACAGCAAGAACTGATTATTCGTTTAAACCAAGAAGCCAATAAAGGTATTCAAAAATTACAAGTCCAACAAGCCGAAGGAAATGCCATATTATTTAATCAAATGAAGTCAATGCAGGCGCAATTGGCTCGGTTTAACATTCAGGCTAAAGAAAAGCCTATTATTGATGCCTATTTAACTACCCCTTATTATGAATTGGCCTTTGACCAAGAATTAGCAAAAGGCTCTTTTGGTAAAATCTATTTAGGCAAATGGTGTGAGCAACGGGTTGCTATTAAAACCATAGAAGGAGGTCTTTCAAACGCAGAGATGGACCAATTCGTACGCGAAGTACAAATTATGAGCCGGCTTCGTTCACCCAATATTGTGGAACTTTATGGCGCTTGTCTTGAAAGAGAACGCCCTTGCCTAATTATGCAATATATGGAACAAGGCTCTTTATACCTAGTTTTAGGACAAAAGAAATTAACGGTTTTAGAACAAAAGAAAATAGCCCTTGATATTGCCAAAGGGCTTTGGTATTTGCATAGCAAAGAAGTCTCCCATCGGGATTTAAAGAGTGCCAATATTTTATTAGATAACGATGGGCATGCCAAAATTGCCGATTTTGGTTTATCTAAAACAGGTAGCAAGAGCATCCAATCTATTCATGAAAGTAGTTCCGCTCTAGAATGGCAAGCACCCGAGTGTTTAGCCCAAAATGCCCCTTATAGCCCAGAAGCAGATATTTATAGTTATGGGATGATACTGTGGGAGATTGTGACCAACAAAAGGCCCTATGCTCAATATAGCTCTTCTAAAAGAGATGCTGAAATTGTAGAGCATGTCTTAAAAGGCCAACGAGAAACCATTCCTAAAGATACGCCCGCTCCATTGGTAGAATTGATTCAGGCCTGTTGGAGTCCAAACCCTAAACAGCGGCCTCATCTTAAGAAAATCATTGAAGTCTTAGAAAGTTACCAACCGGAAGAAAAGCTTAGCCCTGAAGCCATTTACCAAAAAGGGGTTCAATTTGAGCAAGCAGGCAAATTAATAGAAGCCTACGCTGAATATCAAAAGTCAGCATCCTGTGGCCACCCTAAGGCACACACTAATGCTGGGTTTTTCTTGTTAAAAGGCTTGCCTGGTTTAAAACCAGACAAGCCAGCAGCTTTTCAACATTTCCTACAGTCCGCCAATAGTGGTCATGTCAGAGGCATGATGAATCTTGCCATTATGCTAGAAAAAGGGGATGGGGTAGATAAAAGCCCAGAGCAAGCCTTGCATTGGTATGAGCAAGCAGCTAAAAATGGTGATGAAAAAGGCAAACTTAAAAGCTTAGCACTGAGTAAAAGCCATGCTTAATAGTCGTTTTAACAATTAGGAAAATTTAATGGCAGCTGTTAATCCAGTTAGTAAACAAGAGCTAAAAAGAAAATTTGATGAACAACATAAACTAGGCGTTCCCGGCTTATTTAGCAAAGGTAATCCTGAAGCGCAATGTTATGTTGGTTGGGCTTACGAAAATGGTAAAGGTACTGAGCAAAATTATACTAAAGCCGTTAAATGGTATGAAAGAGCAGCATTACAGGGATATGCCGGCGCACTCCATAGTCTTGGTCTTATGTATGCACAAGGCCACGGTGTTAAATTAGATAACACCAAAGCCCTTGAATTGTTGAGAAAATCAGCAAATCAAGGATATGCTGAGACACAAGCTCAATTAGGATATTTGTATGAAAAGGGTAAATGTGGGTTACCTCAGAATTATCTTGAAGCCATCAAATGGTACCAAAAGGCAGCTGAGCGTGGAAATGTTTTAGCACAAAAAGTTCTTGCTAGAATATATGAGGAAGGTCAGGGTGTTAACATTGATAATGCCAAAGCCATAGAATGGTACCAGAAGGCTGCTAAAAGTGGAGATAGTGACGCTCAAAAATATTATGAACGCGCTAAAATGGCTAACGCTCGACTCTCTCACCAGCCTTTCTTAATGCTTGTCGCAGAAGGGGAACAAGACATGGCTGAAGCTTTGCTCAAGCAGACCCCAGCTTTAGCTCACACGCCACCTGATGTCACTGATTTATCAGGACGTTCATTTAAGGGTATCACCGGTTTTCAATATGCGGTGTGGGCGCTAGACTGGCATATGTGGATGATGATTAGAAAATATTTATCCAATGAAGCCGCAAAAGAGCAAATTGCAAGGATGAAAAACAGCTCCTGGATACAACAATACGGGGCATCGGCAGAACCATTGCTGCAGAACTTGATTGATACCTTACAGGCCTGTATTGACTTGTTTGTACAAAAGAAATTTGTGGAGGGAAATATCCTATGGAATAAAAAGGTTGGGAGTGCTCAACGCTTGCTACCAGCACATGTTGTCAATGAATATTGCCGTAGAGACCGGCCTTTTGAGCCCTGTCCTGATTTTACTACAGTTCCCCTGCCGAGAAATCGTGTGTCTTATGGAAGGGAGTGGTATACAGCAACGTACGACAACGGTAAAATAGGTGAAACATTTGCTTTCTTTCGGTCTTCGCATGATCACACCACCAAGTTCGCTGGCACAGATTCGGGTTGGTGGGAAGGTGTCCCCTATTATACACGCTTATCTCACGATCTCAGAGCGTGTCAAGCCTTACTGAATACTCGCGTGCAGCAGCGTGATAAGTTGTTTAATGAATTTCAAATGTTACCACTTTCTAGGCAAATAGAAGAACAACAATTAATAGAGCAAGCTGAACGTCAGAAAGCAGATCGAGAAGAAAAGATTAAAGTTGAGGTTGAACACAAACTTGAGGTTGAAAGAAGGCTTAGAGAAGAACAAATTAAACTGGGCATGGGCCGAAATCAAAATAATGATGAAGCTTCTTCACTTGAAATTGGCATACACTCTGCCAAGAATAACAAAGATAATCACTTAACCCCTTATACCATTGATTACAACGAGCTCAAGTTCGGTAAAGAATTAGGGAGAGGCGGTTTTGGAATAGTTTATCATGGCACTTGGAGACATAATGATATTGCGATTAAACAACTATTAATGAATAATTTGTCGGTTAAAACCAGAGAAGAATTTGAAAATGAAGCTAAGATTATGGGTAGCCTAAGAGCGCCAAATATTGTGCAATTTTATGGTTATACTTTAAGCCCACGTTATTGCCTAGTTATGGAGTACATGCCAAAGGGCTCTTTATTTAATGTACTGCACTCAAATCAAGAATTAACCTGGACCAATAGAGTTCGAATAGCTGTAGATATAGCTAAAGGATTAGCCTTTTTACATCAAGAAGGTATACTTCACAGAGACATTAAAAGCTTAAATGTTTTATTAAATAATCATTTAGAAGCTAAATTAACCGATTTTGGGCTATCTAAAGTTAAAAATGAGAGCCAATCCACCTCGATCCAAAGCTCTGCCGGGACTTATGCTTGGATGGCACCCGAGCTTGCCACTTCCGACGATGGCTGTACAAGACAGAGTGACATTTATAGTTTAGGAATTACCTTTTGGGAGTTAACTTCACGTGATTTTCCATTTAAAAAAGTGGCAAAGTCCAGCCTTATTCCAATACGTGCATCTCAAGGGGTAAGAGATGAAATCCCTCTTGATTGCCCGGCTAAATTAGCCTCCCTCATTAGAGCTTGTTGGGAAACCGAACCGCAGAAACGTCCCAATGCCGATGAGGTTGCCTCATTTTTATATTCAGATAAAGATGATTTTAAGCAGTTCTTACCCACTATTAGGAGCCAAAAGACATCGGTGAGTTCTGGTTACCAAGGCAATTTAAATTCAGCATCTCCGGCGACTGCCAGTAGTAACGGTTATCAGGATAATTTAAATTCTCCAATGCCACAACGTGGAGCTGGTGTGGGACAATAACTGAGCTAACAGAAGAGAACTAGGGCAGCATATAATTGCTGAGTATACTTATTCTTAGCAATGATTTTTGTGGTAAGGCAGGGTTCGAAATCTAAGTAAAGAGAAAAATCAAGATGGATAATATCGTTATATACAAGTAACGATGGAAACATGCAACTTGAAGTTAATCTTACTGAAGAAACAGTTTGGCTTATCCAAAAGCACTACCTGATTTATTTCATAAAAATATCCGAACAATCTGTGAACATATAAACAATGCTTTTAAGGAAGGCGAACTTGACGAAAGCGCGGTTGTCCGGAATTTCCGGTTAACTGTCCCAGGTAGCCTTTGATTAAATGCTTTTGCAATATAGAGGATGGAAAAAGTTATATAACAGCTGAACTAATGCTTTTTTGACAAGTTCAGATACAATTGGTTACATTAAGCTAATTCATAAGATCTCCAAAATGATTTTTCGAGAAAGACTAAGAAATGGAATATTATGTTAAAAGGATAACGAAAGAATGTTTACTGTAATTGCAGTGCCGCCAATTAATAGCTCTGGGGACATCTACCACGTTATCTCATATATAATCCTTAGTAAGAAATATGGCATTCCAATACCACCAATTGTTTTATCCTACGATACAGATGGAAGCGCAGGAAAGGGTGTTGATTTAGATACAAAAACACAGGTAATGCGAGGCATTAATTTTGCTGATGATCTAGGATACGGGGATTTATTTAACAACCCTTTTGGGACATCTACCCCAATGGCACAATCTTCAAAAGGTGACCTTGATTTTCAAATAAGGGCTCTTCAACTCGATTCAAGTGGTACACGCCAAAATGCAAGGCAAAGTAGCCTTGAATTGTTTCTCCAAAATCAATCAATTGGGCGTAACTGCACAATATGTTATCTGGATCAAAAGGCACTAACGAATTATATTTCTTGCTACTTTATACAGCAGGGTAGGGAAAAAATAACTTCTATATTGAGGCAAGGATATAGCCAAAGAAATAACAAACGCCTATCGGATCCTTCATTAAAATTGATTCTGGAATACGCAAGATATTGGAATTCGGAAATCGAAGCCTCGCGCAATGCTAATCAACCCGCCTTAATATTAAATGTTAGACATTCAAGCAATGCCAACAGCGGTCAAAACATGGAGGACTTTTGGCCTAAATTTAAAGACTATTTAGAGAGAAGGGGATATTTGATTTGGCTCTTATTTTCTGATGGAAGGATAAAAGGATCATATCCTGGGATGGCAGGGAACAGAATATCACCTTTTCAAGAGAAGCCTATCAAATCCAGGGACGGTAAGCGCTGGGAGAAGTTAAATGAACTTATGACTGGGTTGCAAACATCTAAACCTGACTATGATTTTGGAAAGTTGAAGCATTTAGAACTTCTTCTCTGCTTGCAAAAGCTATCCTTTCTTAAAGGCATTATTGGTAATACAAGTGGAACTCTCGATTTGGCTGCATTTTTAGGCCATAACGTATACAATATACACCATTTTAGCTTTCCTCGTCTTGCCTATCAGGATTATAGAATATTACTTCAAATGAGTTTTCTTTCATTAGAAAATTTTGATGAAGCTATGTATTCAAATTTCAAAAATACTAAAAGTCACAAAAGCGCTAGAGATATAATATTGACTGATAAAGATATAAAATCAATACTTAGCAATTTCCTCTCATGGCACAATGAAAGTTTGGAAATTCCTCCTTCCATTGGAGTTTTTAAAGAGCCAAATTATGAAGGGGCTGGCTTTTGGGAATTGGTTTCATCAAGGGTTTTTAGCCCAAATGGCGCCAGTAATTTAAAAGATTTACCTCCAAGCCCAGAAGTAAAAAAATATATTAAGGGAAAATATGATTATTATCCAAAAATGGAGAGTGGACAGCAAGAGATAGTAGCTAAAAAGCTCTATGATGAATTTGAAAAGAACAAAGGTATGAAGACGGAAAATTATCCTGAAATAATAAACGTTTCAAAGACTCAAAATACAGCAAATAATCTTATTCTAAAGCTCGCCCAGCTATCCAGCCTTACCGAATCGGCCAGTAAGTCATTAGATACATTAAAGCATTCTATCCCTTTAACTCTCGAAGATAGGGAAGAGCAAAAAAGTCCTGAAGGAAAGAGCACCATCCTTTTACAAGAAAAAGCAGAAGAAAATAGCCAGTTAAAAAATTTGAAACATATTGCTGCTAAATTCTCAGCACCCCTTAAGAAATGGCAACCTGAAAATAATACAGCCAAACAAAATGGTTGGAATTGCTTTGATATTGCTGTAGGAATAAAAAGGACAGAGTTAATAGAATATGCTTTAACTAACGCGCCTAAGATTGAATTTCGTCAATTACTAGCCCCAGAACTTAAGCATGCTGCTGCTGTGACAGCAGTTTATATGTCGATACTAAAAAGACAACTTTTGCAAGAACAAGATCATGTAAAGAAGAGAGAACATCGTATTCTTGAGCTTTTTCAAATTAACGATGCTTTAAAAGGTGAAGAAATTGAACAAATAGAGGAGAAACTTGCACAACTATTGATAACTACAAAACCATCCACTGAGGCAGAGGATGTTTCTGATCTGTCTCGATTTATCCTCCCTGAGGCGTTACGAACAAATGAACTTTTTGATTTAGTGAGCGAATATTTTGACGCACATGAAAGCGAACCTCTTAAAATTCAGGCTAACATTTGTAGTAATATTCTAGGATATGAGAAGTCTCTTTCTATAGAAAGCCTTGATAGCCTATTTTTAGAGTCTTCTAAGAGAGAGCAATGTGGCTCACTTTACGATTCATATATACAGGTTCGTACTGCACATTTAGGCACGGCGGAGCAAAAATTTAAAAATTACTTTGTGAAAGAGAGTGTTTATATAAGTTACGTTCAAGGCTATTATGGAGCGCAAAAATGGTTTGCATTTCAAAGGCATTTTTGTGAACGATCAGAAACCTCTATGGTAGACATTGTTGCTCATATGCTAAAAGCGCAAATATTTATTCATGACAACAGTGAAAGTCAAAAAGTTATTTATCAGACGAAAAAGTATGATAATGATGAAATTCACATTGAATATAATGGTGTAAATCATTTTGTAAGATTAGTACCTACTGAAGATCATAACGTAGAAAATATTCATGCCCAACTCGTGGATGGAATTAGCATTCCAAGCAGCCAGTCTGAAAATGAGTTTAAATCTAATTTAAAAATAGCGATAGCAAAAGGGTTAGATATAAATCAGTTAGATTCAAAAAATGGTAGGACATTATTACATTATGCAATTGTGCATGATCGCCAAGCTATAGCAAATATTTTGATGTCCAATGGAGTTGATCTGGCTGTTTGCTCAGGAAGCGGCAAAAAAGCAGTCGATTATGGGAATGAGTATAAGCGTGAATGGGTTGCTAATTTAAGTCCAGCTTCATTTCAGAGCACGATAGTGGAAGAATTTTCTCGTTTGACAATTGGAAATGCACAAAAGAAATCAGATCAAGAAGCCTTAGCTGTACCAGTTAGGTTGACACAACCATTTGTCCCCTTGCTGCTTTTCAGCCAACGAAATCAGAATGAAGTTCGGTTGCCATTAATAAATAATACGCAATTAGTAGATGATGTTATTAATAATAGGTCCATTCAAGAATTTGAATTTAATTTAAAGGTAGCAATAACAAAGGGATTAGATATAAATCAGCTAGATTCCAAAAATGGTAGGGCATTATTACATTATGCAATTGTGTATGATCGCCAAGATATAGCAAATATTTTGATGTCCAATGGAGCTGATTTGGCTGTTTGCTCAGGAAGCGATAAAAAAGCAGTCGATTATGGGAATGAGTATAAGCGTGAATGGGTTGAGGCTTTGAAAATTAGGGCCCTAAAATGTGCTTAATGAGGGGCAGCCGGGATACGAGTAAAATTAACTTTTTATTATCTTTCCAAGTAACGTACAAACAAATTGGTGTTATTAAATATTTTAATGCTGAAATTTAGAATTATCTCGGGATGTAAAATCAAGCGCTTGAGGTTAAGGGTAACCGCCCGGCAAAACGCATCTATCGTACCTCATCTAGCCTTGCTATAAAGGTATTTTTAGCATTAAAGAGGCAATCGTATGCAATCGTTCAATATTCAAGAGCTTGATAAAGCGGCAAAAAGTTTGGCCTGGAAAAAAATTATCGAAGCTTATAATAATAGTGGGCAAAAGCAAACAGACTACTGCAAAAAGCATGGTGTAAAACAAGATCTATTTTACTATTATTTGCGTCGATGGCGAAAGGCTAATGCAAACAATACAAAACCCGGATTAACAACAGGCTTGTTCATGCCAATAGAATTGGCTATGCCACAGGGTAAATGCATAGTCAATATTGGTAATGGGCTAAGCTTAGAATTACCCGATCACTTATCCATAGAGCAAGTATCAGCACTTATTCTTAATCTAAGGAGAATACAATGTTAATGCTTTCTCCGGATATCCAAGTTTGGGTGGCGGCACAAAAAACAGATATGCGTAAGGGTTGCTTTAGTTTGGCGGTTTTAGTGCAACAAGAATTTGAGCTGGATCCTAAAAGCAGCCATTTATTTGTATTTTTTAGTTCGGTAGGAAATAAGGTAAAATTGTTGCAATGGGATAGAAATGGCTTTGTTTTAACCTATAAATGTTTAGCCGATGGGCGCTTTAGGTTACCGAAAGTAGGTGGAAAAAAATATAAAATGAGTTTGTCGGATTTAAACTTGTTGCTTGAGGGCATTGATTTAACCCATCAACAACGTGTAAGAGCTATATAGACAATAGATCAAGGGAAAAATGGTTAAAGGATGACAGACAAAAGCCTAGTAAAGCAGTAAGATTACTAGGCTATGGATTTAAATGAACTTATAAAGCTACTAACGAATAAAGATAAGCAAATCGCTGAGCTCACCCATGAACTTAGGGCTCAAAGGTTAATGACCGAAAAACTCCAGCACCAATTAGAAAACTTATTGCGAATTTTGTACGGTAAAAAATCAGAAAAAAAGCCTTTAGGTATAGAGGCTAACCAAGAGGCTGTTGCTAAAAATAAAGCCCTCAATGATTTAAACCAAAAAGATTTGCCGAATGCACATCCGATTAGAAAAAAGTTACCGATGCTCTTGGAGCGCCAGGTAATCAAATATGAACTGCCAGAACCTGAACGCATTTGTTATTTATGTGGCAATGTATGTCAGTGCATAGGGAAAGAAATTAGTGAGCAATTGGAATTTATTCCTGCAAGATTGTTTATAAAAGAACATAGACGTTATAAATATGGATGTAAAAATGGTTGTCAAATTAAAATTGCAGCAATGCCTGCTCAGCCAATACCAAAGGGGATCCCAGGGCCTGGGTTATTGACAGAAATATTAATTAACAAATACCAAGATGCATTACCGCTTTATAGACAATCGCTGCGTTTTAAACGCCATGGAATTAATATTTCGGATTCAACGATGTGTGACTGGGTATCGCAAATAGCAAAGCTATTGCAACCATTGGTTGGCTTAATGCATAACGATTTAATGGGGCTCTGTAAATTACACACCGATGATACCCCGGTACCTGTTCTTGCAAAAGGCAAAACAAAAAAAGGACGTTTATGGGTTTATGTTGCTGATGGCAATCAATCTCCTGCTTGCACAGTATACGATTACTCGCCTTCTCGTACTCAGACTGCTCCTCAAAAATTTCTATCTGGGTTTAAGGGCTATTTACAAGCAGACGCTTTTCCAGGCTATGACGCCTTATACGTCAATGGCGATATTATTGAAATTGGCTGCATGGCCCATGTCAGGCGAAAGTTTTTTGAAATTTCTGAATCTGCAAAAGGAGATCCATTAGCAAGGGATACTTTAGAAAAAATAGCAAAGATTTATGAGGTTGAAGGCAGGGGCCGTAACTTACACTACAAAAAACGCTATTTTTTCAGGAAGAAATATCAGCGTCCGTTATATCGTGCACTTCATCACTGGCTGATAAGAGCGAAAAGAAGGGTAATCCCTAATACACCGATCGAAAAAGCATTTAATTATGCCTTAAATCACTGGCGCGCGTTGCAAAATGTATTTGCAGATGGTCGCCTTGAAGTGGATAACAACACGGCGGAACGGGCAATACGCCCCGTTGTTATTGGCCGAAAGAACTATTTATTTGCTGGCAGTGATCAAGGTGGCCATAATGCCGCTGTTATTTACTCTATTATTGAAACTGCCAAACAAAATAATTTAAATACCTTCGAATATCTATCAGATATTATTGCAAGACTTCCGACCACTAAACCCCAAGATCTATACAAATTGCTGCCCTATCATTACTCGCCCTAAAAGGGCAATATGCACTTTGGCGAGTGGTTACGGTAAAGGGGGGGCTGGGGTGGTTTATCAGGGAACTTGGCGGCATAGCGACGTAGCGGTTAAGCAGCTTCTTTCAGATAGCCTATCTGCGGATGTAAAAACAGAGTTTGAAATTGAATCTAAAATTATGTCGCGTTTACGAGCGCCTAATATTGTGCAGTTCTATGGCTATACCTTAAGTCCCCGTTATTGCATTGTCATGGAGTACATGCCGAAGGGTTCCTTGTTTAGTGTATTACATTCAGCCCAAGAGCTAACGTGGCCTGTTAGGGTTCGTATTGCAGTGGATATGGCTCGTGGTTTAGCCTTTTTACACCAAGAAAATATCCTTCACCGAGATATAAAAAGTTTAAATGTATTATTAACAGAACATGATAACGCTAAATTAACCGATTTTGGTCTATCTAGGGTTAAAAGCGAAGCCCAGTCTACCTCAACGCAAGGCGGTTCTGCGGGTACCTTGGCTTGGATGGCACCTGAACTTGCCACATCAGACGACGGTTGCACTAAACAGTCTGATATTTATAGTTTGGGTATTACCTTTTGGGAATTAACCTCACGTGAAATACCCTTTAAAAAGGTAGCTAAACCTAGTCTTATTCCCATACGAGCCTCACAAGGCGTTCGAGATGAAATACCCGCTGCATGTCCGGCAAAATTAGCCTCTCTGATACGAGCCTGTTGGGAAACAGATCCTGAAAAACGTCCAGATGCTGATGAAGTTGCCTTATTTCTACATCCAGACAAAGAAGATTTTAATCAATTCTTGCCATATTTGAGAGCCCAGAAAGCGCCGATGAGATCTGGTTATCAAGGTAATTTAAACTCAGCGTCCCAAACGTCTGCTAGCAGTAGTGGATATCAGAATAATCTGAATTCTCCAATCCCACACCGAGGGGCAGGTGTGGGCTAATTTTGAGAGCAACCCAGACTCACCGTTTGATAAAGACTTAAGGAACATAAAATGCCTATATTAGAAATTATTGAATCTATTTATAGTATTGCCAAGAAGGTGCGTACACGCTCAAAACTTGTTAAAGCAAATATGGCCTAGTGCAACACGTTAGCGGATAGAGTGGATATTGTCGTTGCTGCTGTTAATAATTTGGAGAAGGTTGAGAATAAAGAGCAGTATAAGCCAGGCTTAGAAGCTTTTGAGCTCTGTTTAAAAGAGTGCCTGGAATTTGTTGAGGAGTATGCTAAAGAAAAGAGTTGGTTTAAAAAAATATTAAAAGCAGGCGCTGCGTAAAAGCACTGCTTAATAACTGTTTTAATCATAAGGAAAAACATCAAGCGTAGACCCCAATGTACAGTATTCTGCATCTTCTAGCTCGATTTCCCATCAAGTAGCACTTTCATCCCGCTCATTTAACCATGCAGCGGCAACCTCAACAAACTCAGTTGTGGACAAGGCCAAAATTAACGCAACATATTATTCATCACAACAGGCACAGTGTACGACTAAAGCCTTCGCAATCAACAAACAATCGAATTCCGATAAAATAATTGAGGTTTTACAACTTAATTTTTCGGAACCTGGAAAAAATGCATTGAGTAAATCTGAAGAAATCATCTTAAAAGAGAGGCTTGGGCTGAAAGATGAAGATAAAATAAATAAGGTAAATGGTAAGGAAATTCAAATTGAACAAAACGGCAAACTCCACTGGAAAAAGATCCAGGAGGTATTGGAAGCTAATTTTAGCTCCAACCGCAAAGCCGGTCAAAAAGCGTAATCGAAATGTAATGCTGATGAATATTTTAGTGAATGGACCTATAATCTTTTCAACTAGAAATTGGTAGGGCCTGCGGGTAAAACTTGCCAAAGTCAAAACTCTACAGAACAAAATGTCGTAGATCAAAATAATACCTTCAGCAAAGAACTTCATATTAAAAATGAAATATTAGTCAATAAAGCTAAAATCTATTGCCCCTGGTTTTTTAGGTTTGTTGTAGCAGGAACAGCAATAGCCGCAGTGGGTGCTTTAGGGACGTATCATTATTAGTCCATGGATAATTCAAACAGGTGTAAGTAGCATAAGTACAGTACAAAAAATATGATAGGGTATTGCTTTGCATTTGACGATAAGGGTGATTAATGCGATAATCACCCTTATCGGTGAGTGGGATTTTTGGCCTGTTAATTAGCAGCCTAAAAAGATTGTGACTATTTGTTATGGTGTACCTAGATTTTGGAAATGACGCACAGTCCGTGCGCGAGTTTCCATGTTAATAATCAAATTAAGTCTATTGGAGGCTGAATTAAATGAAATCTATAAAAATACCTTTAGCTTTATTTGATGATTTAAAACGCATAAGTGAGACTAATGTAATATCCATTCAAAATATCCATCATAAACAAGATTACATACAAGCCCTTGCCTTTTTAAAATCTTATAAAGGTAGTGTGGGTACGTTTAATTCTTATCGTCGTGAAATAGAAAAATTATTACATTGGTCTTGGATTGTGGCCGGAAAAGCCATTAAAGAACTGCGTCGAGAAGATATTGAGTCCTTTATACATTTCAGCCAAAATCCCCCAAAAACCTGGATTGGGCTTAAAAAAGCCCCCCGTTTTATCGAAACAGAGGGACAACGTATTCCAAATCCTGAATGGCGACCTTTTGTGGCCACAATTTCAAAAGCTGCACATTCTAAAGGGGAACGACCTAATTTAAAGGATTTTCAACTATCCGCTGGATCGGTAAAAGGTACTTTTGCTATTTTAAGCAGTTTTTATAATTACTTACTTCAAGATGAATACGTTTTTATGAATCCTGTGGCCTTAATTCGCCAAAAAAGTCAATTTATTCGAAAAGATCAGAGTTCGCCCAAGATCCGAAGACTCAGCGAATTGCAGTGGCAATATGTCATTAAAACAGCCGAAGAAATGGCAGATGCAAATCCGGAGGTACATGAGCGCACATTATTCATTATGTCAGCCCTCTATGCCATGTATTTAAGAATTTCAGAACTCTCTGCCAGTAAACGTTGGGTTCCATCTATGAATCATTTTCATAAAGATCACGATGGTAACTGGTGGTTTACAACGGTTAGCAAAGGCAATAAACAAAGAGAAATAGCGGTTAGTAATGCTATGCTGATCGCTTTAAAAAGGTGGCGTCAGCATCTAGGCTTCTCCCCTCTTCCATCTGTTGCAGATACTTCTGCGCTTGTACCAAAAACGAAAGGACGAGGACCCGTTTCGAGCACCAATTACGTTCGTCAAATTGTTCAAAATTGCTTTAATCAAACGATTGAAGTGCTTAAAAAGGATAGATTTGTTGAAGAAGCAGAGTCTTTAATAGAAGCAACGGTTCATTGGTTGAGACATACCGGCATTTCAGATGACGTCAAAGTTCGCCCCCGTGAACATGTTCGGGACGATGCAGGTCATAGTTCTAGTGCTATTACTGATAAATATATTGATATTGAGCTAAGGGAACGCCATCGATCGGCCAAGAATAAACCAATCGTTAATTAGCTTGATTTATATGGATTTTCATTGTTGAGAGGGATGTTTATGCAGGAAATTTGAAGAGTGATTGCTGATAACGCATAAAATGATAGTATCATATGATACTATATCCTCCTTAGATTTTAAATCGATCTGCAAGTGCTGCTTTCACACATTCACGGTTAGATATGGGATCAATTTTAATAAAAATATCGATAACCCCTGTTCCTGAATAACCGTTGACCTTAATGCCGCCATCGATATCGGATTTAAATCGAATATGGCCAGGGGGGTATTTATGACGACACGCTTCCGAAATTCCTAAAACAACTTTTTGTACGGAAGCAAGTTTTTCAATCCATAAGATATTATTTTTCAAATGTTTGTCAGAACTGGTATGGCGGCCTTTCATAACGGCTCCAAATTATAGTGAGCGTAATCAATCAAAGTGGATCCTGAGTAATTTTTTTTGCACGTTCCCAATACGACAGGAGTATATGGAGAGGCTGATTCTTTAAATTCTTATGCCCGTCTTCTTTTGCCAAAGTTACTAATGCATCATAACGTTTTTGAAATTTATGAATACTTTCATGCAATGTATCTAGCGGATCATATTTTAAAAATATGCACAATGAGATGGTGGCAGTTATTAAATCCCCCAGTTCTTCTTTAAGGTGAGCGCGATTTTGTGTTAACTGTGCTGCTTCAACTTCGTCACACTCACTTTTAATTTGTTGAATAAGCTGATTGGCACTTTCCCAATAGAAACCAAACTCTAGGGCAGCCTTTTCTTGTTCGACCACTTTATTTAATAAATCCACAGTATTGAGTATATTTGACATGGGCCTACCCTTTAAAACATATTGTGATATCCGTGTATTATCTTATCCTATAAGTACACATCAGACATAGTGCCTTAAAATTTAAAAAGTTATTTATCAAACAGCGGCTCTCGCATAATCAAACACGAAAAATTTACCCTAATGGTTGCAAATGTATATAATAATTCGCAGATGCGAGGAGTGTAATATGTCAAGACCCATGAGCGCCATTGAACACCTACTAAGCCAGGGGGGCGAAATGCCTGAATTTAGTTTAGAAATATGTGCATTTTCTGCTTTATCTCAAACAGAATTGAATGCTCAGGAACAAAATGCTGAAAGCAAATCGAATGCCCAGGAACCCGGAACGGACACAGAGCCTGATGCCATGAAAAAAATAGATGAAAAGATATCTTTATTCAATGGGATAATATGGTCTGACAGGTTTTTACAAAAATTTCAATCTCTACTGCATGATCAAAAACTGCCACCTTTAGCGCCTACAAAAAAACAGAAAAAATCTAATACTTTGTGTAAACTAAAAACATAAAAATGCGCTTATTTTTTAGAGCCAAAAACTTTATCGGGATATAATTTAGATAAAGAAATGCTTACTCCACGTTCAGTCATAATCCGCGCGTGTTTCCGGGTTAATTCGCGCGGTTCCTTGACACCACAAGAATGACTTATCACCCCCGCCTCATACAAAATGCCTTTGACGTAATTGGCAACTCTGATCGCCTTATTCGCCGGATCTAATCCCTGCATTAAATGCGGTTCATGTGTTGTTATGCCGGTTGGGCACCTATTGGTATGACATTGTAAGGCTTGAATGCAGCCAATTGAAAAGGCAAATCCACGTGCAGAGGCGACAAAATCTGCGCCTACACATAAGGCCCATACCACTTCTGCAGGGGTAATTAATTTTCCGGATGCAATAATTTTTATGCGATCCCTTAATCCATACTCTACCAAAGCATCAACAAGGGCTGGCAAACTTTCTGCAATGGGTAAGCCCATATAATCAATTAAACTTAAAGGAGCAGCCCCTGTCCCCCCTTCTGCGCCATCAATGGTAATAAAATCGGGCGCCCTTTCTATCCCTCTTTTTAGAATTTCTTGGCAAAGTTCATTTAACCAATCGGCGTCTCCTAATACGGTTTTAAAACCCGTTGGTTTGCCGCTAAGCCGTCGAATATGCTCTATCATATCCAACAATTCTGAGACATTACTAATTTCCGGGTGCCGATTGGGGCTGATAGAATCTTGGTGAGCTTTAATAAAACGAATGGCAGCAACTTCAGGCGTTACTTTGATTCCGGGTAAAATCCCCCCCTTTCCAGGTTTTGCGCCTTGGCTCAATTTTAATTCAAACATTTTAATTTGCGGATAAAGGGCCGTGCCTCTTATTGCTTCATCACTCAATTTGCCATTGCTATCGCAAAAGCCGTATTTAGCGGTGCCAATTTGTGCAACCAGATCGCAGCCGCCTTCTAAGTGATAAGGAGAAACACCCCCTTCCCCTGTATTTAACCAGCAGCCACCCATTTTAGCACCATGGGATAGGGCTAGAACGGCATTTTTGGAGATAGAACCGTAACTCATGGCTGAGATATTAAAAAGAGAATGTGTTTCATAAGGATGCTTACAGTAAGGCCCAATAATAATGGGACGGATTTCACACGCATCCTCGCCTAATACCGGGAAAGGCGTATCGACAAAAAGGACAGTGCCGACTGGACGCAAATCGCGGGTTGATCCAAATCCGACCATTGCGTCCTGCCCTTTTGCGGCTTTATAAACCCAAGAGCGCTCCGCACGATTAAAGGGCAGTTCATCTCTATCTTGTGAAAACCAATATTGGCGTAAGAATACCCCGATAAATTCAAAAAAATAGCGACCGTGCCCAATAATTGGAAAATTGCGCAAAATCGCATGTTCTTTTTGCTTAATATCTCGAATGTAAACAACCGCTAAAAAGACTAAACCGATAACCAACACAATAGAAATAGTGTACAAGAGAAAGCTCCCTGAAAATTGAATAAATGTCGGATTTTCCTTAAGTCGAATATCCTTAATTTTAGTCTAAAAATACAGGACTGCCTTTAGGGGGCCTAAGATCCCCCCTTAAATCCGATTCCCCCTAAACACCCAGGCGAAATGGATCTAATATAACTGATTTTAAAATCAGTATTATTTCGAACCATTTTTAAAGTTACAAGCTTTTGCTTGGCATTAGAGAATGGCGTAGAAGTGTAAATTATCCATTTTTATGGTATGCTTGTAACTCATAAAAAATGTGAATAGAGGTAAATTTATACCGTGGAAGTATTTTTGGAAAAATTATTGAATGTTTTGCCTGATGTGTTAGGGATTTTAGGCGTGTTATTGGTGGTGTGGTATTATTTCTTGCTGCAAATTGGCAAATGTAATGCTAATAGTCTTGGATTTTCCATTGGGAATTTATGTGGCTCAGTTTTATTGTTAATTTCGCTGTGGTTTACCTGGAATACGGCCTCGGTTATGATCGAAGTTATCTGGTTTATGATTAGTCTTTTTGGAATTTTACGTTATTTTTATCGTCAAGGTTCACATAAAACATTAATAAAATATTTTAATTAATCTTCTCTCTATATTTGCTATACCTTTTTTTTTGCGTTTAAGCCGCATTCAAGCGGCTATGTTTCCTCTGCATAATGTATATCCCCAAAAAAATAATGCCTATACTGAATAGTAAATGTTGAATGGTTCAACAGGGTATTTTTTTGTAAGTATGTTGATATGCAAATAATTGAGGGGAAGGTTATGGAAAATATTTACCAAAATAAAATCAGAATAAACGTTATTATAGCGTTTTTATTGTGCTTTATAAGCCCACTTGCCACAAGTGCTTCCTCATTGAATGTGGGCGCACAAAAGGCTGCACCGAAAGAAGCGTATTTATTTGTGCAATCTGCCAGTAAGGCAAAGATCGAAGTAAATAAAAATGATGCAAATACTTATACCTTAACTTTGAACAACATCCCTGAATTTGTCACTTATTTTGCGGATAGGCCCAAAAGAAATGCAGGCACAATCCCACTTGAGCAATTCTTAAAGCTATGGCAGTACCAAGGGCACGATAGCTTTAAAACTGATCCGCCCAATGCGGTATTAAGTGCGGTCAAAATGGGCTTTTCATCTGCAGATGCGGTCTCCAGTTTTACAATCGAGCTTCTCGATCCGGAATATGATGCGGCATCTAAAACATTAAATTTTACAGTTATTCCTTTGAAAGGCGAGATAAATCCTCTTCCGACTGATGCGGTTTTACATCATGTGATTTTGTTTATCGATGATGCCTGTTTAAGCTGTTGGAATTAAAGATTGTTGCCCGAATATCATTTTTATCCCGTGTCTGGCAACAACACGGGATAAGCTTGAGCTTGACGTTATAAAGGAATGATTTTACCTTGAGCTGTTTTGGTAAAATAGTGCACGCTCCATCAGGCTGTTCCCCAGAATGCTTATTGTATAAAATAAAATATTTAAGTGTATGAAATACATGAAAACATGTTTGCTAAATGCTTTTAGTATCCTGTCGTCATCGAACCCTTAAATCATTTAGGCAATTCTGCTGCAGAGCTGGGTATATTGTCTGCGGTTGTATTATTCATTTTTGCTTTCCAAGGCAAATGATGATAATACGCATTTTGCTCTACTGGAAAGATGGGATATTTAATAATGGAGAAATAAGGAGAAAAATCAAAGTCACTGGGGGTAAACAAGCGAGGATTGCGTTCGATTAATTCAATGGGTTTATTGGCATCCATGGTAATGATGGGTAATACCGGAAACTGAATGGATTGAAATGCCTCAGCAATCATGGAGGAACAGATATCTTCAAGGGGTTGTGAAACACTGTGATCAAATATATAAGATCCCCATTTTCTGGGTAGAATACTCCAGGGAAGCAAAAATCTTGCCAGTTCTAATACATGTCGAACATTGTAATGCGCCCCTAGCCTACCGACGGCAAAAGCAATAATGCTTTGGCTATCTTCTACAGATAAGCCTTGAGGTCTTAATATTCGAAGGTGATCCTGTTGATATTTAGACAACGGGGAGACGACAGTTCCGATCCCTAGCTCACTTTCAATAATAAGCTGCAAAGTGGGATCAATATTATATTTTTGTTTAATTTTTTCTTGTAAGCCTGGATCCTGAATATCCGATATTCGGCCTATATACAACACCGCATGAGACCATGGGCTTTGGGTAAGCGTTTTAATCACATGGCTAATTCGGCTTCTACCCTCGACTAATAGCACATCGCCTGGAATAACCTTCGTGCAAATTTGAGGAAAGTCACAGAGATAGCCCCTTTTGGGGGCAGCATTTTTAAGCAACCATTCACTAACGACGGTGATTATTTTATGCCCAATGGATATTTTATTCACTTTAGCCTTCCGACCCATACTTAAATAGGTAATTCATTATTTTAAAGCAAATAAATTTTTGCTTTCTATTATTTTAGTCGGTAAATGAAAGAATTATAGTCTTTAGGGCTATTCATGAGAGATAGTAGAAAGAAATGGCTGGACAAATCGATTGGAGACCCCTAAAGATCCCCAATCTTGTCTTTAATAAAGCAGATTAAATGCTTATTTTATCGGTTAATTTGCTATGAGAGTAGCTATAGGAAAAGTACACGACTAATCCAATTGCCATCCAAATCAAAAACCTTAGCCAGGTTACCCAAGGTAGGCTAAACATTAAATAGCCACAGGAGAGCACACCTAACAAGGGCACCCATGGACAAAAAGGTGTTTTAAACGGACGCGGTAAATTGGGTTTTGTGTAACGTAAAAAAATAACGCTAATACACACAATTACAAAAGCCGCCAGCGTGCCGATATTGACCAATTCTGCTACTTCTTTCATTGAAAAAAGCCCAGAAATTAAACTCATGATCAATCCGCTGAATAATATCACTTTAACGGGGGTTTGCGTTTTAGGATGTGTTTTGGAAAAGCCAATGGGCAGTAAACCATCCTTTGACATTGAATATAGTACTCGGGTAAGCCCATAAATAAATATCAACATCACAGAGGTGAGACCTGCAATAGCGCCAAATGCAACGATATCGGCAATGACATGATGGCCTAAGCTTAACATAGCGTCTGCAACCGGTGATTGTGTATTCAAAGTTGTATACGAAACAATACCGGTTAGTAAGCCTGACACCACAATGTAAATAAGTGTACAGATCGCAAGCGAGCCGACAATACCAATAGACAGATCTTTTTGCGGATTGTTCGCCTCTTCTGCTGCCGTGGAGACGGCATCAAAACCAATAAACGCAAAAAATACCAAAGCCGCACCCTCTACCACACCGGTAAAGCCAAATGGCATGAACGGCTTCCAGTACTGGGGCTTTACATCCATAAGGGCGGTTGCAACAAATATTGAGATGGCGGCCAATTTAATAAATACAATGAGCATATTAAAGCGCGCGCTTTGCTTAACGCCGAGCGTTAATACACCGCTTATCAGTAGAATAATCAGCATAGCCGGTAAATTAACGATTCCCCCTTCTGCTGGACTCATTAATAATTGTTTAGGGATCATAATCCCTAAAGACAAAAATGCATCATTGACATACCCCGACCAGCCAATCGCGACGGCACATGCCCCTATGCCATATTCTAGGATGAGATCCCAACCAATGATCCAAGCAATAATTTCTCCAAGGCCGGCATATGCATAGCCATAGGCACTGCCTGAGCCACCAATACTGGACGATAATTCTGCATACGATAAAGCCGCAAAAGAGCAAGCAATACCGGCTATTGTGTAGGACATAACAATCGCAGGGCCCGCCTTCGTGGCTGCTGCAATTCCCGTAAGTACAAAAATACCTGCACCAATAATGGCGCCTATACCTAAGAGGGTTAAATCAAACGCTGATAAGCATCTTTTAAGCTCGCCTCGAACGGCAGAATGTTCTGTTACTTTGGTCCTAAAAATATTCATAAATCGCGCATGCCTTATGTGTTATTGAATACCCGGGATAATCATTATTGCTTGGATTTGCCAAGCCATACTGGGTGAACTTTAGCACTGAAAGCATTGCTGCAACAAGAAATTTAGGCGTTATAAGTTTGAAAGCTTTGTAAGGTGTGGGGCCTAGAGGAAATCCATTTTTTTCGCCATACTAGTGAGCGCAATCTTCTATTGCACTTTGGACACCTATTAATATGCATTTTGATTATTCAATGATAGTAAATTCAAAATTCTGTTTATTGGCTTATGTCAGCCTAGCTTTGGCTATTCTTAGGGTGTAGGTGCATAGAAGTTCTAAAATATGGCTGCTTTTGTTGAGCATAGGACTAATTGCAGATTTTTTAGCAAAAGGTTTGCAAAGTATCACATTGATCTATTTGCTTGTATTTGCAGTCACGAGCTATTTAACTTTTCATGCTAAGCATAAAATGATCAGAGCAAATAGCGGAATAATAACCTTGGCTTTTTGTTTTTTATTATTCGTGCATAAAATTCCTGGATTTAATAATTGGCAACTTATAAACAATCAAATCATGAGTCCTAAAGCTTTACCTTTTACTCTATATTTAAAATTTGACAAACCCTTAATTGGTCTGTTTATTGTAGAATTTTGAACATTGCCTTTGCTGAACCGCAAATCGCTCACGCCACAGCTTATAAAAACGACAACAAAAATGATCTTCATTGGCGTTATGGTTGTTTCTCTACTCAGCATGGTTTTGGGATGTGTAGAATTTGACTTTAAATTGAGTTCGTTTTTCCCCGATATGGATTTTTAATAATTTAGTTCTGGTCTGTATTGCAGAAGAAGTTTTATTTAGAGGATTTATTCAAGACTTACTTGAAAAATCTTTGAAAAAATATCCATGGGGAGATTACCTTGCATTATTAATCGCTTCCCTTTTATTTGGCACTATGCATTTTGGCGGGGTGAAATATACCTTGTTAGCCAGTGTTGCGGGTATATTTTATGGTTTAATTTACCAAAAAACCAAAAGCATTGAGGCTAGTATTGCAGCCCATTTTTCACTCAATCTGGCACATTTTACTGCACTTACCTACCCTAGCGCCGACGATGTATTTTTTGAGGCAATGGGCTAGAGAAATGCGATTGGGCCGTTATTCACCTTCGATTAGGCTTGGCAACCCCCCCTGTTGTTTTACCAAATCACTTACCCGGTTTGTGGCCTTTAATACGCTAGCTTCATCTATGCCCCGCAAAACGAGGTTTAAACCGAGATAAGCCTTTTGATTAAAATTTGGGTAGCTGCCAATCTCGACATCCTTATGTTGTGATTGGATCAGGGTAAGGCCATTTGCTAAAATACTTTCGCCCAATTGACAATGTATTGTTTTAGAATAAATAGTCGGACCGGGGATTAACGTTGGCGCTATGCCATCAAACATAGCTTGCATAATAGCCGGAACCCCTGCCATGACATATACATTTTTTATAGAAAACCCAGGCGCCCTACTGATAGCATTGGGGATTAAGTGCGCCCCTTCTGGGATATAAGCCATTCTTAAACGCGCGTCATTCAGATTTTCATCTTGATAAAATTGGCGTAGGATCTGGGCTGCAATAGGATGCAATTTAAGGGGGCAATTAAAGGCATTGGCAATCGCTTCTGCAGTAATATCATCATGTGTAGGGCCGATCCCGCCGGTCACAAATACGTAATTGTACGATTTATGGCATTCAAGTACTGTTTGAATAATCGCTTCACTCACATCACCAATAACGTGTGCCGTTATGACTTGTATGCCAAGTTTCGTTAATCTTTTGGTCAGAAAAGGTATATTTTGATCGATAGTGCGACCCGAGAGGATCTCATTGCCAATAATAATGATTGCTGCCGTGGGTCTGTTTTTCATAGCTGTATGGCTCTTAGCCGGCCCTAACTTAAAAATGCTAGTATATAATAGTTGCTAAAAAGCAAGTAGAGGGGATGTGAGACGGTATTATGTTTTAAAACTAACCAACTTGTATTCAGCTTTATCGACTATCTATCGATCAGAGGGTTTAACAATGCTGAATATTCCTAAAAAAACAATATCTTTGCAGATGAAAGAATTGATTAGTCATTATGATTATTTTTTAATTGATCTATGGGGTGTTGTACATGATGGCGTCAATCCCTATCCAGGTGCTGTAGATTGCTTAAACTATTTAATTAGTTTAGATAAATCTATTATTTTTATTTCAAATGCGCCAAGACCAGCAGCAGTATTGCAAGAAAAACTTCAAAGCTTTGGCATTCAAGCGACACAAGAAATGATCTTATCTTCAGGGGACGTGGTGCGCTCAAAATTAATCTCCTTGGAAGATGTGATATACGATAGCCCTCATAAGCGTTGCTATCATTTAGGCAGTGACAAAAATCAAGATATACTCGCCGGAATTCCCATTAAACTGGTTAGCGAGATTCAAAATGCCGATTTTATATTGATTAGTGCTTATATCGATGAGGGGGAAGACTTACAGCAGCATAATCCATTATTAAAAATAGCATCTGATTTAAATATTCCCGCAATATGTGCCAACCCAGATAAGATAGTGATGCATAGTCATAAATTACGATACTGTGCGGGCGATATTGCAGAAATATATGAAAATATGGGCGGAAAGGTTATTTATTATGGTAAGCCGCATCCAGATATTTACACGATAGCCTTGCAACGTTTAGAACAAGATAAACGGTATAGTCTACAGAAAGTTGTCGCCATTGGAGACACCCTGGAAACCGATATTCTGGGTGCAGGAACGGCCAACATCGATTCTGCTTTAGTCTTGACCGGCAATATGGGCATTTTGCTAGAAAAAAATGCTATTTCAGATAAAGCTCAAGGTGAATTTTTGACTAACTTTTTTAAAGCAGGTAATGCTGCCCCTAATTGGATTGTGCCAAGCCTATCGCTATTGACTTAGAACGCGGGATTAAGGAAATTTCTGATGATTAAATTAGAAAAAAAATTATTGGACTTATGCCAAAAAAATAATTTTACCTTTGGGTTTTCAGAATCGTGTACCGGGGGTGGAATGGCTGCAAGAATTAGCGCTATTCCAGGTGCTTCCAAATCTTTTTTAGGTTCCATTGTTTGCTATCAGGATAGCGTTAAAGAAAAGCTATTGGGGGTCCCCTCTGCACTTTTATTAAACCCAGGTGCGGTTAGCCACGTGGTGGCAGAAAAGATGTTAGAAGGCACTTTAGCGCAACTCTCAGTGGATATTGCCGCGGCGACGACGGGGTTTGCCGGGCCTGAGGGTGGCTTACCCACAATGCCGGTGGGCACTGTATTTATTGCGACAGGCGGGAAACAATTTAAACATAAGATTATTCGCTTACAACTAGAAGGCGAAAGAACGGAAATTATCCAGAAAGCAATTGATCACGCGTTATTACAGTTAATAGCCTGTATTGAAAATGTGAAGCATTAAAGCCCTAACAGGGAGTTTATGATGAAACATCTTTTGAGAATAGCTTACCATATCAGCTTAAAATTTTTTATTACCCTTCCACTGACTATTGCCGGAATACCCATTCTTGCGCTTGGGCTGTTATTTGTTAATAAAACAGCGACCACTTTACCAACGTTATTGAAATGGTTTGATAATGCCGATGAAGACGGCTTAATCGGTGACGTGTCTAACCAGAATAAAAACCGAAAAAGAGGCATCGTTCCCAATGGATATTGGGCTAAATTGCTTTGGTTAGGGTGTAGAAATCCTGTTAATTATTTTAAATATCGAGTGTTAGGCCTTAAAAATGCGGATATCATGGCTTATACAACTATTTATGAGCATCCAGAGATTGAAGAAGAATTTGTGGGGGATTATCGTTCGGGCGGGACACGCTATATTGAAGCTAAACTTAAAAATGGCGGTTTTGCCTATGAATATTATTTAGTTAAACCCTATCACTTATTGAATTATCCTTTATGTTTAAGGCTTAGATTTGGCTGGAAAATAGGAAATCCTGACGAACCTCAGAAAGCAAGAGAATATTATGCTTCAGCTGCAACCATCAGTTTATTCTGTCCTTTTAGAGGCCAGTTTAAGTCTGCCGTAGCTAATACAATTGCAAATAGAAATGCTCAGGTTCCAAGCAATCAAGCACTAAAACAGACGCTTCGATCTACAGTAAACGTAAAACCTGCACAGCTTCCCCAACCCGGCTCCGCTTTCAGGCCATTATTCACTCATAAACCGCTTGCAAACGATCTCTTGGCTCAACCACCTCAATCTTTCGACCTAAAGGATCATAAGCCTTAATAAAATTGGCTCCCGCTCTGTAAAACGGATCCAAATGCTCATGCGTTAGAAAGCTAAAATGCATTGGTTCTTGGGCCTTTTTTTAAAGCTGGGTTAAATCATAACGGTTAGCTGCTGTGATCTGAGCTTGCATTGCTTTCTGGTAAATTAACATACTGTAGTTACGGATGGCGTTCGGTGTGCCATTTATTTCTTCCCATAAAGCACAAGCAGCATAATACCCACTTCCGAGTGCGAACGTCATCCCATAACTACTAATGGGATCAAAAGTTGCTGCCGCATCACCCACTGCAATCCAGCCATCACCAGCGATATTTTCTGTTAAGCTACTTTGTGCTGGGTAAACAGAAATGGGTGTTAATAAAACACTATTATAATGAATAGCCCCTATTTGTTGGGCAGCGTTTAACCAGTTTTCTTTTGTATGCGGGGGCTTTCGACTAAAAATCATAACGGAGCATAATCCATAATGATTCGAAATATACCACCAGTCCAGTTTGTTGCGAATAATTTCAATGCCTGTGCTATTATCGGAGCTTCGAAAACACCCCCATGCAGCTGCTAAAGGATAAAGATGCTCATGACGCCGTCCTAAAGCACGTACGATAACCGATTTTCGGCCTGTTGCTTCAATTAGCCTATCTACTGTTAGAAATAAGGTCTCGTCTGACTTTTTAATTTCAAGATCCCAGTGATTACCATTCCATTGGAATTTTTTTAAATGGGTTTTGCTATGCCACTGTATGCCTCTATTGATTGCAATTTCAGTGAGTTGTTGCTCAAATAGGTTACGCTCAAGCAATAAACCTTCCCATGGATGCAATATTTCTTTTTGATCCCACTTAATCTTAATTTGGTTGATGCGAGTAGCGGTATGCAAGGCAGAAATAATTAATAATTTTAATTTTGATAAAATTGGCAGCGCTTGTGCCGATAATGCATCTCCGGGCTTTGGTAGATGTTTTTCACCTATATCTAATACTACTACGTTTAATCCCAAAGAATGCAAAGTTAATGCCGCTGAAATTCCCGCAAGCCCCTCGCCTGCAACACACACGGTTTTTTGATTATTTTTCATCTCGTCTTAGCATACGCTTAATGCTAGGAGGGGTTTTAGGCGCTGGTATTTCTTCCAATGCTTTTTTCACTGAAATGTTTTCTAGTTGTTGAATATTGTTCAACAAAATCAGCGTCTCGTCATCACTAGACCCTCTTGGAGAGTTACCCGCCGACTCCAGTTCTGTTTCTACCAATACATAGGGTGGGATTCCCAATTTTTCGTGGTCCTTAGGTGCGGCTTTTTCAACTATGATTCCTAATTGATCCCAGTGTCGCACCATATCCCGAATACGAGAAAGGTAATTAGGGCTTAATAACCTGTACCATTGGGAACGATAGGATAAGTGCTTGATGCGTTGTAACGTCGTTAACGCTTGATTATGTACTGATTCATAAGCTGCTTCTGAAAGTACTTGGTTTGGGGCACGCGGTGCCCAATAACTGGGGAGAGGCAGGTGGATCCCCGTTCTGTATCCCGCATCACAGCTAGCGTGATCGGTTTGCCAAGGTATGCCAAGAAATGCGGTTAAAATTCCCGGACCATTGCTATAAAAAGGACCCATAGGACTCAATGCCGTTTCAGGGGTAAGTGTTTCTCCGAAGTCTAGATTGGGCATTCTGCCTTCGGGTAAAACGTTGAGTCTGAAAGGGGCTTTCCACATTGAAGGAAGACGGAGTGTCCATGTGAGCTCAATACCTGGATGGAATGGTCCGCCCAAAATACTTTCCATATGCGAACGATTTAATGCGTGTGGTTGGTCTGCTAAAGGTATTTTTTCAAAGTTTGTCACCTTAGGAGCAGGTTCTTGCTTAACGGTACAATTTCCTTCAGCCCAATTTTTAAGCCAATCATGTTGCACGCTTGTTAATGCAAGTTCCACATGCGTTCCAGTTTCGCGTTCACCGAATGCATCCCCATACAATGGCAATAATTTTCCTGGATCTGCTCGATCACTATCCTCAACACCTGCGTCGGGTGGCAGTGGTGCCCGAAATAGTTCAAATACCCTTTGCCTAAATGGGCGATTGGCGCTTGAGAGATCAGAAAGCTTTGTTATGTATTCTTCTTGCTGTAAATCAAAAGGTGAACCAGGGCCAAACAAAATGTAGGCCCCAAAATTCAGCCCAGACAATTGAGCAAGTCGATTAAAAATAGGATATATATTTTGCCAAAATTCCGGGACTTTTACGACAGGAAATTCAAATTTCTTTTGAAATAATGGCAGCAAAGTATCATACATGGTTACAACGCCCCACGTGTGAGGTGCGTAATTAGGTGGCGTAATTGCCACCCACGCGGGTTGAGCTTCAAATAAACGGCCGTCGATTTCAATGGAAGCTCTTACCGGACCATCGGAGGTATCATCGTACCAATCGTCATTATTGGCAAACGTAGTGGGATCTGTGCCAGTCTTTGAGCCGCTAACGCCATGACCACCCAGTACGATTAAACGGCCAAGCTGATCTGTTTTCAGTTCCCCAAGATACACTTCTTTATCATAGAAAAATCCATTATTAAATTGAAACGCTACGCCTGAAATATTTTTTCCACTAATCATCCTTGGACCTGGATTAATCATTAATTGGTCTCGACGCCCGCCTGTAATCATTGGGTTACGGCGAGTTGCCGACTTAGCTAACTTCCCGAGATCCATTGCATTTTCAAACTTATACCAAGCAGATTTAACGTTTGCGAGATGAACACGCCATTTAATGTGTGCCATTTCAGCGGTGATTTCACCGAGAATTTTTCCTGCGGCATCAAAGCCATAAATTCGGAAACGCGCACCCTGGCGTTTCAGGCGCCCTCCTTTGTCTTTAAAAGTATTTTGATCAGGTTGTGGAGGCTGGTCTGGTACTTCTGGTGCTAGAAACCACTCTGTCGTTGATGCTCCCACTCTCGCAATTCCGATTCCTGGGTAAATTTCGCAATAGGCCAAATTGTCAAAATTCATCACCGCCTCCTAATATGTTTTATAGATTACAATTTGAATGCTGAAAATTAAAAATCCATTAAGTTATGGAATTGAAATCATATTGTAATTGCAAAAATAAAAAATTGAGATATTGAAATATTTTTTTCTTATATGGGCAAGAATCAATGTTACAGCTAAAAAAAATGAACACTTTAGAATGCAATGGCTTCATTTTTTATATCCAAAATAGCTTATTTCCATACTGCGCTTACATTTAATTAAATGTCAATCAATTATTAACAACTATTGAGGGTGGTGATTATTCTGGAAATAATATGCTTTTAGTTTAGGCTTTCACGCATTCATACCTTGTTTCTATTAGGCATTTTAGATGCGAGCGAAATTTCGCCAACGTGCTTGTAAACTTGCTAGTTCTTCAAATACTGAACGCCAAAGTGTCGGGTCACACACCAAGACTAAGCCTGGTAGTTGTGGCATACGAGCTTGAAGTGACGAACTAATACCAAAGATGCTATAGGTGATTCTATAGAAATGCTCGTCATCCTGGCAGAGTATAAATATTCAAATGACACTTTAGCTTCTCCTTTTCTCACTCGCGAAGAACGCAGCTGTCCGAAATTTTCCTCAGAGGCGTTAATCTGCCCTATTTTTGTTTTAGTTTTTTTACAGATAGGTTAGTCTAGGTTAATAATAGAAATATTTACGATCACTTGACATAAATGTCTTATTCTTTTTAAGATGAGAAATTCTCAGAAACCAGTGAGAGGAAAGTGATCACAAAATCAGCGATTTTTGCAAAGCATATTCCTGGGCCATCATCTTAAACTATGATGAAGCGCATTTTAAATTGTATTCCTTCAGGCGGTACAGAAACGGATTGGACATTTCAGAAGGCTTTAGTATTGGGTTTACCGAATACCAAAGCCTTAAAATCAATTGATCTTAGAGAAACCTGGTGGCCTATTCAAGAACAAGGTGAAACCGGTGCCTGCGTGGGATATGCTACATCGGGTGGACTGTTAAAATGGCATTTTGTAAAAAGCGGTTTAATCAGTAAAGAACAAGAACTTTCTGCCCGATTTATATGGATGGCCAACAAAGAAACAGACGAATTGATTAAATTTCCTACAACGTTTATAGAAAAGGCTGGAACCCAAACAAAACTAGCCCTACAAATTGCACAAAAATATGGATGTGTGCTAGACGAATTGCTACCTATGCACGGACCGCTATCGGATTTAGATACAGCCACATTTTATTCAATAGCAGCTAAATTACGCATTAAAAGTTACCATAGCCTTGGGATTGATTTAAATCATTGGCGACAGTGGTTATCCAATAATGGGCCTATCTTGGCAAGAGTTGAAGTGGATAGTGCCTGGTTGGAGGTAGCGTCTCATGGCGAACTACGGGAATATCGGGATAGTTTTGGCCATAATCAAGCCGGGCATTGTGTCTGTATTGTTGGGTATACATCTAAGCACTTTATCATCCGAAACAGTTGGGGAACTGATTGGGGCGATAAAGGTTACGCTTATGCCTCCTATCGTTACGTGCAAAATGCATTTTCAGATCTGTATGGTGCCATTGTATAAATTGCTTTAATAAATTAATTATCCAGGATGTGAGCAATATCCGTAATTTCTGAATCATGTTTTTTGATTAATTCTTGTGCATAAGTTTCTAAGGCTTTGATATTATTAGCGCTGACATCATCCATTGAAGCCCGCTTAGCATCTAGTAGCACTTGAAACCGGTAGTATTTTTTTATTTTGTTAGGAACAAATGCATTTTGTAAAAGATAATCTACAACATCATTTCCAGCGTGCATGAAGACTGAGATAATGTCATCTGCCCAGGCAATTTTCCCACCGCTTTCTATATTTTTTCCGCCAAAGGATAATGTTCCTTCTTCGGCGCCAAAATTAGTTCCTGTGCCAATAGAAATGATTAAAAAGTTTTCCCGTTCACTGAATAGCTTAAGGGCATGAATTGCAGCGGATAAGCTAGGGTTGTTTACGGCAACGCCACCATCCACTAAAGTATAGGTGTTTTTTTCTGCCAAATCCTTAATGCTGACGGGCTTAAAATAAGACGGCGCAGCGGTAGTGGCATGCGCAATATCTTTAAAATAGAAATCTCTAGCATTGTCTTCCTTAGCATATGAAGATTTAAAAAAAATAGTTTGATCTTTGCTAATATCATATGCAGGAATTAAAATTTCAGTTATAGAGTCTTTTAGTTGCACATTTTTGAAGTATTTTTCCATATTTTCAATGAAATTTTTATCAGAATATTTTTCACCCAACCATCCATTCAATGTTATTAAACGATGCCAGAGTGAGCGATGAAAAATTTCAGAGCCCAAATTCTTGTAAAGCTTTATAATGTCGTTTGCGCGAAATTTAGGGTTCTTATTTTCATCTGGAGTATTTAACAATAGGACAATAATGCCCCCGGTTGAGGTGCCTGACATAACATCAAAGCATTGTGAAAGATGTTCTTTATTTTTAAGCCTGGATTCTATTTCTTTAAGTATTATAGCTGGTATAATCCCTCTAATTCCCCCACCATCAACCGAAAGTATTGTTACAAACCCTTTTCTTTCTAAATTTACTGCTTTGTTTAGGATTTTTTTTACAACAATCGGTTCTTGGCTAAAACACTGCCCTGCCATCAGAAAGTTAAAGATTAGAAAAAACAGGAATATTAATGACTGCTTTTTTATAGTACACCGATGCAGTTCATATGTCTTTGATCTTTACCCGTGTTTAGGGAGTCACGGCTACACAAGATTTTTTAACTTCTAGTATTACTCAAATTTAACTGGAGAGTAATTGCAAATCCAATTGGTGGTTGCAACAACATACAATCTGCAGAAAATCGTAGGAGTGCTATAAGTGAAGCAACAAGGATATTTTGGTTTCTCAATCAAAGACATTTGGCCAAATAGGAAGTGAGTCGAGTAACAAATCAGTGTAGCGCTTGCAGTTGGCAGCGATCTAGTCAATCTGGCTTAAATCGTTATGTTGGAATTTTTTTGATTACAGGCCTTCCTCTCTGATCTTCTAGATGTTGCTTGCACCCATTTTTATAGCCACTGCATACCCAATATTTTCCCCCTTTGGTTTTGATTTGCCTAAGTGGGTTTTTACAGGCAGGACATGGATAATACCTTGCCGGTTTGCCCTTTTTATCGTCTAAAGAAACGGTACAGCCATGATTATATCCGGTACAAGACCAAAAAAATCCATTTTTTCCTTTAATGCGACGCAATGGTTTTTGACATTTTGGACATGGGTTTTCCACAATGGTTTGTAATAAGGTAGGATTGTCTTGTTTTGCATCTTGCGAAATTGCAATTGTGCCTTTGCAGCCTTCACGATATTTAGTGCAACCAAAAAACTCGCCATACATGCCTTTAATTTTTCGCATAGGCGCAGCACAAAGCGGGCAAACCTTACCCTCAGCTTCAACTAAGGTTAATGTATTTAAACTTTCTTGCAATGACTTATCTACAGCACTAACCACCGATAAATAATCTTGTTTTCCACCAGCAATATCATCTAAGGCAGACTCCATAAGCCTGGTGTATTCAATTTCCATAAATTGAAATTTATCCATTAGCGCATCATAAATAGTTTCAGCCGTTGGTGTTGGGACAAAGCACTTACTTTGAATGACAACATAACCACGGTTTTTGATATTGGATAGAATAGCGGCATAGGTTGAAGGGCGGCCAATCCCCTCTTTTTCTAATTTAGTGATTAACGCAGGCTCACTATATCGCTTAGGGGCCTGAGTTTTAAGCTCCAGCACTTCACTGTGATGAGCGATTAACGCTGTTTTAGGCTCAATATTAGGCAGAGCGCCTTGCAGGGGTTCCTCATCATTTTTTTCTTTTTCAATCGCTAAATCTTGAGGAATTAATAATCGCCAACCTTGGTATAAAGCCTTATTACCTTTGGCGATAAAGCGAGGTGTTTTACCGCCGATATCGTGCACCCTATCTGGAGGCGCTACGACAATGGTGGTTACTTCAATGCAGGCCGCATTCAGTTGAGAGGCCAATGCTCGAAGCCGAATCAATTCGTAGAGCTTTTGCTCTTTTATGGGCAGTCCTGTATCCACTCTGGCCATCTCGGTGGGTCTTATTGCTTCATGAGCCTCTTGAGCACCTGTTTTTGCTTTCCACATATTGGGAGATTTAGCAATATGCTCCCCAAAGCCCAAATTTTTAAGCTCAGTTTGTATTGCGGCGATTGCCTCTTTGGAAAGGTTAGGATTATCGGTACGATGGTAGCTAATGAGCCCTTTTTCAAACAAAGTTTGGGCTAATCGCATTGTGTCTTCAGCGCTTACGCCAAACTGAATTGAAGCGGCTTTTTGTAGGGTCGTGGTTATAAAGGGGGGTGGTGCTTTGCGCTGGGTTGTTTTCTTATCGTTTGATAGTACAACCACATTCTTAATGTGAGCGATCCGTTCTGCCAAACTTTTGTCCACTATATAAGGGGCATCTTCGCTTAAAAATGGCGTTGTATCCCAATTCGCGAACCAGCGGTAACTCTCATTGTTAAAATGAAGCCTAACCGTAAGGTGTTCCGTAGATTGGAAAATGCGTATTGATCTCTCTCGCTCAACCAGCAGCCGGATAGCGACAGATTGCACCCGCCCGGCGGATAACCTTTCTCCTGCTAGGTTGCTTAAACGAGGAGACACCTGATAACCGACTAATCGATCAATGACTCGTCTTGCTTGCTGGGCGTCAAATAATGCCTTATCTAATTTGCGCGGATTCGCTACAGCATTTTTAATTACTTTCTCGGTAATCTCATTAAAGATAACCCGATGAAAAATGCCGACTGTACCTTTCAAGTATTTGGCAATATGCCCAGCGATGGCTTCCCCTTCTCGGTCTGGATCCATTGCCAAATAAACGCTTTCCGCTTTTTCTGCCACGCTTAAAAGGGTCTGTATGGTTCTTTTCCCTCTTTCTGTGAGTTCATATTTAGGCTTAAAGTTTGGACCCTGAACGCCAATCTCTTTTATGGGTAGATCACAGACATGACCCATTGAGGCTTCCACTCGCCAACCAGCGCCTAGATACTTCGCAATTGTCTGTTTTTTGTTAGGAGATTCAACAATTAAGAGCTTCATTAATAGATTCCTTACTGTCGATAATTTTTCTAGGGTGCATAAAGTGATACTAACAAGTCAAAAGGATAAAGAATAGAGGTTATCAGGTAATTCGGGCTTAAATTAGTTTGATGGCCTTTCGATAATTAACGTCGTTTCGGCTGCATGTTTATGTGGTGATCCACTGAGGTTTGGGTCGTAGCTATTATTTCCACTTTAGAACATTTCCAGATCTGTCTTGAAATTTTCCAGCGACAATCAACCCCAGATCAATAACAGGCCATATGCTACTCATCCCTAACATGAGTAACATTACGATTAATAAAGTGCTGCTCCACACTGCTCCAAGACTTGCAAAAAATGTCGTTAGTGCCTGTGTATCGGCTGTACTCGGAATACCCATCTTCAGAAGCAAACCTAAAAATCCGGTTGCCGGGATCAGCAATAGAATCCCTGCTCCTACTTTTCCAACATACAATCGATGAAGCCCAAGTGCTCCCAGAAAGAAACATAACAAAAATGCAATTCGATTCGATTTTTCACTGATCATGCCATAATGCCTTTAAAATACATTTTAATATTAAGTTTAGCTTAAATTATGGTGCAGCATTGGAAAATGGTGGCGTCTATTTTGCATAAGTTGTGCAATAATAGCAGCGTTGCGTGCTAAAAAAGAGAGATGTGTATACTATGTTTAATATTGTGCTTTACCAACCTGAAATTCCACCCAATACGGGCAATATTATGCGCCTGTGTGCCAATAGCGGTTGTCGCTTACATCTTATCCATCCACTCGGATTTAGTCTGGACGATAAACATTTAAAAAGAGCCAATCTGGATTATGAAATGTTAAATGCGACAAAAATGTACAAGTCCTTTAATGAATTTAGAGATAGCCATACGCAAGGAACCACCTATTTATGTACCACCAAAGGTGAAGTGTCCTATTCTTCTGTTTTGTACAATCCCAATGATAATTTCATATTTGGCTCAGAAACGCGGGGCCTTCCCCAAGAAATAATGGATCAATTTCCTGCTTCACAAAAAATAACCATTCCCATGCGTAAAGGGGCTAGAAGCCTTAATCTTTCAAATGCAGTTGCAATTATTATGTATGAAGCTTGGCGGCAACAGAATTTTATTTAAAGCCAATTCAAGGCGGGTTTCTTAGCCCCTGTATGAGCCAGTTTATTCCATACCCAGGGCAGCCAGGCGTTAAGCTCAGCATCCAATTGCCAAGGGGCGTTAATAATTAACATGCCCGATCCGGCTAATGTAAGCGGCGTATCTTCGGGGTATATGCAAAATTCAACTGAGAGCACATTCGATAAGCCGTGCAATATTTCGGACTGTAAGAATTTCTTCACCCGATTAAGTGCTTTAATTGGGTACCAAATAGCATAGATCCCCGTGGAAAATCTCTTACAGGCTATTTGTAGTGCATTTAAAATCTCGTCCCATTCATTTTCTTTTTCAAAAGGCGGATCGATTAATATTAACCCACGACGTTCTAGGGGGGGCAATAAGGCTTTGATTCCTTGATAGCCATTTTGTTGATGGACGGCAACTCTTTTTTCGCCTTTAAATAGATTTTTTAGAAAAAAAGCCTCATCTTCTTGTAATTCGATTAAGCCCATCCGATCGGTTTCTCGCAGAAACGCATTGGCGACTAAAGGTGAGCCTGGATAAATATCTGGGTAGCCAGAATTTTTAAGAATATCGATATACACTTTAACGGTGGCCGGCATATCGTTCATGTCCCCTGCCATTAATTTTATAATCCCATTTTGAGCCTCAAAGGTTTTTTGCGCCATTTCAGAAAACAGCTCATATTGCCCTCTGCCTGCATGGGTGTCCAGGTAAAAAAATGGCTTATTTTTACGTAGCAAAGACTGCAATAAGCTTATCAATACTAAATGTTTAAAAACATCGGCAAAATTTCCGGCATGGTAGCCATGTCTATAATTCATAGAATCGTGCGTTCCTTTTATCCTGTATTTTAATCTACATTTCTGGTTTTGAGTGGGCTTGGGCTTAATGGTGCAAACTGTGCGAGATGCGTTCGCAGGCTATCGGAGTCTCCTGAAATATGTACTTTTTTGATACGGTGCTTAGCGCCAGAAATAATCTTAATTTGATTTTTCTTTAACTGCCATTTTTTTGCCAAAAAATCAATAATGGCTTTATTGGCCTTGCCTTGCTCGGGCACAGCATTGATATAAATTTTCAAAATGGGTTGATGATTTTCATCCCTAAAAATTTCCCCTATTTGATGGGTTTTTGTTTTTGTGGTTACCTGAATAGCAAAGGTTATTTCAGTATTTTTGTTCTGTAAAAATAAATGATCCATTAATAGAGAGCCAATGTGAGTGTCGAATTTTTACAACGGAATTTTATCGTTCCGGGAAATGTTCTGGCAGCGTATGGATCAGCTGTTCGGCATCTTTTACCGCGCCTTCTGGCAGCGGATTTGGCACATCGTTCAGGGTATGTTCTTCGGTATGCCCGGATTTCGGTTGAGTCTTAGAGTAATGCTTTAGCATATCTTCAGGTAGCTTTTCTTTAAGCCAAATTGAAACAGGCAATATATAGGGCACTAATTGAGAATTTTTCCAAGTAGGAGCAAGTGCTATTGGAGATGAACCAATCATTAATACCATCAATGCCGTAATAAATAGTCCTCTTGCGAATCCAAATATTGTGCCGATGATGCGATCGGTGAAACTAAAACCGGTTGTTTTCATTAATTTAGCAAAAAGGTGGTTTATGACGCCCCCCGTAATAAGGGTAGCCAATACTAACAGCACAAATGAAATTAATAGACGCACGGGCGCTAAGGATATTGCACTAAAATGCGTGGAAACAGGCTCACAATACAGAATACCAATGGCAATGGCTGCGATCCAGGTGATAAGCGACATGGCCTCTCGAACAAAACCGCGGACGATACCCATCATGATAGAAAAACTAACGATTCCGATGATTACAAAGTCTATGCCATTTGCTTCGTGGATATTCATTTTACGTTCCTATCTATTATGCTGTTAAAGATTGATGGGTAAATTTCGCTAATAAAGCGGCAATACGATCTCTTAATTCGCGTCTATCAATAATCATATCGATAGCCCCTTTTTCTAATAAAAATTCACTGCGTTGAAAACCTGCGGGTAAGGTTTCGCGGACAGTTTGTTCAATCACTTTTGGTCCTGCAAACCCAATTAATGCTTTAGGTTCCGCGATATTGATATCTCCTAACATGGCAAGGCTTGCCGAGACGCCCCCCATACAGGGATCGATCATGACGGAAATATAGGGTAAGCCTGCTTCTGCCAATTGGCCAAGTGCAGCACTGGTTTTACCCATTTGCATTAAAGAAATTAAAGATTCTTGCATTCTTGCCCCACCACTGGTGGAAAAACAAACAAAAGGGATTTTATGCAGGATAGCTCTTTCGATGCCTTTTACAAAGCGTTCGCCAACGACAGCCCCCATAGAACCGCCAATAAAGGCAAATTCAAATGCTGCTGCAACTAAGCGGATCCCTTTAACTTGGCCTTGCATAACGATTAAAGCGTCTTTTTCACCGGTGGCTTTTTGCGCAGCGCTTAAGCGATCTTTATATTTTTTGGTGTCTTTAAATTTTAGAAGATCCACTGGCACAACGTCTGCCGCAATTTCTTCACGAGAAGTCGGATCTAAGAATTGATCTAAGCGTTTACGTGCACTGAGGCGTAAATGGTAATTACATTTAGGGCAAACCTCACAATTTCTTTCTAATTCTAAACGGAATAAAAAAGAAAGACATTCTGGACACTTACTCCATAACCCTTCTGGGATTTCTTTTTTCTTGATGGAATCTATACGGATCTTTGAAGGTAATAATTTTGAAAACCAGCTCATGCTAAAAATAATTCCTCATTTATATTTAAAAACCATGGCCCCAATTCCATTGTGGGCAAACCAAACGATTGTGGATATTGCACCTCCACCAGATACAAACCTGTGGGGGGGGCTGTCACACCTGCCAAATTGCGATCCCGCAATTCAAGCACCTCTTTTGCCCAAATGGGCGCGGCGCGACCTTCTCCAATTCTTAATAGCATACCTACCATATTTCGCACCATATGGTGCAAAAAGGCATTTGCCATAAATTCAATCACGATCACCTCTTTTATTCGGGCAATCCGAATCGACTGCATCGATCGAATGGGTGAATGACTTTGACATTCTTTAGCCCTAAAAGATGAAAAGTCATGCTCCCCTAGCCAATACTCAGAGGCCGACCTCATACTTAAGATGTCTAACTCTCTATAATGCCAGGTGACGCTGTGCCTTAACAAACTGGGCCTTAGGGGATGATTATATACTAAATACCGGTAGCGCCGACTAGTCGCCGAATAACGGGCACTAAAAGATTCAGAAACCTCCCGTGCCCATAATACGCGGATTGCTTGAGAAAGTAATGTGTTAGCGCCCAATACCCAGGCACGTTCGGATCGAATAGCCGTGGTATTAAAATGAACCACTTGCCCAGTCGCATGAACGCCAGCGTCCGTTCTGCCAGCACAAATGGCGGCAATTGGATGCGCGGCGACTTGGCTCAGTGCTTGTTCTAGTTCAGTTTGAATAGAGACTGCATTTGTTTGACGTTGCCAGCCATGATAGGGGTTGCCATCATACTCTAGCCCTAATGCGATACGTTTCATCATTCATTAATGTGCCTGTATTTTCTCGAATAGCTCTGTAGCAATTTCGATTTCTTTGATATTTCCGCGCGACATGACATCGTTTAAAATCTCTTTTGCGCTTGTGGTATCGTTAATCTGGAGATATTGCCTGGCTAATTCTAGTTTTAGCGTTAATTCGTTATCAAATATTTCAAATTTTTCAGTATGCCCATTGATTATTTCGACGGCCTCGAGCGGAAGTGTTTCTCTTGCCCGCTTTAACAGCCAAACGGTACAGGCAACCCCCAATAATAACGCTAAACCGCTGCCCAACAGAAGTCGATTTTTAGTGAAACCGACCATATTGAGCCCGGCTATATTGAGCTCGGATGTGGTCAGTGCCGTCAGACTCTCTTCTTGGGTGAACGTATTTGTATTGGCTTCTGGCATTACATTGGCTGTTTGGGAGGATTCTATTGAAACCGCTGGTGATTTTTGAATAGCCGGGATTAATGCTTCTCTTTTGGCTTGTGCATCTTGTTCAAATAAATTTTCTAAATTTTCGACCATTGCATGATTGGAAGCACTTAGTCTCGGAACATCCGTTACGTTTGGTGTTTCTAAACTCGCAACCTGCATAGGATTTAGCAAAATTTTGTTGTTTGAACTTTTTATTGGCGCTTGCCGTTGTAATTGCGGTTCTTTGTCATTGTTTGCCGGGACTTCACGTATATTGGCACTACCCATGGGCGCTGGATCTAACAATAAGGTATAGCCTTTGACGAGTCTTCCCTCTGGCCAATTAAGAACCGCTAAAAATTCTAAAAAAGGCTCTTGGATGGCTGAATCACTTTTGATCTGAATAACGGTAGACTTTGGGCTTTTTAATACAGAAAATCTTAATTGGGTTAATAAATAAGGGCGATCCAGTTGGATTCTTTTAAAGTCTTCCTGAGAAGCAAGGCTTGCAATAATATGACTAGGATCCAGATCCGCGGGAACGCCAACGAGTTGTATTTCTGCGTCGAGGGGCTCATTTAAATAAGAATAGAGCTTAATATCGCCAAAGCCTAATGAGAAAACAATCCCAGGTAACAAACTAAAGGCCAGTGCAATAAGTGTCATTGAGAGAGTGTGGCCATTATACCGCTTCATTTTTGTTCTAACTCCGCATAGGTGTATATCACCTGCTAATTATAGATTACAAATAGCTATTGACCAATATTTCTGCGATTTGGATGGCATTTAAAGCAGCCCCTTTGCGGATATTATCGGCAACCACCCATAAGTTTAGCCCGCAAGGATGTGAAATATCCTCGCGAATGCGTCCTACATACACAGCATCAGTCCCCACTACTTCAGCAATCGGCGTCGGATAAACGTTAGCTTCTGGTTCATCCATGACAATCACGCCGGGGGATCGCAATAATAATTCTCTTGCTTCCACGGCCGATATTTTTCGGCGTGTTTCCAAATGAATGGCTTCAGAATGGCCATAAAAAACGGGCACCCGAACGGCAGTTGCATTGACTTTAAGGGTGGGATCATTAAAAATTTTCTGGGATTCAAAACACATTTTCAATTCTTCACGAGTGTAACCATTTTCTTCAAATTGATCAATATGCGGAAATAGATTAAAAGCAATTTGCTTTGGATACACAGAAGGTTCTATTGATCGGCCATTGAAGGTTTCTAATATTTGATTGGCTAATTCGGTTATTGCGGCTTTCCCTGTTCCGGAAACCGATTGATAGGTTGCGACATTAATACGCTCTATTCCAACTGCATCATAGATAGGCTTTAGGGCAACCAGCATTTGGATAGTAGAGCAATTGGGGTTAGCGATAATATTGCGGTTACGGTAATCCGCAATACTGTCTGGATTGACTTCAGGGATCACCAATGGAACATCTTCATCCATTCGGAAATGAGAAGTGTTATCAATCACAATACACCCTGCACTGGCGGCTTTTTCAGCATAAATGGCCGAGACACTTGCGCCCGCTGAAAATAACCCAATTTCGACCTTTGAAAAATCAAAATTTTCAACGTCTTCTACCAAAATGTTTTTATTCTTGAAAGTAATACTTTCTCCGGCTGAGCGATGACTGGCTAAAGGATAGAGTTTGCCGACGGGAAAATTTCGTTCTTCCAAAATTGAGAGCATGGCTTCTCCCACTACCCCGGTTGCTCCAACGACTGCTATATTAAATTTTCGTGATTGCATTTTTATTATCCTAATTTTACTGGCGTAACATCAACACGACAAATCCAATGCTGACTATTAACAGTAGCGCTAATACGCCCATTAACGTAAAACTTTTACTTAAATTTTCGCTTGAAAATAATTCGGGCTGATTTTTAATGGTTTTTAATAATATCCAAATTAAAACCCCAAATCCGAGTATGGTTAGAAAACCGGCAACCATGCTTTATCTCCTGCCCTTAATAAGAAAACCCCTGTGCCGCCTTGCTCAAATTCTAACCAGGTAAATGGAAGATGAGAGTATTGATTTTGCAATTCTACTTCAGCATTGCCTACTTCTACAAATAAAAGCCCGTTTTCGGTCATATAATGGCAGGCTTCCTTCAAAATAGTTTTAACAATGTCTAATCCGTCATTGCCCGCTGCCAATGCCAACGCGGGTTCAGCGCTATATTCCACCGGCATATCTTCGATTTCTTGCTGGCTCACATAAGGTGGGTTACTAATAATGATGTCATATTTTTCGTTTTTACAGGCAGAAAATAAGTCGGAAGTGATCAGACGGACACGATCTTCACATTCATGTGCCTGTACGTTTATTTTTGCAACGGCCAAGGCTTCAGCCGAAATATCCACTGCATCTACCTTGGCATTCTGAAACATTTTGGCGCAGGCGATGGCAATACAACCACTCCCGGTACACAGATCAAGAATGCGTAGGACAGATCGTTCTCCCAGCCAGGGCTGAAATCCGTTGAGGATAAGCTCTGCCATCGGCGATCGGGGGATAATCACGCGTTGATCGACATAAAATTTTAAGTTTGCAAACCATGCTTCCTGAGTAAGATAAGGAACTGGCATACGTTCGCTGGCACGACGGTTTATCAGCTGTATAAGCATCGCTTTTTGGTCTGGGTTAGGAACGGTGTCAATAACAGCGGCATCGACATCCGACGGTAATTTTAATACGTGCATAGCCAAATGTACGGCTTCATCCCATGCATTATCTGTTCCATGGCCAAAATAGATATTCGAATCCTCGAATAACTGCGTTGCCCACTCTAATATATCTTCGAGGGTTGTTAATTGCACCGAGACTCCTTAAGATGGTGCTTATAGAATATTGCATTCTCCTCTGTCTGGCCCAAGTGATCAATAACTTATTAAAAACAAGCTAACTAACTGAGGTAAATCGAATGGCGCTTCATGAGAAACAAGCACCCAAAAAAGGTGGGGATCTTACCCAGCCCGTTCTCGCTGCCGAGCGATTTATTCACTTATTTGAGCAAATAAAAAGCTATAGCGAAGAGCAAAATGCGACATTAGCTGCCGCTTATTATACCTTGGCGAATCAACAAGACATTTCAGGGAATAAAAGCAGGATGCATGTCAATTCTGCAATTACGCTCTTAAAAAAAATCAATATTGAAAATCGCAAAGATAATTGGAATTCCCAGCTGGCGCATGCCTATTTTAAACGGGCAGAGATTTTAGAAGAAAAGAATTCTTTTGCTTTGGCAACCGTTGATTACGAAGAAGCTATCAAGGTATTGGAGCAGCCAGATTCTGCCTTAATGCTTTCGGATGAAGATCGCATATTGTTGGCTCAAGCGGCCATTTCCATTGCAGATCTTATTGTGAATGAAGAATTAGAAACAGATAAAGGTAAACTTTCTCATCCCCTATTTTATATTAATACGGCCTTAGAACATCTAGCAGAAGTCTCTGAAACAGACGATGACATTTGGGCAACCCATGCCTATGCCCATCAAATAGCCGGTATTGCCTTAAGCCAATATCATTTTGAAGAAGCCAAAGAGGCTTTTCGGATCGCCCTGCTGATGGCCTTTAAAAGCGAAACCGTTCGCATTTGTCCGCTATTAGCCGATATTTATACCTGTCTTGGCTTGTTATACGAGCAACAATATCAAATTTGCCCCATTGAGCTTGCACCGGATTATTTATTGGATCACGCCATGATCTATTTTGGTCTTTCGGTTTTGTTTAATCCCAATGAGATTGACGAAAAAGAGGATGATTTTTTTGCCTTAGAATCGTTATTTGAAATGATTTATCGCGTATTAGATCCGTATTTATATCCGCTTTCGCATCGAGTAACCTGCGATTTGGTGGATGCATTGATTTATGCGTATATGTGCGTTGTCGATAAAGTTCTGCCCAATGAAGCATTAGAGCATCAATTAAATCAATCCGAAACACTGGATACCTATGCGCAGCATATTTACTGGTTGGTGATTGAGGCTTATTGTAAAAAACATCCGCGTGCCAAAAGAATTGAAATTATTAGTCAGAATGATAAAGATTTAAAGCTTGAAATGAGCGATATTTTAAAAGCATTGCAAAACATCCATTCGGATAATGTCCATTACCTCTCAGAAAAGAAAGTTCCCGCCGAAATTTAGCTTTTATAGTTGATTCATTTTCTACAGCAAAGGCCTATAGGAAAGCTGAGATTCAATGTTCGGTGGGCTTCTAAGCGGGGCAACAGCTTCCTCTTTGTGTTTTGAAATTTGATATTGATTGAGTATTACGCCAGAAGCGGATGGTACAGCTTGGCCCAATACGGAAGATGCCGGTTCTTCCCACCGGCTTGAACTGTCTATTCCCCCTGAATAACGCTGTCCTTCTACTACAGTGTTTTGCAAATTATTGAGATAGTCGCATATGTTTTGAGGGACTCTTAAGTTTTTAAGTTTTAGCAATACAAATTCTTTTACAGAAGATTTTTCAAATTCTATTCCTGAAATATCCAGGCAAAATGTAGAGTGGCTATGGCTACTGTATGCAGCGTTCGGAATGGATGGCTGCGTCGCATATTTTTCATATAGCTCAACCATATTCACATTTTTTCTATATTCATTGGCATTAATGGTAATGTGTAAAGCATAATGAATGACACAACCATCGCTGTATGCATCATGCCAAATATCTTCATAAGTTGCTATTGAGCGTATAAGAGCCTGCGGATCGGAATTATCATCATTATCATAGATAAGCCTTGTGTTGAATGGATTTTTCGGCTTTTCTGTCGCTACTAGGCTCGGCGATTGGCTAGGGGGCACTAATGTCCGTGATTGTTTAATCACCTTTTTCTCCTCACACCGTTAAGGCGTTATAAATTATTTTATTGGGATTGCGCTTGCTTGGCATGCTCTAAAAGCGCTAGTAATTGGGTTTGATCCAAAATAGGAACACCTAGACTTTGCGCTTTGGTTAATTTAGAACCCGGGCTATCGCCCACCACGACATAACTTGTCTTCTTAGAAACCGCTTCACTAATTTTGGCGCCTAAAGCGATTAATTGTTCTTTGGCTTCTTCACGGCTTAGGGCATTGAGCGTGCCGGTTAACACAAAGGTAGCCCCGAATAGCGGGCTATTGCTTACGGATTTGCTTTGCGGCGCTTGCCAATGAATGCCCGCTTTTAACAATCCCTGGATGACTTCCAAATTATGGGGTTGCCGAAAAAAATAATAGATATGTGCAGCAACGATTGGGCCAATATCCGTTATTTGCTGTAACTCCAGTTCATCAGCCTTTATTAATGTTTGAAGATCGGAAAAATGGTTTGCTAAATTGTGTGCGGTAGCCTCTCCGACTTCCCGAATGCCCAGTGAAAACAGGAAACGGGCAAAAGTCGTTTCCTTACTTTTGGCTAAGGCATCCACTAAATTTTCAGCTGATTTTTTGCCCAATCGTTCTAAGCCGGCTAATTGCTCAACACTTAAGGTGTACAGATCGGCAACCGTCTGAATGATTTTTTTATCGACTAATTGATCAACAATTTTAATGCCTAAGCCATCGATATCCATTGCTCGACGGGCAGAAAAATGTAAGATAGCCTCTTTTTGTTGTGCCGCACAAAATAGTCCTCCCATACAGCGATAAGCCGCCTCCTCTTTTTCCCGAATAACATCGGAATGACAAATTGGGCAGTGCTTAGGCATAGCGATATGGGTAGTCTGTGAGGGGCGTTTTTCTAACACAACGGACGCGACTTCGGGTATTACATCTCCTGCGCGACGCACCACAACCGTGTCGCCTACCCTTACATCTTTACGCTGAATTTCATCCATGTTATGTAAAGTGGCATTACTAATGGTGGCGCCACCGACAAAAACAGGTTTGAGGCGTGCTACAGGGGTTAATGTCCCCGTTCTGCCGACTTGAAATTCTATCCCCAATAATTCTGAGAAGGCTTCTTCTGCTGCAAATTTATGGGCAATTGCCCAACGTGGGGCACGCGATACAAAGCCTAATTGCTGCTGAAGTTCAATATTATCGACTTTATACACAACACCATCGATTTCAAAAGGCAATTGTTCGCGCTTTGCTTGTAATTGTTCATAATAGGTTAGACACGCCTCTATACCTTCGACCACCCGATTTTCAGCGCATACCGGGAACCCCCATTTTTTTAACGCTTGCATGTTTTCACTATGGGTCGAGAAGCGTTGGGAAAATCCTTCCATTCTCGCTATGCCATACGCAAAAAAGCTTAAAGGCCGTTTGGCGGTGATGGATGAATCTAATTGACGCAAACTGCCAGCGGCGGCATTGCGGGGATTCACAAATAATTTCTCGCCCAATAGAGCATTCTTTTCATTTAAGGCTTTGAACCCTGCTTTAGGCATAAAGACCTCCCCGCGGACTTCTAACACATCGGGAAAGGGGGGCTTCAATTTTAAAGGAATGGTTGAAATTGTGCGTAGGTTTTCGGTAATTTGTTCCCCGCTTACTCCATCTCCTCGAGTGACACCCGAAATTAACCGACCTTGTTCATAAACCAGGGATACCGCCAAGCCATCAATTTTTGGCTCACAGGCATAGGTAATGAACGCTTCAGTCTTTAATCGTATTCGAATTCGCTTGTCGAAGTCTTTGGCTGAATCAACTGAAAAGGCATTATCTAACGATAACATTGGAATAGAATGCGCAACGGCTGGAAACTCTTTTTTAGGCGCTGCACCCACTCGCTGGGTAGGAGAATCTAGGCTTTGGAATTCAGGATGTTCTGCTTCAAGATTTTTTAGTTCTTGGAATAAACGATCATATTCCGCGTCTGAAATAGTGGGCGCATCCAATACATGGTAGCGGTAATTATGCGCATGGATTTCATCGCGTAAAATTTCTATACGATTGGCAATATCATCAGGTTTTTGTGTGTTCATAAGGATTACAAGCATACCTGAATTTTCAGCGCTTTATGACTGTATATTAAGTCAGCTTTATTGGGGTGCTAGCCTACGGTAATTATCTGCATTTGGCTTAAGACTTAAGTTGGCTAAAATAATTCAAGTTATTGGCTTTATTTTTTTAAAACGCTGTACTAAGCTAAGCTTCATTAACGAAAAAAACCTATTATTTACTTTGTAATATATGACGAGATCTGGAGCGGTATATGGACAATGTTTCTATAGAATTTGATGGTGCACGGGCAATTTTATCCACCTATCAGACAGTGAATGATGCGCCTTATGCGACAACAGCAGCACGGTTAAAATTACAGAAAAAGAACAAGGAGTTAACGTCGGAATTGAAATTGCTGAAAGAAAAATATATGGCGTTACAGTGTGAATTATTGAGCCGAGATAAACGACTCGCCAATCTTAAAACTGAACTTGTGGATAAAACTTCCTATCTTTCTAAATTACAAGAAGATTTTGAAAATGCGCTTTACCAATTGAAAAAAGATAAAGCGCTCTGAGGGTGAGTGAGAGTTATAGTGAAAATGACTAGTATTCGCTGTATAGGATCACCTTCAAATAGATTTGAAATAATCGTCTGAACCCTGTAACCAATCTTCTCTTACCGGCGAAAAAATATCCAAATCGATAGTATCTTCTAAAGCTTCAAATTCATGTGATACCTTTGAAGGCAAAACCAATGCTTCGCCTTTCTGCACAATATATTCTTTGCCTTCCGATAAAACTTTTACACTTCCTTCTAAAATATAGGTAATTTGCTCAGAAATATGATGATGCTTGGATATAATCGCCCCTTTTTTTAATTTAAAATAGACCAACATTGCATTTTTACCCGTGACGTAGCGTCGCGATACTTTTTCAGTTAATTCTTCAAATTCCATTTCATCGAACGGATAATGGCGAGGTAAACGGTTGCTGTTGCTCATAAAGTTTTATCTCCCTAGCCTGGATTGTTTGCCCCTTTATTTAATACTAGCAGATGCTATCTATTCTGCTTTGTCACTCCCGTTAAAATCTACAGTTATTATGCTAAATTATTCTTTATTTTCGCAGCCCAATTTGTTAAAGTAGCTTAAATTATTCTTATTTTTATGGGGAGTGTGTATATGCCGCCGAAACTTCTCTCCCCGCTTCTTCTGTATCTGCCGTGGCTTTAGTTGGCTTAAGCGTAAACAACTCGATTGAAATCGACTGTATGAATATGGTTCATTATCTTGAAAGAGTAATTGAGAGACGGTCAAGCGCTGCGGTTGCAGTTGCCTCTGCTGCAGCCCCTTTACTGCATAATCTTGACACCCTTGCGCAAATTCCTCTGTATGAACAAAACAGCTTTATAGCAAGTGCTGAAACCTTAGTGGCCAAAGCGTCACAAAGCCAAAATACTGTATTAACAGAGCACGAATGTAATGCTATTTGGATAGGGGCCCATTTATTGTATAAAAAAGGTGTGCGAGAAAAAATTCCAGCCATGCTTAAGCTGAAAGCTTTGGAAAATTACCCACTTGTTCAATTACTTTTAACCAAAGTACAGCCTCCTAATATCTTAAACCTCTCTGAGATCTTACAACCGCTTAGGAAAAGCCTTGACTTTCGATCGAATGATCCGGATTTGCGGTCCGCCTGGTTGTTTTTAGGAAGGAACTATTATCTTGGGACTGGCACAGCAGAGTATTTAAAACAAGCTTTTGATTCTTTTGAAAAAGCAACTGCTTTGCAACCCGATAATCCCTACAACTCAGAAGCATGGCTACTAGTGGCCGAATGCCATTATCATGGGCATGGCACCCAAAAAAATATAAAAAAAGCTTTTGCTTGCTATAAAAAAATAGAGGATCTTATTGTTTCTGATGACATGATTCACTTTCGTGCTATTGCTTTAGCGCGACGCCGCCTGCAGCTGCAGCAACGACAGAATCCCCTATTGCAGCGGCAGACAATGCTATGCAGCCACCTCCTTTAGAAACACTCGCTGCTCTATCCGCATCAATGCTTTTGCCAACGCCTCCTGCGGCGGCGGCATCTGCTTTAATACAAACGTCTGAAGCAGTGACTTTGGCAAAAAAGCCGAGGAAAAAGAAATGACATTTGAGCATATCGTTGCCCTATTCGAATAGGCGCTAACTCGCTTCGACAGGAGCGGCATTTTTCGCCTTGGCGACCATAGACCCACAAGGTTTGTGCAAAATAGCCAGGCTTACCCGTTGCGGATAGATAATTGCGTAAAGTGGTTCCCCCTAGCGAAATCGCTTGGCGTAATTTTCTTTGCCGAACAATAACGGTTTGTATCATTTGTCCTATTAGATAATTTTTAATGCCTAAGCAGGTGGTTTCGACCTTGGGTAATTCAGGTACCTTCTATCTCCCAATCTCAAAAATTAAAATGCTTTTTGCAAAAACGGGTTAATTTCACTCGAAGATTAAGGCGTTTATGTAGTATTAACATATTCTTAGATTTTATGGGGTATTAGTTTACCCCAATATTAAAGTCAGATTTCCAAGGTTCTCCCGGTAATTCTTTAATAATCTTTTCATAAACATCGTTTTTGTATTGGTTAAGTTTATGATAAAGCTCAGAGTTGACCGGCAAAAGCCTCTCTATTTCCGCCATAAATCCTCGATCCTTTAATTTAAGATGGAGGTTCTGCTCAAATTGAGCGCGCGTAATTTTAGAATCAACATATTCATTAAAGCAGTTTATGATTTTGCTAACATCCAATTCAAGAATATCTAACGCAATTCCTAAATCAAATAGATCTCGACCCTTCTTCCTTTGAAAAAGTGCCCTTAACTTGATTCCTAATAGTTCTTCGATATGGTAGGTTTTAATAGCAACCTTTCCACTGATCCATGAATTTTCAACTAAAAAATCTTTTTCTATATATCCCATTACAGAAAAATGCTCTCTGGTATTAATTTCAATTTTAATTTTTCGTTTAGATATAGGCTCATTTTCTGTTAAAAATGTGTAGTATAGAGTAAATCTTCCTTCGTTTCTTTTATAACTTGGGGATCCAAGCCACGGATCAATAATTTCTCTTATCTTATCAATAACACCACCTATTGGCCCAGCTGTAATTTGCACCAAATCAATGTCCTCAGAATAACGCGTAGCCATATTAAAATAAAGCTTCTGTAAGGCAGTTCCCCCTCTAAAGGCTAGCTAATTAAAAACTAACGGCTCATTATATATTTCCAATAAAATTCTTGAAATGATTAAATCTTGTTCAACTTGCTCCTCTAAGGGCCAATTGTAATGCTGTTTCCAGTTGGTAATAAAAGCTTGCGGGATCATATTTCATCTATCTCTATTGTATCGTTTATCATTAATTGCCATTTCGGATCCCTTTTATCATTGGCTAATATAGGCTTTTCTGAGGATAATTTGACACTTTTTTTAGTTTTTAGGTTATTCCACTCATTTTGAAGCCACGGATATAAATCTCTTGTTTTTTCCCCATGTCCTATAAAATCAAGCAAATACCCAATTCTTTGAATTGTGGCAATTTCATAATGTCCTTGTCTAGCGGCAAGGGCTAACAGTTTTGGATCGACCATTTCCGCTAGTTCAAATAGAATAGTTGAAATAAGCCCTAGCCCACCTGCATGTTTACAATATTGAACTAAATCCAACGCTGTAGCCTCTCTAGAAGAGATCCTTGCGTACCCAGTAGGTGTTTTGATCTTCTCTAGTGGAGTCTTAATCAAATTCTTTTTGGTAAAAAATACTAATTGAGTAGGGTTTGTTTTGCCTAAGAGTACAGGTCTGTCCACCATAATATGAAACTGTGAACTCACTTGGTGTGATGCGCCATAATGGGCAGCAGCTGTTAAAAGACAAACATAATAATCTCTTTGAATATGTTTCATGAAATAGTCTATGTACCAATAAGGGGGTAAGGTTCCGTTTATTCTGTGTTCTAGAGGTACTATTAAATAAAGTCCCTTCCCCACTATGGCTATTCGATTATCTTTTTTAAGCCTAAAAGCGGCCATTTTGAATGCGGAAGCACTCATACCCACTCTTTCGACAGCTTCCAGTTTAGTAAACCAATATTGACCACCACACTGTAGCTTGTCTATATACGTGCTTAGCTTGCTTTCTTTTTTCATATTTAAAAGGTAACACTTTTCGTTACCTTTTGCAAATATAATTCAGAACAATATGTGACTGTCCGGTCACATAATCGATGGGAGGTGTTTCCAAAAATTTACAATTAGCGCTTAATTGTTATGAACTCGCACTTAAGGCAAAACCCAGCAATGCCGCTTATCTCTCGAGAATTCAAGCTATTAAAACTGAAATGCAGCGAATGGCGCAAAAAAACAAACGAGCCCAACAGCACTGAAAATCCTACCCGCTGCAGAATTAAATGAAAAACTACAACCAAAAGAAAAGCCGGAAACCCATAAAAGAAAATTGCCGACGCCACCTGCAGCTGCAGCAACGGCAAAATCTCCTATTGCAGCGGCAGGCAATGCTATGCAACCTCCTCCCTTAGACACACTGGCTGCTCTATCCGCATCAATACTTTTGTCAACGCCTCCTGCAGCGGCGGCATCTGCTTCAATACAAACATCTGAAGCAGCGACTTCGGCAAAAAAGCCGAGGAAAAAGAAATGACAATTGAGCATTTTGTGTATATAAACCTTATCGTTGATTGATTCTGACGCCCTATTCCAAGGGCGTTTGCAAGTATGTTAAACTGCCCACAATTAGATAAATGTTGGCAGTTTAAGGCTACAGCGCCTTAAAAAAGGCCAAAATAGATCCTCAACGAATAAAGGCGAAATTAACATGTCAATGCCTACAAAAGAAGTTCAACCCCGTGTTCAGCAAGGTGCCCAAGTTAGGCCGGAACTTAGTAATCGAGCCGAACAGATAACAGCCTTATATCGTAAAGCAGACTTTATTCTAAACGGCTCATTAGAGCAGTTTGTGACAGAAAAAGAACACATATTAAACATAAAATGCCCTACTGGACCTGCTATTATAAAATTTAGCATAGAAAAAAAATGGTGGGTTGATTCGGATGATAATAAAGAGTTTATTTATTACGCGATTCATTTAACCTTTGATCCGAGTTTCCAAGATTTTGACAGCAAAATGTCAGTTTGGAAAACAGACATTTTACGAAAAATGAAACCAGATATGCACGTCGTTCCTAATTCTTTAAAAAAAACACTGGATATCGATGATTTGGGCTCGGAACATCTGCTGAAAATATTAACCCGGCTGTTGCAATTTACGGATGAAATGCTAATCCCCTTAGTAACTGCTATAAACAGCATAAAGCGCAACGATAGCGGTTATAACCTAACGCCAACGCAAAGCCAATCGCAAGAAGCTGCTGCATCTAGAATGCCTGCTAGCATGTCAAGACAAGCTTCAACCTCCAGTTTAGCGCTGACTGAAATACAAGATGAAGCCGAAGAAAAAAGAAATGAAGAAGAGGCAAGAATGGAACGTGCACCGGCTGCAAAGATGAGCAAAACCACCTCTGCGCATAGATAATGCCAAATTTTGCGTTATTTTATAACTTATACTAAAAATTGAAATGTTTGGCATAAGTTTATTGTTGGCAATCGGGGCAATATATCGTTGATCGTTGCCCGATTCGAATAGAGGCTAATGCACTTTGACAGGAGCGGCATTTTTCGCCTTGCCGACCATAAACCCACAAGGTTTGTGCAAAATAGCCAGGCTTACCGGTTGCGGATAAATAATTGCGTAAGGTGGTTCCGCCTAGCGAAATCGCTTTACGTAATATTTTTTTAAGACACCTAACGAGCATTTTGCATTCAATCAATGTCAATGTGAAGGCACTCCTAAAGGGGAGTATTTTGGCCAGGAATAACGCTTCGTTGGCATATATATTCCCGATGCCTACCACAATATTTTGATCCATAATGAGTTGTTTAATCATCCCCTTTTTTTTCTGTGCAAATCTAAATAGATAGTTTCCATTAAAAATGCTTGAGAACGGCTCTGGCCCTAGGTTGATTAAAAGTGGAAATTGAAGGGGATCAAAGGCGGTCCAAAGAACAGCACCAAATCGCCTTGGATCGGTATACCGGAGTACAAGCCCATTGGTTAAGATAAAATCCACATGATCATGTTTTTGGTGGGGTACAGCGTTTTTTAAAATCCGCAAACATCCCGACATACCCAAATGAATAATAATGGTACCCTTGCAGGTATGAATTAAAATATATTTCGCGCGCCGGGATACACCGAGGACTGAAAAATTGTGAATAGTAAAAATTTCTTGGGGTATGGGCCAACGTAATTTGCTTTGCCGAACAATAACGGCTTGTATTGCTTGCCCAACCAAATAATTGGTAATGCCTAAGCAGGTAGTTTCGACCTCGGGTAATTCAGGTATTGTCTATCTCCCAATAAGGGTTGTAAGCCGGAACCGCCGATAATTCCGAATTTAGGTTATTATGCTAACCATAAATCTTCTCTAATATCAAATTTGCCACTATTTCCTCTAAGTTAATCATATGCTTCCCACTTCTAAAGGTATAGTGCCCAAGTAAATGGGTATGTTGCCAGGCGACAGGTGAAATTTTTTTGATTAACTCAACACCCTTAAGATTATCCGAAGCTTGATATTTTTGTAACAAAAATGATAATAAAGCTGAATTATAGTAAATGATTGCGTTTGCAATCAAGCGGCCACATTGATTACTAATGGCTACAGCCAGATCCGTAGATAAAGGGTGAGTCGACCAGTGGAACTTCCCCACTAGCCGCTCGCAAAACGGTGCGTGAACCTCTCGACTCACACCGCTTCCATTAGGCAAACCCTCCAGTTATACCTTTACGCCAATGGATGAAGAGATCAGGTTGCTTTTCTGAAAGCCTTTCAAGAAATTTAGCAGTCTTCACTTTTCGCCCACGCATACAGCGATATTTCTTCATCGCCCACGCAACCAGTGTCTTGTTAAAATGTCTCATCACCGGATACATTGCCGATCGATTGAAGCGCCCATAATAATTTAACCATCCTGCTAAAATTGGATTAAATTTTAAAGCAATATCACCGAGGCTCAATTCCGTGCGATTTCGCACATTAGATCTTCTTATCGCCGCTCGCATGGATTTCAGCGCTATTTTGCTAACCGCGGGTATAAAGCTCATAAACATACTGTTTCGTTTTGAACATTTACACATTCGGCCTCTAAATGTATACCCCAGAAACGTAAACGTTTTCTCTGGAACTTCCATTTTGCGCTTACCATCTTTGCAATATACAATCTTTGTTTTATCAGGATGCAGTTCCAAAGAGCACTCAGAGAATCGTTCTTTCAGACTTTGCAACAATTCTTGAGCTTGCACTATTGTTTTGCAATGTGCAAGCCCATCGTCAGCATATCGACACCATGGAATTTCTTGATGGTTATGCTTCATCCACACGTCAAAAACATAATGTAAAAACAGATTGCTAAGAACTGGACTAATTACACCGCCTTGCGGAACCCCGCAATTTCTTTCAACAATACTTCCATCTATATGTTGTATTGGTGCTTTTAACCATCGCTCTATATGCAGTAAAATCCATTTATCTTGACAGTGTTTAACTACCGCTTTCATCAACAATTCATGTGATATATTATCAAATAGCCCTTTGATATCGAACTCCAAGATCCAATCATATTGCCAACACCTTTGTCGTGTTACTTCAATTGCATCCAAGGCTGATTTCTTAGGGCGGTAACCATAGGAATCCGCTAAAAAGCACGGTTCCACAATTGGTTGAAAAACCAAATTGACTACCATTTGACATATTCGATCGCCTACCGTGGGCACTCCTAAAATGCGCATACCACCTGATTTCTTTGGGATCGGAACAGGTTTCACCGGTGGTGGGAAATAACACCCAGATGACATCCGATTCCAAAGTTTGTAAAGATTGTCTTTCAGATTTATTTCAAAATCTTCTAACGATTGTCGATCAACACCAGACGAACCTGCATTTGCTTTCACAAGCTTGAAAGCTTGTACAAATAGCCGTTTCGGTATATTGAATTGTTTTGTTTTATCCAAAATTTCCTCCTGGTTTCTAGAACCAGTTGAACTTTAATCTAACAGCCTAATGCAACCCCTTCGCTCCATCACCATTACAGTGACTTCATCACTACTACGGGTTGCTCCGCCCCAGTGCCCTGCTTCAGAACTCTCATTCTCGCAGTTTTCGACTGCTTGAACTTCTTCTTTAACATCAGGACGACTGGTTCCCGTAGTTCCATGGAAATGCCCGGAGTAAAATCACGCCACCTCTACGACGGACACCATCTACACAGTATTCAGGTAACCTGTAGACTTATCCTAGAATAAAGTTGCGACTCTAGTTTTGATGTCAAATCTCAGATTCACGACGCGTCACACAGTGGTTCAGATTTATTCGTCTTTTTACTCTATACCTGTCGAGCTTATGTTTGACGTTTCTTCAACGCTTATAACCACCACTATTAATGGCAGCTACTTGAAGTGGTTTGAAGCCTGTTCCTGATAACCGACTTCGGTGGGTCTACCACCATCATTTCCACAGCTTTAAACAATTTACGATGCTTCCTGTTCTCGAGATTGTTTCTACGGCGCACCAACTTTTATTCTGTAAATTGGCTACCCGTTTACTTCAAATTAAATACCAAAATACATTTTAACTCTAATCCTTGAAAGTTTACCCGGCTGTCTAAAAAGATGTCAATCTTTTTCTATCCATGTTCCATACAAAACAGCTTGGAAACTAAAATACTGTTCGCAAAATAGCCGAGGCTCTATATTAAAAGCCTAAAAACCATTCGTTTTCCTCAGAAAATTTAAACAGTTTAGGATGTAGGCAACGGCAGATATCGTTTGCCAGTTTCCCATTCCTCCGATATTTCCATAGTAATCGCCGTTACCAATCTTAAACAAGAAGCTTCATTAGGAAAAATGCATGCCACACGTGTGCGCCGTTTGATTTCCTTATTAATTCTTTCAATAACATTGCTTGTTCTTAAACGTTTTCGTTGCTCCTCAGGAAATTGAAATACTGACAACCCCTCAGGAATACTTTCTTCCATCCACGCAGCTAGCTGTGGCGCTTTCTTTTTCCACCGTTCTATCGATAAACTTAATAATCTCTCGGATTCTGGTAGGGTTGCGGCCGTGAAAATATGACGAATGTCTCTAGCAACTTCCTTTTTCCATTCTTGCTTTGGGACATAGCTTTGCGCATTCTGTTGTAAGTGGAATTGACACCGTTGCCACGAAACACTCGGAAAAACCGCTTTTAAAGCTGCTTTTAAACCGGAATGTGCATCGCTTGTAAATAATAACATTCCATGCAATCCACGTTCTTGGAGGCTTTTTAGAAAATCGCGCCAATGAACTTCCTGTTCCGACAATTTTACCGATACACCCAATATATGCCGTATCCCCAATGCATCTACCCCTACTGCAATCAATACCGCAGCATCTAATACATGATCTCCTTGGCGAACTTTTTCATAACGTGCATCTAAAAATACATGCGGAAAGCAACCCAATGGGCGGGTGCGTCAGCTTTTTAATTCTTCATCCAGCAACTGTGAAGCACGGCTCACTTCTTGACTCGTCACTTCAAAACCACATAGCTCTTCAGTAATCTTTGCTACCTTTCGAGTCGATACTCCATTGACATACATTTCTGCCAACGACAATTTTAAAGTGCTCTCTGAGCGGATCCCTTTTTCTAAACTTTTAGGATAAAATTGGCTATCACGTGTTTGCGGAATAGAGAGATCTAGAGCCCCAACCCGGGTTTTCACATTCTTAGGCTTGAATCCATTAGCATAACCTTGTCGCTCTTCAGTGCGCTCGTAATGGGCGGCATTTAAGTACCTTTCCCTCTCTATTAGCATTGCAGTATCGAGCAGTATTTTTAATGACTGCCCCATCTCTTCAAAACCATGGGTAATTAGCAATTCCATAGCGTCATTTAATCGGTTAACATTACTTGGACGGGTCATTGGCTTTATCCTTAAGTTGTTCGCACAATTAAGGTAACCTTTGGCCCTTCCCTTTACATCTAAGTTAATAAGCTCAAACTTGAATTTACAGAAAGCACGTTACACTACCAGCGCCTACCACACATCAATGAGTCATTCATAAAATCTGCCGACCACATTTGATTGACTGTGCATGGTACAGCAAGCCGTATGGGGAAGCGACTCGGAAGCCGCTTTTTTCCTTTACTACGTAAATTTAATTTTAATGCTTTATAAATCCGATAAACCCGTTTGTGGTTCCAGCTATACCCATCTTGTTTTAACTTATCAAACATCATTTGAAATCCATAAGCAGGATAATCTTCTGCCAGTCGTTGTAGTGCCTTTATTACGGGTTGGCCCCGCGTTGTGTCTGGCTCATAATCATACAAACTACGGCTGATCCCAACCGTTCTACAGGCCATACGGAGGCTCGTTTTATGCGGTTCAATTGTATAATCTACGGGCTCTCGTTTCTCAACTGGCTTTAAAGCTTTTTTCCAATAATATCCTTCAAAATTGTATGCTCCAGACTTAAATTGGCATACATTTGTTTTAGCCGACGATTTTCTTCTTCCAACTCTTTTAAGCGCTTGATGTCAGCAGCCTCCATTCCGCCATACTTTGCTTTCCAGTTATAATACGTCGCATCTGAAATACCATATTCTTGGCAAACTTTTTTCACCAATCGTCCGGCCTCTACAGCCTTCAAAATGGTAACAATCTGCGTTTCATTGAAGCGTGATTTCTTCATCATTTTCTCCTCAGATCATATTGGACCCGGAGAACTCCAATTTTGATTGGGACTATTATACGGGGGGATTACAATTATGCTGGTATTTGAATGAAAAACCTTAAAGCATTTGTAGCTGAGTCATTATATCTTGGCTAAATTGGTAATTTAGCTTTTATCATTAATTTTTTTTTCTAAAATATCTAGTAACTGCCAGAAAGGTAATTGAAAATGAGCGTCATCTAAAGTTACACCATAATTTAGCTTGACCTGGTTTATAAGTCTATTTTTGTCTCCAAAGAAAATGTCATGCAAGGTAGAATCATCAGTAACCAAAAAGGGAATTTCATCATTTACAAGAACAAATTTATAAAATTTCCCTGCCTCGACCTTGCGTTGCGTCATTTCAGCATCGTCCACCATATTTAAAAGATTCATAATTTTAGCCTTTCGTTTTTATAACAAGTTGATTTACAGGAAAGTCCCCAATTGGAATAAAACGACCATTCTCAATTGAATTAAGTAAATTACGCTCCCTCACGGGTCCCACAGAAATAATTTTAAATTTATCTCTAGAGACACTTACCCTTAATAGAGTGCCGTCTAAACTTCGAAATCAATGGGAACCTGCTATAGACTAAACATCGCCAAGGATGGATTTAGCCGTACGGTTACTTAATTTTATTTATTCTCTTTATCAACAATGTAGTGGCCCCTCTTTGAACAGGACCATTTAGTCGCCCTATTAAGATAAAGATAACAGAAGTAAGACTATGAATATGAGTGGCAAGAATCAAAAAAAGAGTGATTTTCCGGGAGCCCCGCCATGGGAATATTTATAAAATAAAAAACCCATGGTCATGCACGCAAAATTGGCGAAATACTATTTACATATTTGCTTATTTATTTGCGCTAGCAGCGTTTGGTCGCGCCTGGATAGTAATGATTTTTGTAACCGGGGGATTATTCAATTTTACGCTTCGAATAATTGGGGGAAGAAAAAGTTCAGGCATCTCTTGAAATTTTGCTTCCTCCAACCTTTGTTGGTATAAATTTTGAAGCGTTTTTTGTATGTGTTCGGCATTTTCGCGTAAACCGTTTCTTGTAGGCATGTCTCACTCCAATTTCATATTTATATTAATGTTAAAACGCTTTAGATTGAGTACCTTTTAAGGTAGGGATTTCAAAAGCGATAATATACTTGTGTTTGATTCGCTAGCAGGGATATTTTTTTCCGAGCTAAATATAATAGTATAGGGTTGAGGGTGGATTGGAAAGATTGTTGCCTTCGTCTTACCATTTGATCCTTTGATTCTATGCGCACTGCAGGAAAAGTGTTTTGGGTGAATTAAGTATATTTCAATCCCGCTTTTTTGTTGTTCGTATAGAAATTGAAGCTTGTCTTCTATATATTTGGCATTTTCAAGTAAACCGTTTCTTGTAGGCATGTCTCACTCCAGTGTCTTATTTATAGTAATATTAAAACTTGTTTCATGACAGCCGGTAAAAAATATTAAAGAGAGAATATTCATTTAAGCAACATGGATGTTGTTAATATATCGCTTTGCAATTTTTTTACTGAACGGCCACAATAGAAGTACTTATTATCAATAGTCAAAAAATTTATTTTTCTTATCGGTTCTTAGTAGTATCTACACCCGATCTAAATGCTAATGGGGTAAGCCCCTTTCTAGCATCCTATCTTTTTTTAGGTAGGTACTTGAAAAACGATAACACATCCGAATTCAAATAGCAACCCAACTTAATTTTCGAAAAAAAAGTAGAGAAAATAAGGTTATTTTTTTAAATTGCCAATTCCAATAAAAGGGGCAATGTCACGGTTTGCAACACTCTTAGGAGAAAATAATATTTTTTTGCGTGGTACTACAGGTCTTTGGTTTCCCTTAACCCAACGCTAAAGGTAAATTTTAAAACGCATGTTTTTTATAAAATTTTAAAGCCAATAAACAAGCACAAATACGATTAACCAAATAGCATCGACAAAATGCCAATACCAAGCCGCGGCTTCAAAAGCAAAATGTTTTTCGGGTGTGAAGTGGCCGCTAAAAGCACGAAATAATATAACCATTAACATAAGCGTTCCAATGGTAACATGTGCACCATGGAATCCCGTTAACATAAAAAACGTGGCTCCATAAATACCGGAGTTTAGTTTAAGTCCCATTGTTGTATAAGCGTGGTGATATTCATAGGCTTGTAAACTTAAAAAGACAGCGGCAAGAAAAATGGTAATGGCGAGCCAGCGTTTTAAGGCAGGGCGGTGATTATTTTTAAGTGCATGATGCGCCGCGGTTATGGTGGCTCCAGAACATAGAAGGATCAACGTATTGATTGCAGGGATCCCCCATGCATGCATGGCTTGGGTTGGGCCAATAAATTTACTGGGATCAGGGTTTATTAACAGCGGCCAGGTAGCTTGGAAATGTTCCCAAAGAACGGTATGCGTGGATACTTTTGCGCCTAGTCCGCCAAGCCAAGGAACCGATAAATAGCGTGCGAAAAAAAGTGCCCCAAAAAATGCGGCAAAAAACATGACTTCTGAAAAAATAAACCATACCATGCCCCAGCGAAATGAACGATCCAGCTGTTCGCTATATAGACCTTTTTGGCTTTCTACAATAACAGAGCCAAACCAGCCAAACATCATCAATGCAATGATTAAGCTACCGGCTAAAAATGTATACCAACCATAAGCTTGTTGATGGAGCACATTAACGCCGCCAATGGCCATGATAAAAAGGCCAACTGCGCCAACAATAGGCCAGTAGCTTTGTGCGGGTACGTAATAATGTTGGTGTTCTTTGATCACGTTCCGTTCTCCTTAACATGCGCGGTGACATCAAACAAAGTATAAGACAAAGTTAGCCTATAAATATCCTCGGGGATTTCAGGCTCTAACCAAAAACGTAAAGGCAGATCCATGGCTTCACCGGGCTGTAAGGTTTGTTGGGTAAAACAAAAACATTCTAATTTTTTTAAATATTTGGCAGCATTTCCAGGGCTAATGCTTGCAATCGCTTGAATAACCATTTTTTTAGGGGTCATATTTTTAACATGATAAGATGTATGCGTGAGTTCCCCGGGGGTAACTTGAAGGGCTGTATGTTGAGGGGAAAATTCACATAACAGCTTTTGATTTCGATTGGTGTCAAATTCTACCACAATGGTTCGCTTAGGCAGAGTAGAGTCCTGATTTTTATAACGCGTAAAGGTGTCTGGGCTAGTGAGATCAAGTTTGCCGTTTAACCCTGTTACTTGGCAAAATACGCTGTAAAGGGGGATCAAGGCAAAGGTAAAACCAAACATGACTACCGTGATAACACATAAACGGATCAGCAGGGGTTTATGTGGTTTGATCATTTTAAGGAACCAATGGCGGTGTGCTAAAGCTATGATAGGGCGGGGGAGAAGATAATGTCCACTCTAATCCGTTTGCACCTTCCCATACCAATGCGGGTGCTTTTTCGCCGCCTCGAATGGTTTTAATAATAATATACAAAAAGATCAATTGGCTTGCACCAAAGACAAAGCCTCCAATACTCGCAATGCGATTAAAGTCGGCAAACTCTAAGGCATAGTCTGGGATCCGTCTTGGCATACCGGCAAGACCCAAAAAATGCATCGGAAAAAATAACACATTGATAGAAATCGCTGATAGCCAAAAATGGACCTTACTTAAATGCTCACTATAGTAGTGCCCGGTCCATTTTGGCAGCCAATAATAAACCGCCGCCATAATACCAAAAATAGCACCTGGTACTAAAACATAGTGAAAGTGTGCGACCACGAAATAGGTGTCATGGTATTGAAAATCGGCAGGGACAATTGCAAGCATCAGTCCTGAGAAACCGCCCATGGTAAACATAATCAGAAAAGCGACAGCAAATAACATGGGGGTTTCAAAACTTAAAGAGCCTCGGAACATAGTTGCGACCCAATTAAAGATCTTAACGCCGGTGGGTACAGCAATTAGCATGGTTGCCAGCATAAAATAAATTTCGCCGATAACGGGCATGCCGGTTGTAAACATATGGTGTGCCCAGACCAGAAACGACAAAAAGGCAATGGAGCAGGTTGCATACACCATAGAAGGGTAACCGAATAAACGTTTACGGCTAAAGGTGGGAATGATTTCAGACATAATTCCAAAGCTGGGTAAAATCATGATATACACTTCTGGATGGCCAAAAAACCAGAAAATATGTTGGTACATTACTGGATCACCGCCACCGGCGGCATTAAAAAAACTTGTGCCAAAATTTCGGTCCATCAACATCATGGTAACCGCACCGGCTAAAATCGGCATCACGGCAATTAATAAAAAGGCGGTAATCAGCCACGTCCAAACGAAAATGGGCATTTTCATCAGCGTCATACTAGGGGCGCGCAAATTTAAGATGGTGGCAATAATATTAATCGCGCCCATAATGGAAGAAATACCCATAAGATGGATAGAAAAAATAAAAAAGTCGGTACTTTTAGGGCCATAGGTAGTCGAAAGCGGTGCATAAGCGGTCCAGCCAAAATCAGGTGCCCCCCCTTTCATAAAAAGAGTGCTGATGAGTAAGGTGAATGCAAAAGGTAATATCCAGAATGACCAATTGTTCATGCGGGGTAATGCCATATCTGGCGCACCAATCATAATGGGCAGCATCCAATTGGCTAAGCCAACAAACGCTGGCATAACGGCGCCAAAAATCATGATGAGTCCATGCATGGTGGTGAGCTGATTAAAAAAATGCGGTTCGAAAAATTGTAATCCGGGTTTGAATAATTCGGCGCGTATGCCCATGGCCATACTACCACCGAGTAAAAACATTAATAGGCTGAACCATAAGTACAGGGTACCGATATCTTTATGATTGGTGGTTAGCAACCAGCGCTTAATGCCAGGCGGCGCAGAATGATGCGGATTATGATCTTGGACTTCAATGGGGATAGTGCTCATGGCGTATGTCCAATAGTCGGATGATTATTCATAAGGGCCTTTTTTTCTAAAAGCCAAGTTTGGTACTCTGCCTCAGTTTTGACTTCAATCACGATGGGCATAAAGCCATGCAGTACCCCACATAGCTCAGCACATTGCCCTCGGTAAATGCCGGGCTCTTCAATTTTTGCCCAGGCTTCATTAATAAAGCCTGGGATCGCATCTTTTTTAACCCCCAATGCAGGCACCCACCAAGAATGGATAACATCATTGGCGGTGGTTAAAAAGCGAATTTTCTTTTTTTGAGGAACAACTAAGTGATTGTCAACTTCTCGCAGGTAATGGGGGTTTTTAATGTCACGATTTTGAATTTGCTCTTGGGGGGTGCTAAGACGGCTAATGACTCGCACGCCTTCTCCTAAATATTCATATTCCCAGTACCACTGATGGCCAACGATTTTAATCGATAAATCGGAATCTGTTTTAGTGTCATGCATTTTAATCAGTAGTTGGGCTGCTGGAATTGCCATCATGGTTAAAATAGAAAAAGGAATTAATGTCCAAATAATTTCGACTAGGGTGTTTTCATGAAAGTTAGCCGCTTTTGCCCCTCGAGATTTTCTATGCCAAATAATTGCATAAAACATCACGCTAAATACCACCAATCCAATAGCCACACAGATCCAAAAGATAACCATATGGAGGTTATGGATCCCGCGACTGATTTCAGTGACGCCAGGCGTCATATTAAAAATATAATCGGCTTGTACGGAAGGATTCATGGCCAATAAAAGGCTAAAAACCAAAGCCCTAAACTGGGGGGATGGCGACATTCCAGGCTCTCCGTGTCTATGTGTAAAAAAGGGAACGTTTATTACCTAGTATTGGACATCGGATAAGGGGCTTACGTCAACTCAGTTTAGCCCTTTATCGGTAGAATACCTCAAGAAAGTTAGTTGGACACTAAAAATACTTTTTGCTGATCCACTAGTCACTGCTATACAAGGGGCAATGTGAAGTGCTGTTGTTCACGGTTGTTAATCTCTATAAGGGCTAGGGTAATTCGGCTGGCTGGATGGCTTACAGTCGTTCAGAATGGATTTCCTTTAAGGCATTCTAATGCCATGTTATAGTGGCGGCGGGTCAGATGGATTTGTCTCATAACCGATTAAGGCTTTATTGAAATTTAAATAACCGGTAAAGCTTTATAAGGGTTAATCATGCATTAAAGGGATATCATGAAGGTAAAAATGGAGCGGCTAATGGCTGATGTTCTAGAAGCCTATTGTGGGATAGACAAAAGCCAAAATTTAATTGAGCCACAGACTCATCCGACAACCCAAGAAGATGCTGTCTTATTGTTTATTCGAAAAAGGAAGTTTAATCAAGAGCAGTTAACGCATTTTTTGGAAACCATAAATACATATTGTGGTATTGATACCAAAAAATACAAATAATACAGTATAAAAAATCGCCACCCTTTTTTTTATTTGCGAGTAAGAAATTATTTTAAGTGTTGGAAATCATACGAAAACAGGGCGTAATTGGTTCGTCTTGATAATTTAATTTCAATTTCTTTGGCAAGGATAATTCTAAATTATTTACATTAAGACTAGCTTGAACTTGCGAAAGCTAGTGGGTAAAAAAGGGCGGAAGCATTGTGGTTTACCCCGTTTTCTTATGGCCCCTGAATTCCTCAATGGATCTATCTATGGATTTGAACTTGAAGATGGCGGAAAGTCATCGGGATCTTTGCGCCCAATAGCACCAATTTTTTTTCTTTTACACCTATTCCAAAGCAAGTTGCACCAATTACGGATACTATTCTTTTTTATCTCGGATTGAGGAGTCGCGGGTGGAATTAAATACTCCGTCATAGAAGGTGGGAATTCAGATTTTCGATGTGTATGTGAACTTGAAGATGATGCAGATGTCTGTTCTTGATTTTCAAATTTTGTTAAAGTTTTTGTTTTGCCAACTGTGCCAAAATGGTGGTTTTCCTGTAAATTAGAAATGGCTTGAATTTGCATCTCTGATTCTATGGCATCTTTTGTTTTCTCTCTAGATCTCAGTTTTTCTACCTGAGAACCACTTGCGCTAACTTGGGTATTCAAATCATCTATTTGCTGTAAAAATGCCAATAAATTCCCATTTTGAGTATTTGTTGCTCTTTGTCTTAATTTAATTATTTGAATCGTCTTGTTAGCATCAAATATAAGTCTTGTGTACTTTTTTGACAATTTTTCAGCAAGATCTACATCCATCCCTTTTTCTTTTAAAAAGGCATATAAAGTGGCTAAGAAAATTCCTTCAGAAGAAGCAATAGTACAATTTCCTTCATTTTGCATCGGCATGTTAATGTAACCAATTTCAGTGAAGAAACCACTTGCAGTTGTATTCTCTGTATAATCTTCGAAACTTATCGCTGTTTTTAAACCGCCTTGTGCACTTGCCTGTGCTTTTTGTAAAAAATGTGTAAATTTATTTTCATCAAATCTTATGCTTGCTTTATATATTAATATTCCGGGACGATCTGGTTTGCTTCTCTCAACAAACAGATAATTGCTTTCTTCCTTACTATTAATGCTTTTTAACCAAACAAATCCTTCTGCATGCAAAACTGAGTTGTCCTCGCATGTTTTAGAAATGGTGCCTACTAATACTGGAATAATATTGCCCGTTATTTTAATGTTAGATTGCAAATTATTCATAAGTACGATTGTTTCATCCCAGGACTTTACCAATATGTGAATATCATTACGAATGATGTCAGTTTCCTGGTCTATTTGGTGTTGCAGATTGGTTTTAATGTTCTGATTGTTAGAAAATAAAAGTGATAACAAAATGCCATTAATTTTTTTGAAATCATGAAATCCCTCCATCGTCCATGGAATATTATGAAATTTTGATAATCCTACTGCACCCACGAGTAAAGCAGTGATTTTACAATCATAGAAATCATTTACCAGATTTTTAATAAATTCCGGACAGTTACTCAGTTCGAAATCTAGCAGTTGCACAAAAAATCCACTTAATATTTCTTGTGTTCCTTGAGGGCTTTCATCATTCGCGATAAAGCTAGATAAGAATTGCTGCTCAGAAGTGAATTTTTTAATAATTTCTGAAACTGCTTGCTTATATCCTTGCGCAATTGCAAATGACAATGGTGAGAAACCCTCAAAAGGCATAGTAATGTTCGCTGATCCCGAAGGCTCTGCAGTTATATAAGGAATTACACTGTTTTCGCTGGTTGCATAACGAATTAGTTCCGCTAAACTTTTCGGGGGAGGGATAGCACTCATTTATAATAATCCTAATAATACTATGAATCATTATCGGCAATATAAAACAATCCTTGAAATATTAAAGAAGCGATTTTCTATTAATATCTGTAAGTATTTATTCTACAGATCACGTTAAAGGAACCTATCATAACTTGTTTTTTTTGCCAACGCCAAGCTAGTGTATGTAAGATCAGTTTATAATTGATTGATTAAAATTAAAAAAGGAATATAACTAGAAATCATTGTATTGGAAGAGTCATTTTTGTTACTATACATTAAGTACTGCGGATTTGAGTGGAGAAAAGAAAATGCCGTTTCCTGAACTAGTAAAGAAAATATCAGAAAATTCATCATCTCAAGTTGATCTTATAATAAATGAACCTGCTCTAACGGATAAAGAATTTCTTCAATTAATTGAACTTTTAAAATTCAATACTCATATTAATAAAATATCCATTCCCCGTCACAGTTTGACAAAAGCAAGTTATGAGCCGATGTTAAGGTTTCTTCAGTCAAGACCAATGATGATAAATTTTTCTTGTAAATTAATAATGCCTCCAAGTGTTTACGGTTCCATGTATAATGGCTCAATACAGGAAGTGTTGGAGGAAAATAGAAAATTATTGCTAAGTGAATCCGAAAAATCAATTTCGCCTTCTAGTGAAGTAACAAGATTAGAAAATGCAGAAGAAAAGGCGATTACTAAATGCTCCTCACAAACATCTGCAGTAGCAACTAAGCCAGGAGAAAATCCATCTGCATTGGTATTTTTTCAACAAAACCCCCCCTCTTTGCCCGAAGATGCAAACAATCTGAAAAGAACCATTCCTGTTGCGGATTCTAATTCTAGTCAATTTTCTAACGATGGAAATCAGAATGGGGCTGGGAAAACTCAACAAAATGGAAATGGAAGCCCAACGTGGGTAAAAGCACACTAAGCATATCTATCCCGCCTGTGTGCTAACTAAGAAATAATTTCATTGTAGTTGCTCGTTTAACGCCCACTATATACTCCATACTTATACACATTTTTATGAGAAAAGCCCGTCCCAATCTCAGCATTTTGATCGGCTGTAGGTTCTGTATCCTGTTTTATTGACAAAGCTTGTTGAGTCTTGCGACTTTGATTTGCGATTAATGTCATTCTCGGTTCTGCAGGTGCAGAATTGGCAGCTGAAAGTGGTGATTCAGCAAAAGCATTTACCACATTTTTTATTCTGGTGTGAATCGTCGTCCTTGAAGACTGCATAGAAGAATTTTTATTTATCTTTTTTGTAGGCACAAGTTTTTTTAAACCATTCAAAAACTGTTGTCTATCTTCATCATAATCAAAAACAGTTTTTCCAAATTTATCCGCTACCCCACAGGTTTTTTCTATTTCATTATCGCGATCACATTCAAAAATAGCATCGATTAATCCTATATGCATGCCATAAATAGCGGCCAAATGCAATGGCGTGCGACCTTTATTATCTTGTAACGTATAGTCCGCTCCATGTCGGATAAGCTCAATTAAAACTTCCTCATCAGAATGCTCGGAAACAGCAGCGTGAAGAGCCGTACAGCCTTCCATGTCTTTTAAGTTGGAATTTGCTTTATATTTTAACAACAATTTTACTTTTTCAATATCTTGAATACCCAGCAATAATGGAAAGCTACTGGTAGACATTAAGTTTGGATTTGCACGGTATTTTAATAATAATTGAATGCGTTTTGTTGCCAGTCTATCATTTCTTAAGCAAAGTTCTCCTAAGAAAGTGGCTTTATATCGAGAAGAAGAGCCCGCATATTCTCCAAGCGAATTCGTGCTGACAAATTCCTGCACCCAATCCATTAATGCATTTGGATCGGCTCCCTTTTTCAATATGTTTTCCATTTCAATTAAATCATCTGATTCATCAATGGATATTTTTAAGGCGCGATTCAGTACCGGTGTCCAATGTTGTTTCACAAATGCTTTAACGGTTAAATAGTCTTTCCCGCAGTCTAAAAAAATAGCACCTATGATCGATTCTAAAGCATCTGCAAGCACTTTTGCATTATTAGAACAATTGAGCAGCTTTTCCCCATGGCCCATAATAATAAAATCGCCTAAGCTTAAGTTTTTCGCGATAATGGGTAATAAGGTAGCGTTGCCAACCCACTCTTTTGTTCGTTCGGTTAACGCTTCTTCAGAAGCTTGTGGATCGGATTCCATTAAATAATCTGCCGTAACAAGGCCTAATACTTTATCCCCTAGAAACTCCAGCCTTTGAAAATCTCCAATACGGTTTGATTGGATGTTTTCGACTAACGCACTTGTACGCGTTAAAGCTTGTATAAGGAGTTTGGGGTTTTTAAAACGGTATCCCAACTTGTCATAAATTTGCGCTTCTTGCTGTGGAGATCTGAACATATAAAAATCTCACCTAACTGAATCTCTTGCCAAAAATGGTAACATGAAAATTTAAGGAATTGAACAAGGGTTTTTACTGAGGCGTATTTTAGAAGGCGCGCTCCGATTTTATTAATATTATCTGCGTGCCACAAGCGTCGCCCAATATAAATGTCAGTCGGCTACATACTTGGCGGGCATTAGGGGGAGCTAAGGCAAAATTGATGGTATTAGCCGCATTAAAAAGATGCCGAAGTGGTTGGAGCGCGTTATACTGCTTTCTTTTTTAATAAAAGTTTAGTATTTATGCCATTACTCAGTGTTATCATTATTACCAAAAATGAAGCCCATAATATTGAAGATTGCTTACAATCGGTTGCTTTTGCCGATGAAATTGTGATTGTAGACTCCGGTAGCACGGATAATACGGTTGAGATTGTCCGTCAGTATACCGATAAAATTTTAGTCACTGATTGGCCAGGCTATGGGGCACAAAAGCAAAGGGCCTTAGAGTTGGCCACGGGCGACTGGGTGTTGTCGTTAGATGCCGACGAACGGGTAACCCCAGAACTGAAAGCAGAAATTCTCAAAAATATTTCGCATACTGATCATAATGGCTTTGATATTCAGTTTAGCTCCGAGTATTGTGGCAAAACCATTCGTTTTGGCGATTGGTGGAACGATCATCAGGCAGTATTATTTAAACGATCAGAAGGACATTTTGAGTCTTTGTTGGTGCATGAAAGAATTGAAATTAAAGGCTCTATTGGAAAACTGAAAGGGAAGATCCACCATATTGCTTTTCCAAACCTTCAAACGGTGTTAAAAAAGATGAATGATTATTCTACTTGGAGTGCTGAACAAAAGGCGTCTCAGGGTAAAACGGGTAGTCTGTGTAAAGCCATTTCTCATGGTCTATTTGCCTTTTTTCGGGGTTATATTTTACGATTGGGCTTTTTAGATGGAAAAGAAGGCTTTTTATTGGCAGTCTCCAATGCAGAGGGCACCTATTATCGCTATTTAAAACTAATGTATTTAATGGCCGCTCAAAAATAATCAAACCCTTAATTCTTCTTTAAGGGGTATAGAGGGGTAATGAAAGCGCATAGGCCCATCGGGGAAACCTTTAATAAATTGTTGGATCCAGGGATCATGATTGCGTAACAATTCCTGTGGAGCCCCTTCCCCCATTATTCTCCCTTCTGAAACCAGATAAATATAATCTGCTATTTGAAAAGTATTTTGAATGGTGTGAGAGACTAATACAATCGTTGTTTTAAAAGATTTATTAATTAAATTGATTAAATGCGTTAAAACCCCCATTGTGACCGGATCTTGGCCTGCGAAGGGTTCATCTAGCAAGAGTAAATTGGGATCACAAGCGATTGCACGAGCGAGTGCAATTCTACGCTTCATACCCCCAGACAGGTTTTGTATAGCAAGTGATTTAGCCCCTCTTAGCCCCACGGCTTCCAGTTTCAGTAATACAATATCTTGGATCATCGACTCCGGTAAAATATTAAGTTCGCGTAAAGGAAAAGCCACATTGTCAAAAACGTTTAAGTCCAAAAACAAAGCAGCGCTTTGAAACAGCATCCCCATACGTTGTCTTATTTGAAATAATTGAGCGCGGGATAATTGCTCAATATTTTGACCAAAAACAATGGCATGCCCTTTGTTGGGTATATTAAAGCCTGTCATTAAATGGAGTAGAGTGGTTTTGCCGCACCCACTGGGGCCCATAATAGCGGTAATTTGCCCTTTTTTTATGTTTAAATTAATAGAAGTAAAAATAGGCTTATCATTGTAGCCGAAATTGATATTTTTTAATTGTGCTAGATAGGGATTACGGGTTGGCTGTGTGTTTTCCATAGGATAATACCCCTTATTAGGAATAAACATCTTTATGATAATCGAGTGAGAGATCAATTGCTATCAATCACGTTAGAACACTTTTAAGTCCCACAAAAAGTCTGGCGAACCCGTTCTTTAGCCGTTGGGGTTCGCATATATTCCAAATGATCTTTGTGTTCGCCGCTATAAGGCTTAGCGAGTATTTGCAGAAATGCATGTATTTTAGAAAAATCTTCTCTTTCCATCGTATATTGAATGACTTCTTCGATTTTATGGTTACGGGGAATAAAAGCAGGATTCACTGTAAACATACGATCAGATATTTCGTGGGCGGAAATCATTTGTGTTGGCAAACGGCTACCCCATTTTTTTATCCATCCGTTTAGAGCGGGGGAGGGCGTAAACAGATCGCCAAAAGGCCAAGGTATATTTTGGGGCAAATAACTTAAATATCTAAAGGTTAAGGTGTAATCCAGCGATTCTTTCTGCATAATGGCGAATAATTCTTCAATCAAAGTCCTATCATCCTGGTTTGGATGACTAATTCCGATCTTTTCGCCTAGGGTTGTTAAGCATTTTGATTCGTAAATAGCTTTAAAAGCATCAACGGTTTCGTTCAAAATTCTTAAGGCTTTTATCGGGCAAGGATCTAAGAGGCAAGCAATAGACTTGCCAAATTGCATCAGGTTCCAAAAACAGATATTGGCTTGATTGGAAAAAGCATAGCGACCATGACGATCGATGGCGCTAAACACCTGATGAGAATCATACGCGTCTATAAAGGCGCAAGGACCATAATCAATGGTTTCCCCCGATAAAGCCATATTGTCGGTATTCATCACCCCATGAATAAATCCAACGCGCATCCAATCTACCATTAGTGAGGCTTGGGCATCCCGGATATGCGCCAATAATAATTGATAGGGATTCGGTGCTGCTTTGGCTGTTGGATAATGACGCTGAATGACATAGTCGGTTAAAATTTTAAGCGCGCTAATATCTTTTTGTGCAGCAAAATATTCAAAGCTGCCAACCCGAACATGGCTTGCCGCAATACGAGTTAAAATGGCGCCAGGCAGCAGAGTGTCTCGATAGACGGATTCACCGGTTGTAACCAGAGCTAAAGCTCGGGTCGTTTTGATGCCCAGGGCATGCATAGCCTCACTGACGATATATTCTCTTATCATGGGCCCCAAGGCTGCCCGGCCATCTCCATTTCGGGAATAAGGGGTTTTGCCTGAGCCTTTTAATTGTATATCTCGTTGTTCGCCGTGGGTATCCATACACTCGCCTAAAAGGATCGCTCGCCCATCGCCAAGCTGAGGCACAAAATGGCCAAATTGATGCCCAGCGTAAATCAGCGCAATGGGCTCTGAGCCGGGTAATAGAGTGTTGCCTGAAAATATTTCGGCAATCTTTTGGGTGTCTAGATCTTTGAAATCAAAGCCTAATTCTTTTGCTAAAGCAAAATTAAATAGTCCAAGATTTGGATTTCGGACCGGTGTAGGAGAAACTTTGCAATAAAAGCGCTCAGGCAATCTTGCGTAGGTGTTATTAAATTGAATGTACATACGCTATTATATAAATAGATTAATGCATATTCAAGGAAGTTTATCCACCGCTTCCTTTCTGATTTACATCAGGATAGAAGCGGTGGATAATGAAGTTTATTGTCCCATACCTAGAGCTTGTCTATAGTTTTGTTCTGCTATAGCAAATTTTTCAGCCATTCCGGCTCTCAGAGGTTTATGTGTGGCCTGACGTCTGATAATGGCGTCGCGATATTGAATGTATTCAAAGCGCGTTTGAAGCACTAATTGGCTTTCTTCTGCTACCGGTACAGAGTACTTTTGAACGGCTGCAGACATTTTTTCGGAAAGGGTTAGTTCGTCTTTTTTGCTGGTTGTAAACATGTCGATCTCCAATATATATTTTTTGTAAATATACTATAACGAATTTTCAAAAAGTATACAATATTAATTGAAATAACTTGAAAATATTAAAAGACACGTTCGTTTATGGTTCTGCATAAATGTCTCAAAAAGAACACTATTTCTTTAACACATTTTTTAACATCATAAAATGTTTTTTATAAAGATATGCATAATGCAGGACAATTGAATGCCAAAACAAGTCATCTTGACAGTATGGGATTTCCTACGGCTTCTGGTTTATTTTTCTGAAAAAATCAGAATGATAATTTTATATTAGAAATGAATATTTGCGGGGAATTCCCCGCATGACTCTGAAAACCGTATTCCATCTTCCAGGCGCATGGCGGTTAGACAATTGCCAAAGACACATCCGGTGTCTAATGCAAAAGCATTGGGTTCCAAAGACTCGCCCTGAAGAGCTGCCCAATGCCCGAATAAGATTTTCAAATGTCGATTGAGCCGGGTTGGAAGAGAAAACCAGGGGAAATACCCGTTTGGACAGTTTTCTTTCGATCCTTTACCGGTAAATTCTAGTTTACCCCCAGGCGTACAAAATCTTAGCCGAGTAAAAACATTCACAATAAAACGCAGTTTTTCAAAATGTGTAAGATTTGAGTCCCATTGGTTAGGGGTGTCCCCATACAGGTGTAAGAAAAAATCTTTTGCCTGAGATCCTTGAATAGCGGATTCTATTGCTTGAGCATGTAATAATGCTTGGGGAAGGTCCCAATGCGGGTGCAATCCCGCATGCACCAATGTGTATTCCAATGTAGGATCATGGTGTAGCAAAGGCTGATGACGCAACCATTCGATAAGCTCGTTTTTATCGGGGGCTTCTAAAATGTCTTTAAAAGTATGATAAATGGGGTTGTAGGGAATGGCTTCATAAGCGATGGCTAATAAGGTGAGATCATGATTGCCTAAGACCGTGAGCGCGCTCTGGTTAAGACTTTTGATAAAACGCAGCGTCTCTAAGGAATCAGGGCCACGATTGATTAAATCACCGCTAAACCACAGCTTATCCTGTGTCGGATCAAAGTGAATTTTATGTAATAAGCGTTTAAGGGGAGCTAAGCAGCCTTGGATATCACCAATGGCATAGGTGCTCATGCGTCTAAATCTGGGAGGCGGGTTGAATGTTCATCAATATAATTGCTCATGCGAACAAATTCTTCTAAGGGCAAAGTCTCAGGCCGTAGGATAGGATCAATGTGCAATTGTGCAAAATCCTGTCGGGTTAAATATGGTTTTAAGGCATTGCTTAAGGTTTTTCTGCGTTGACTAAAAGCCACTCGGGTAATGGTTTGCAATAAAGGGAGATTGGTTGCTACAGCTGGGGGGCTTTGATGAGGGATAAGCCGAATAAAGGCCGATTGTACTTGAGGGGCTGGAGAGAAAGCTTCGGGGGGAACAATAAACAAAGAAGAAGACGCACAATAATACTGAGTCATAATACTGAGTCTGCCGTAATCTTTCGTATTGGGTTTAGCCGTAATCCTTTCAACCACTTCTTTTTGCAGCATAAAGTGCATATCTTCAATTAAATGTGCAAATTTCAATAAATGAAATATTAAGGGGGTGGAAATATTATAAGGAAGATTACCCACAATTCTAATTTTTTTAGTCGAGGGATGCGCTTGATTAAAAACGTCCAAATCAAAAGTTAAAATATCTTGCGTATGAATGGTCAAATTATTTTGAGGAGCAACCCTATTGGGTAATTGTTCAGAAAGATCTCGATCGATTTCAACCACATCTAAGTGATTGATCTGCGATAGCAAAGGCTTTGTAATAACCCCTAAACCTGGGCCAATCTCGATCAGCCTATCCTCCGGCTTTGGATCAATAGCACCGACAATATTTTGCACGACAAAAGGGTCTTGCAAAAAATTTTGCCCAAAGCGTTTCCGTGGTTGATGTACAGGCTTAAAGGCCATTTAAATAAATTTCAACCTCTGCATTGGCTCGTAGACGTCGTAGCCAAGAAATCAACTGCTCGTCGAATTTTTGTTGATAAAGCACTTCCATGGCTTTATTCCGTAGCGCCTCATTTGGTGTTGTTCGAGTGCGTTTTTCAATGATTTGAATAAGATGCCAGCCCAGCGAAGTCTTAAAAGGTTGGCTTATTTCACCGGCTTTAAGCTTTGCCATTTGTTGATTAAATTCAGAAACGACACTTGCTTCGCTTACCCAGCCAATATCGCCGCCTTTTGTGGCACTGTTCATTTCTTCAGAGTGCTTCTGCGCTAATTGAGCAAAGCTCGCGCCATTGACAATTTGTTGACGAAGGGCAGCGAGGCGTTCTTCTACTTCTGGTTCTGAACGTTTAGCACTGGTTTTTATTAATATCTGACGAAGGTGTACTTCTTGTTTTGGCTTAAGAGAAGCGGTAATCGTATTCCGTTTGTCTAAGAGTTTAATAATATGAAATCCGCTGCTGTCTTGGATAGGGCCATAGATTTCATTGACTTTAAGCGTCGGTACTACTTTGACAAAGACGGTTGGTATGAAGCCAAGTTTGCGCCATCCTAAATCTCCCCCTTCTAATGCTTGTTGACCCGAGGATTTCGCAATGGCAACTTCTGAAAAATTAGCCCCTGTTTTTAATTGCTTTACAATGGTTTTTGCTTCGGCTTCTATTTTATCGAGTTCTACTTTAGTGGCTTCCTCTGGCACAGGGAATAAGATATGGCCTAAGCGAAATTCAGTATCCGACTCCCCAAGGCCTGCGGGTGAGGTAAGAAAGTGTTCAATTTCTGCCTTGGAAATTATAATATTTTGTCCCACTTCTTTCTGTTGTAATTTTGAAAGAGTGATTTCTGTTTTAATGGTTTCACAAAATTGAGCGAAAGGGATCCCTTGTTCTTCTAAAAATTTTTGCATTTGGTGCAAAGATAAATTATCCCGGCTCGCAATTTCTTCGATTGCATTATCTAAAGTACTATCGTCGATTATCACGCCTTCCTGTGTTGCAAGTTGTAGCTGCAATTTTTCTAAGATCATTCTTTCTAATAATTGTTTATGCAGCACGTTCATTGGGGGTAAGGCAGTATCGGTTTGTTGTAAGCGTACCAGTAACAACTGGGTTTGTTTATTGAGATCCGATTCGGTGATTGCTTCACCATTGACCGAGGCAACCATACGATCCAATACGACTAGCTTTTTGGCATGAGGGGCCGCTTGTAGAGGGTAGGCCATTAAGCCTATTAGGAAAATGAACAAAAATCGAACGCTAATCATAATAAGTCCAATGTATAACTATGGTTTGAGGGAATACGTGTATTCAAGTTGCCACGTCGGTATTTTACCTTAAAAATTGTCATCTCGCCACTGATAGTCGGGAATGGCCCGCTTCAGCGTGGAATCAATTTTATTGTGGCCGACACCGGCAAAGCCTTTGAAAACAAATTGCAAGAAAATGGCATTGGTATATTTTTTTTCATTTTTGTGCTTGTCGTCAAAGGGTTGCAGAAACTGTGTGACAAACAGCCGCACGGCTGTACAGCAGCCTTGTTGCTCTATGCCCATGGAAATATCATTTGAGCGACGGTTACGTATATCATAATGCCAGCGGCCTAGCAGGCGCCATTGTTCTGTAATGGGCCAGGCGATAGAAGTATCGGTTTGATCCAGGCGTTCCAATAGCTGGGTAGTCGGATCAACTTTTGCCGGATTCCGGCGCAGAAATTGGTAGCCAATATTTAATACCGAGCGCTCATCGGGTTGATATTGAACGGATAAAGCTTTTTTATCCGCGCGTTTTTGGTAAGGGTCCCATTCTATATTTCCCCCCAATGACCAGTCTTCTTGTAGGGCGTAATGCGCAAGTCCGACCAAAGCCGATCGTTTGCGATGACGATTCAGCAGTTCTTGGTGGGCGCAGAGTGGCGATAGGAGTGAACAGCTAGTCACTTCACGGTCTTTAAAGTAAAAAATTTGCCCTGCCGTTAAACTTAATTTTTCATAGCCGGTTTTTTCAGCAAAAAATCGACTGCTTAGCCCTAAGGTGACTTGATGCGCGTCGCCTAGGCGATCTAGGCCGGTAAATCGATTATCCCAATAAAGCTGATTATAATCAAAGCCGGGATTACTGGTATCAAAGTTTGGCAGTAAATTTTGGTTACGATAAGGAACATATAAATAATAGGCTCTGGGTTCCAAGGTCTGAATATAGGGGTCTTTTTGCAAGGCGAGTGGGCGCTCAAATGTTAAGCCGGAATCGATATCAATAATGGGCAGTGTGCGTTTTGGATTGCGGGTTTTAGGATCTAAATTTCGGCTATCCTGCGTTCCGAGCGATAATGAATAGGCTAACATATCGAGTTGGATTCGCGGCCGTATATACCAACCTGGGGTGATCACAGGCAGTGAAAGGCTGGGGCGAATTTGAAACCGGTCTCCTGTTGTAAAAGTGTTGCCGTTAAAGGGATCTTTTTTGTGGGTAAAACGTGCAAACTCACCCAGCGTATCTAATTGAAGACCATATGCAAGATCAGGATAAGTCGTTTGCAAGCTCACTTGTGGTAAGCGTCTATAGATCTCTATCGTCGCGGGTCCTTCAAACGGATGCAGCGTTTGGTATTGTTGTAAACGCGCTTCTACATTCCAGTGGTTGTCTTTATACAACAATTCTCCCTGCTGTAGAAGTTGGGTAGTATTGGCAAGCCCAATATTGTTCCCAAAGTCCATAAAGTAATTATCGTCGCGTACCGTATGGTAGTCTACATTGGTTGAAAACTGTTTATTAAAATGGGTGCGATGTTTAAACCGTAAGGCTTCGCGGTTGCTGGAGGTCTTCAGGGCACGTACCCGAGGATCATTGTTGGGAAATAGGGGATGAGAAGCTCTTTTTTCTGTTAAAAACGTTTTATATGCCTGATCTCTGGCTAAAAAAGATCCTTCAATTTCCCCTTGGCTTGTACTCGATAAATATCGGAATAGTCCTTGCAGTTCTAAGCCACGTTTGCTGAATGTCTTAGGGGTTAGGGTAGCGTCATAATTGGGAGCAAGGTTCCAATAAAAAGGGATCCCAACCTCTATGCCTGAACGATTGGTACTGCCAAAAACGGGGTACAGTAAGCCGCTTTGTCGTCTATCATCAATTGGGAAATCTACATAGGGCATGTAGAAAATGGGTATATCTTTAACATATAGCCGCGCATGATGTGCGTGCCCACGTCCGGTTTTTTGGTTTAAATCCAGGTGTTTTGCCTTAAGCATCCAAGCGTTTTGACAAGGACTGCAGGTGGTATAGGTGGCATTTTTTAACACCATTTCGGTTTTATTCGAGAGAGAAATGGTGGTAGCACTCCCTCTGGCATGACGATCATATAATCGAAAATTTGCATCTTGAATGTTTTGCATATCCGGCTCGATGAAAACGGTTGCGTGTGTGCCATCTATTCGAATATTCGGTTCTGTTATTTTAACGTGACCTTCCGCTTGAATATTGTCGATAGGATTTTCTTTTTTAGGATCACGGTGTACGGTTGCCTGATCGGCAAATATTTGACAATTTCCATGAATAAGGTGAACGTGCCCGTCGAGTGTCGAATCCCCTTCAGAGGTGAATGCACCTTTATCCGCCGTAATCGACAGCGGCTTTTTTTTCAATTCTTCTTTAGAAAGGTTCGCAAAGGGCAACGGTTGCTCAAAGTAATACCCGTGACATAATGTATGGGTGTTGGGGGAACAGATCCAATCATCAAAAGACGCCGGATCAGTATAAGGCTCGGCACTTACACAGTAGGGCAAAGAGAGCAAAGTGATGACAAAAGCAATAAAACAGTTCAGTATACGTTTCACAAATATAAAATTGAATGCAGTCCGAAAGTAGTCAACAATCGCATATTTGTAGGGCAAACTGCAAATCTTTCTGCTATAAGTAAGGTGACCAGCATGGATCGTAAGAATATTTTACAACAATGGTTAAGTGGGGCCTTAAAAACAACGACTTTTAGTTGTACGCCTTTAACCAATGACGCGAGCTTTAGGCGTTACTATCGCATTCAGACCCATAACACTCAATATGTATTAATGGATGCACCACCGCCGGAAGCGCCGCAATTATTTGCGGATATTGCGGGTATTTTAGCGAAAGCAGGTTTAGAAGTCCCACGTGTGTTCGCTGCTAATTTTGCGCACGGATTTTTACTATTGTCGGATTTAGGCGATCGTTTGTATTTACCGGCGTTGAATGTGAGTTCTGCGGATGGTTTATATCAGCAAGCCATGCAAGCTTTGATCCAGATCCAACCCATCACCGCGAAACTCCCGACTTTTACACGGGATTTTTTGCAAGCGCAATTAAACATCTTTGAAGAATGGTATTTGATCCGGCATCGAGCCGTTAAAGCACTTGAGCCTATGCGAGAAACCTTAGCGCCTATTTATGAATTATTATTTACCGCCATCGAATGCCAACCGCAGGTATTTGTACATCGAGATTATCATTCCCGTAATCTGATGATTTTAGATGAACGTTCACCAGGAATATTGGATTTTCAAGATGCCATGATTGGGCCTATTACCTATGATTTAGTTTCTTTATTACAAGATTGTTATATTTCTTGGCCACGCGAGAAAATTATACAGTGGGTGGCAGATTTTCAAGCGCGTGCAGTGGTTGCGGAACTATTAAGCTCAACCATAACTGAAAATGAATTTTTACGATGGTTTGATTGGACAGGCTTACACCGGCATTTGAAAAACCTAGGTATTTTTGCACGCCTTCATTATCGAGATAATAAACCACAATATCTGAATGATATGCCGCAGATCTATCAGTACATTTTTGAAACCAGCAGTCGCTATGAAGCCTTAGAACCGCTAAAAGATTTTTTTCAAACCTTGCAGGCTAGAGGCGCATAAATGCGTGCAATGATTTTAGCGGCAGGCCGCGGTCAACGAATGGGAGCGCTTACCGATAACACGCCAAAGCCTTTGCTACTGGTAAAAGGAAAACCGTTAATGCAGTATCATTTAGAAGCATTGGCGCGTGCGGGTATAAAAGACGTGGTTATTAACTTAGGCCATAAGGGATCGAATATAGAAAATGCATTTGGCAGGGGTTCGCAATTTGATCTGAGCATTCAGTATTCTTATGAAGATCCTATTTTAGAGACCGGTGGAGGTATTGCAAAAGCCTTGCCTTTGCTAGGCGATAAGCCTTTTATTGTCGTGAGTGGCGATGTGTTAACGGATTTCCCTTTTGAAGGTTTACCAACCGATCTCAGTGGGTTGGCCCATTTGGTATTGGTGGATAATCCTTCCCACCATGCAAACGGCGATTATGCATTGATGGATGGCGTGATTGCCACCTTAGGCGGTCCTTTATTTAATTTTGCGGGAATTGGTGTGTACCATCCCCATTTATTTATAGGGTGTCCAGAAGGCGCTTTCCGATTGCCACAGCTGTTCAAAAAACCTATGGCAATAGGGCAGATAACGGGTGAGCATTATCCAGGTTTATGGCATAACGTGGGCACGCCAGAACAATTAGCCATGCTAAACCTAGAAGAATAAAGGTTTTATGTTGTGCAAAAAAATCTGAGGATTAAACCTTATGACAGGCCACCTTTGGCTAGTCATGGCGTGCAGCGGAAAACCTAAGTAAATGATCAGGAGTGCTAGGAGCCTCTGCTTCTGCTAAACGAATATGTTCTGCGGCTTCCCGTATCGCACGTTCTTGCGCTAAAATCATGTGATAATAGTATTGGCCAGCCACCGCATTTTGTCTAACCGGGGGCGCGGGTGGATTGGGCTCTGGTGCATACTCTTCTTGATCTAATACCTGTGTTGCTGCTTGAGACGAATCATCCATAATAGGCTCAAAATCATTCATCGTAATCCTCCAGGAAAGCATTAGCTTAGCATTATCCTACAGGTGCTTTCTGATTGCCAAATTTATTCAAAAAAGCAATGGAAATAGGACAGTTAATAACAGCTGAATTAAAAAACAGTGGTAATTGTTTATCCCCTGCTAAAGATGTTTTAATTGCAAGATACTTTCTTTTTTAGCAAGTATTTTGCAATTAATGGAAAGTTTTTAGATTTTCTTAAAATGTTGGCGAAAACTCATTGCTAAATTTATTCAAATGGAAATAGGACAGATTTAGGCATTACAAATGCCATCATTCAAGCGCTATCGATCAAATCTTAATATGGCTGTATATTACCCAACTTCTCTCATTATTAGTATAATGCTTTTTTTAAGTACTAAATTTACAGGCGCTACATTGAAATTATGATGATTTGGGGTAAAATTATTGGAACCTTCCTTGGCTATAGAATGCTAGGGTTTTTGGGTGCGTTTATTGGCTATTCCGTTGGCGATTGGTTTGATCGAAGCCTACGTCTGCATTTACATCCTTCCACTTCCGCACGCACCCGTTCTGCTTCGGTTCAACAAGCATTTTTTCAAGCCACTTTTTCGGTCATGGGACATATTGCTAAAGCCGATGGCCATATCAGTGTGAATGAAATTCGTGTGGCCGAAAAAATTATGTCTCGTTTAGAATTAAATGATGAATTAAGACAAGAAGCAATGCGGCTTTTTAATGAAGGCAAAAAGGCAAGTTTTGATCTTGAACAGACGTTATCCCATTTATTTCAAGAATGCCGAAAACATCCAGATCTATTAAGGTTTTTTATAGAAGTGCAATTGGAAGCCGGGCTTGCAGATGGTGAACTGCACCCAGAAGAACGCCGTATTTTATTGTTGATTTGTCAAAGATTGCATTTTTCACAGAAGGAATTCGAACAATTATGGTCAAGACAATGGGCAAGCCAAGCTTTTCATCAATGGTTTTCTTCGCAATTTGATCCTAAAACGCGATCGTATCAATACCAATATCAAGCGGGCGCACAAAGCCGGCAATCGACAGGGTTTGGCAGCCGATCATCTTCGCTACAAGATGCTTATGGGGTATTAGGGTTGGAAATGTCCGTAACGAACGCTGAGATTAAAACCGCCTATCGGCGTTTAATGAATCAACATCATCCCGATAAGCTTGCGGCACGCGGACTCCCGGAAGGGATGATAAAAATGGCGAAGGAAAAAACCCAAGCAATCAGTGCTGCCTATGAGCTGGTTCGAAAAGATAGGGGATTTCGTTAACGATTCCCTCCGCCTCCTTGCTCGATACTTTATAGCCGAGCACAGGAGGCGGAGGGAATATTTACATTAAGCGGCTTCTAACCACTGTTCTAGATTTTTACTTTGTCTATTAATGAGGTTTGGGTCTTTAAAGGTTAAGGTCAAAAGTGACACACCTTGGAGACTGGAGAGTAAATATTTTGCCAGTACCGTAGACTGTTCGCCTTTCCCTAATGTTGTAAATTGAGCTTCTACCCAAGTTAAGGTTCGGTGCATCAGATCAGCTGCAAGATTAGCCAATTCACCGGTGTATTTGCCGAGTTCTTGGCAAAGGCTGCCCATTTCTGAACCAAATTTTGCAGTTGTTTCGGAAGTTTCGGCCGTATAGCCAATAAAGGCGCGTAGTCGATCTTTTGCATTAGGAAGTTCTTCCCATGCAGTAAACTGTGCTTGTAAAGCAGCCACTCTTTTTTGTACAACGGCTTTTAGAATGTCGTCTTTCGTCTTAAAATAATAGTAGACGTTACCGAGGGGAACGTCGGCTTTAGTCGCGATATCCGCAAGGGTAGTTGAATTAAAGGTTTGTTGATAAATTAGCTCATCAGCGGCGTCAACTAGACGATCCCTTTTATCATTTTTTCTGGACATGGTGTGTTTGCTCCCGTAGTAAGTTGGTTTACTAAAAATCAGCTCGGAGATTGAGCAGGTTGAGATGTTAACATAAGTTAATCGACTTGTCTCTACTGGAAAGAAATTTTGCAGGAAAGATAAATGGATAATAGAAAAGAGGGGAGGCAGACCCATCCGATAAACAATCTAAAGGCGATGTTAGCAGTTCCACTTATGCTGTTGTGCTCTGGCCTGCATGCGGAAGTGGGTATATCTGGGGCTGTTGGTATGGGTGCTGCTCATATTCACCCTGTTCGATTCGGCATACAGAAAAAATTTGATAGACAATGGCGGACGGACAGCGCTTGGCCAATTGGCGGATATTGGGAAGGCAGCGTTTATGCAATGCGTAGCCAAAAGGCTTTACTTTCCAGGGGCCCAAAACAGATCCAATCGACAGCCTTGGCTGGGGTCTTTCGATTTGAGCGGGCGGAAAAAATGCTGCCAGGATGGCCTTATATAGAATTGGGGATCGGGTTGGCTTGGCTGAGTCAAAAAGAAATTGCCGGGCGAAGATTAGGATTGCATCTCCAATTTGAAGATAGAGTGGGTATCGGATTTCGTTTTGGCAAAGATCGTGAATTTGATATAGGGTATAAGGCCATCCACTTTTCCAATGCCTATCTTGGACCGATTAATCATGGTATTAACCTACATCTTTTAATGCTAGGATATTGGTTTTAAGGGAAAAATATGCCTTCCTTTATTATTGCCCCCTCTATTCTTTCTGCTGATCTTGCAAGATTGGGTCAAGATGTGGATGCGGTTTTGACTGCAGGCGCTGATTGGATCCACTTTGATGTGATGGATAACCATTATGTTCCCAATCTTACCTTTGGTCCCTCTATTTGCAAAGCATTGCGGGATTTTGGGATAAAAGCCCCCATCGATGTACATTTAATGGTAGAGCCTGTGGATGCGCTGATTCAGCAATTTGCAAAAGCGGGTGCGAGTATGATTACGTTTCATATGGAAGCGAGTCAAGATGTTGCAAGAAGTTTACAGCTTATTCGAGATTTAGGTTGCCAGGCGGGTGTCGCATTGAAGCCGGAGATCGCGGTCAATACCTTAGATCCTATCTTAGATAAATTGGATATGGTTTTGTTAATGTCGGTTAATCCAGGCTTTGCCGGACAAACCTTTGATCGCACAGTGTTGGAAAAAATACGACAGGTTCGAGCATTAATCGATGCAGGTGAGCGAAACCTATTTTTGGAGGTCGACGGTGGTATACGATTAGAGAATATTCAAGAAATTGCCAATGCTGGGGCAAATGCCTTTGTGGCGGGAACCGCAATTTTTGGCACGCCAGATTATGCCGAAACGCTGACTGCATTTAGAAGAATATTGCATTCAGGCTTATAGGGGAATATTGAGTTTACGATCGATTATAGGTTTGACCAAACAGATCCAAACTGATCTTCTTCGCTTTCTGTTTTATTCTCAGATTCAATAGATGCATTTGCTATTTTTGGCGCGATTGCAGTAGGCTTAACATCTATCGGTTGTTCATTTTGCAAGCTGCTTTGTTTGCGTATATAGGCGAATTGTTTATAACTGCCCGTTGCATCTACCAATTTTGATAGTTCTAGCGAAAGGGAATCATTGCCGATTAAAACCCCAACTTGGCTTCCTGATTTGAAGGGCAAGGTAGGGACCAATAGCGTAGGCCCCAATAGCAAACAGCGTAAATAATAGCCGGCGGGTTGGCCTTCCTTAATTAATTGTACCGCTCCGGCTTTGGCAGAGATGGCCAAACGTTCTACACCAACTTTACAGATATTCCCAGCAAGATGCTGTAACCAACGAATTTTACCGATCTCCCAAATACGAACGCCTTCTTTTTCTCTTTCTATACCGATAAGCTCGCCTGCTTGCATCGGCGGATAAACTTCTTCTTTCCACACGAGTCCATAGCCGGTTGGGTTTTCATTTTCCAGCAGGCAAGAATAGGTGGGAACGCTGGAAATTTTTTCTTGGGCATCATTTGAAAACGAAATGGTTATACCATCGGCATTATTCATTGACGTTTCTTCAGTGCCCCCTCCAAGGCCTACCATTGGCAGATCGAGCGCAAAGCTATCTGTGCTTGCAGAAGATTGTGGCTGAAAAGGGTGTTGATTATTTACAAAATAATGGGTAGCCATTAATCCAATACATATTTTAATGGGTTCAGAATGTGGTGTGCGCTCCTGTTGACGCGCGATAGGCGTTCCCCATTCTTTAATGAGCCCTTTTAGAACAGAAGAGGGAATGGCGTATTCTACATCATTATTATGCGCAATTCTGGCTTGTAACTCATTGGGTTCTATGGTGCTTAATAAATCTTTGAGATGGTTTAAGAGCGGACCCACATCTAACACCCGGCAGGTAGCAGGAAGTTGCACTAGCCCTCGAGCAGGAGACATAGGCGGGGCATCTTCTGCACAATCAATCACTAAAAAACCCGGCTGTGAAACATTGGGTATTTCGTTGCCTAAAGTGGCAAGCACTGACCATTTCTCCGTGGCGGTATAAATTGCATCTTGCTCACTTTGACGCCATTGATACGGATAAGCTGCGGCTAATAATAAGGTGCGCTTATAATTATTTTCTAGCGGAGTATGGTTGAGTAATCGATTTTTCTCCGCATATTGGTACACCAAATGTAATTCTTGCCATAATCCTTTTGGGGCCATTGAATATAGTTGATAGCTTCGAAGTAAGGCTTGCGATAGATAGTGAATAATCCGTTCTAACGCGGTTGTTAAAATATCGGCATGTGCGCTTTTCAAATTGGTTCGATCAATATGTTCAATCAGCAGTTTATAGCCATTGGCCATTTCTAATTGTAAGGTTTGGGCAAGATTGGCAATGGTTAATTGTTGCGGGGTTAAAGAGCCTGTTTGGTTAATATAATGCCTTCTTAAAGATTGGCAAACAAACTGTAGGGGGGGGCGTAAAAGCTCAAGAATATCAAAGCGATCTTTTACCTCCAGATTGACCTTATTGCAATCACTAATTGCTTGGTAGATTTTTTTTGCCGTATTCCCCATATCTGCCATAGGCAAACGGTTGCGCCAGGCCATAACGTCGCCCGGTGTCATTGCAACCTCTTTGCTGGCAGCTAGGGTTTGAAGGGGAATGCTAAACCCCACGAAGCCTTTAATTGTTTTCATATAGCCCAGTATAGTCAATAACCGCAGCATTGTTTTGTAGGGCTCGCTGCGCTATCATTCTTAACTTAGCAAAAATTGTATATCCACGAATTTATTTATCCGATGGGGTCAACAAACATGGCGTCCTATAGTACTAACGAATTTAAAAGCGGTCTGAAAGTTATTTTAGATAATGATCCAAATGTGATTATTGAAAATGAATTTGTAAAACCTGGAAAAGGTCAGGCCTTTAACCGGGTTAAATTTCGAAATTTAAAAACTGGCAGGGTTATTGAGCGAACCATGAAGTCGGGCGAGAGTCTTCTGGCTGCCGATGTCGCGGATAGAGACATGCAATATCTTTATAACGACGGCGAACGTTGGCACTTTATGGTTTCAGAGACCTTTGAACAATATGAAATTGATAAAATAGTGGTTGGCGAATCGGCTAAGTGGTTAAGGGAACAAGATACCTGTGTGGTAACCCTTTGGAACGAATTGCCGTTAATTGTAACCCCCCCGAATTTTGTGATCCTAAAAATTACGGATACTGATCCTGGGCTTAAAGGGGATACTTCTGGCGGGGGCGGGAAACCGGCAACATTGGAATCGGGCGCGGTGGTTCGTGTGCCTTTATTTGTTCAAATAGGGGAATTAATCAAGGTGGATACACGAACGGGAGATTACGTTTCTCGTGCCAAGGAGTAATCACTGGCAGCCGAATGCGACGCTGGAAAGCCTTAAAGAGCGGGCAAAATTTTTAGCGATTATCCGTGATTTTTTTGACAGTAAAGGCGTTTTAGAAGTTGAAACGCCTTTACTGTGCAGTAGTGCTGCAACCGATCCCTATCTAAAGCCTATTTCTGTATTCTATTCACAATCCAAATATTATTTACAGACCTCCCCAGAATTTGCGATGAAACGCTTATTGGCCGCAGGCAGTGGCCCTATTTATCAAATATGCAAGGCCTTTAGAGAAGATGAAGTGGGCCGTTTGCATAATCCTGAATTTACGATGTTGGAATGGTATCGAGTCGGATTTGATCACCATGCATTAATGGACGAAGTCGAGCAATTATTGTTAAGGGTTCTTGAAATGCCTAAGGCAGAACGCTTAACGTATGAAGAAATCTTTATCAAAAGCATTAATATTAATCCACACACTGCGTCTTTAGATCAGGTAAAGCAGTGTGCGCGGTCGCATAATATCCATTTAAACAGTGAGCTAATGCTGCAATTAACCGTGGATGATTGGCTCGATATATTAATGAGCCATTGTATAGAACCCTTATTGGGATTTGAAGCGCCTGTTATGGTTTATGATTTTCCGGCTTCTAAAGCAGCACTTGCAAAAATCCGTCTAGAAAACCCACCGGTTGCAGAAAGATTTGAGGTCTATGTGCAAGGCATCGAGCTTGCTAATGGCTATCATGAATTAACCGATCCTAAGCTCCAACAAATACGCTTTGAAAAAGATTGCGAAATGCGAAAAAAATTAGGCTATGCTGCAATTCCCATTGATGATTATCTGGTTGCGGCATTAGAGGCAGGCATGCCTGAGTCTAGCGGGGTAGCCTTAGGGATCGATCGGTTATGTATGTTAAAATTTAAGCGCAAGCATATCCAAGAAGTGATTGCTTTTACCACTGATCGGGCTTAAGCACGCCTAACTTTTCTCCCATGCAAACGGGGTTGGTCGAGGCTAAATGCGAGTCCCAAGTTACCTTCTCATTCTCCAACAATACAATCACTGTTGAACCTAATTTAAAACGTCCCAGTTCTTCACCCCGCCGTAAATGGATAGGCTGATCATAATGCCAATTTTCTACCGAGGATTGACGGGGCGACAATATCGTTCCTGCCCAGACGGTTTCGATACTGCCGACAATCATGGCGCCGACTAAAATAACAGCAACCTTGCCAATGGAGGTTTGGAATATAGCAATGACGCGCTCATTTTGAGCGAATAGATTGGGGGTACAGGCGGCTGTTTTGAAATTGACAGAAAATAATTTTCCAGGTACATAGATCATTTGTAATAAATGACCATCAATCGGCATGTGAACACGATGATAATCTTTAGGCGCTAAATAAACCGTTAAAAATGAACCATCGATAAACGTTTCTGCCAGCTTTTGATCACCGCCGAGGAGATCTTGTACAGTAAAATGATGCCCTTTGGCTTGGAAAATTTGATGGTGATCAATGTTGCCTAATTGGCTTATGCAGCCGTCGGCAGGACTAACGAGATCAAAGATCCCCGGGGCAATAGGGCGTGCAGAAGGTTTTAGTGCCCGGGTAAAAAAAGCATTAAAATTTTCATATTCATACGGATTAGAATTGGCGGCTTCTGCTAAATTAACCGGATAACGCCAAACAAAATATTGGATCAGTCTATTTTTGATCCAGCGGATTTTCAAATTAGCTAGAAATCCGGCAAAATCCGTGAGTAAATGCTGGGGCAAAAATGCTTGTAATTTTGACAAGAAAAACTCCTAATACCTTCAATGCTAGCTGAATTTACACCTGCCCGATGGTTGTATCGTTAAGAATTGCTAGATTGGGTATGATATCAGGGGCCAAGCCGTTATTATAGAGGAATTGCATTGTTGTCAAGCTGACAAACAATATCGTGCAATTCTTGCAATGACTTGTTGGCAAATTTGTCTTCGATTTGTTTTCTGCGGGTTTCGCTTAAGCTATCGTAGTGGTGAGATAGGACAAGCTTTTCAGCACGTTCCTTTAAAAGATCGAGCGCGTGTTCTCTGCGCATGGTTATATATCCTCCTAAAACCAATTGTTGTCTACCATCCTGAATTTAACGACAACTTACAGTAAAGTTTATGGCGTTTTAAAACCCTTTGTCAATCGTTTTTAAGCCCCATTACGCCATAGTTAGTTGTTCAACCACTATTCAACTTCCGTTGGAAAACGTGTATGCTCTATTCACGATTTTAAGCGAGTAAATTTATGAAACCTCATCCTAACCATTTAATTTGGGTCGATATGGAAATGACAGGCTTAAACCCGGATGCCGATCGGGTGATTGAGATCGCGACCTTGGTTACCGATAGAAACCTAGAGCTTATTGAAGAAGGCCCGGTGTTTGCTATTCACCAACCGGATGATGTGTTAAGCAAAATGGACGACTGGAATACTAAACAACATACGCGTTCAGGATTAGTGGCAAGGGTTCGAGAAAGCATAATTAGTGAAGCCCAAGCCGAAGCGGAAACTTTAGAATTTATTATGAGATTGGTTCCGCCGAATCGATCGCCGATGTGTGGCAGCAGCATCTGCCAAGATCGCCGTTTTATGCATCGCCACCTGCCAAAACTGGAACAATATTTTCATTACCGCAATTTAGATGTCAGCACCGTGAAAGAGCTTGCCAAACATTGGAAGCCTGCCATTATAAAATTATTTAAGAAAAAATCTACCCACCTTGCAATGGATGATATTAAAGAATCCGTAGAGGAATTACGTCATTATAAAAATACTTTTTTCCATATAGATATTTAAAACCCTAGGATGGCATTGTATTAATCGTATGCAAAAAAATACGCGCGTGGGTGCCAAGCGTCGCGCTGAAATACCGCCTACGGTTATTCAAGGGCTAAACGCCGGCACACTGGAAAGTTGCAATTTGGTGGAAGCCTTGGCGGTAGATTTTGCGCTGTTAATGCAGCAGCATTTCCCGGAAATAGATAAAAAAATGCTTCAGCCATTGGAAAATGTTCAACCATTGGGCATTACCAAACGGATGAGCTTTGCTGGGCAAATTCTGCTAGAGCACTATTCCTTATCTTTACTGCCAAGGCTTGTAGAACATCCTTCGGATACAATACGGGGCTGGGCGTGTTTTATGATAGGGAGTACGCCCAATCTCTCATTTCCCCAACGCCTTAAACTGATACAGCCTTTTGCCGATGATCCCCATTCGGGGGTGCGGGAATGGGCATGGATGGCACTTCGACGATTTGTCATTGAAGACGTGCAAAATGCTATCGAATCTCTTCAACCCTGGGTACAGCAACACTCAGAATATTTACGTCGCTTTGCCATTGAAATTAGCCGACCCCGTGGTGTATGGTGCTCGCATATTGAAACATTAAAACACACGCCAGAGCTAGGCCTTTCATTGCTTAATTCTTTGATTTCCGATCCTTCCCATTACGTGCAAAATGCTGTTTCTAATTGGCTAAACGATGCCGCAAAATCGCAACCCAACTGGGTGCAAGCACACTGTGCATTATGGCAAAAACAGAGCAACACAAAAGAAACCGCAAAGATTTGCAAAAGAGCATTGCGAAGCTTTTCGAAATAGGGTGTCTTATTATTTTGTATGTTAAATTTTTAAGGATAAAAAACCCTTAATTTTCATTGCAGAATGTTTGCGGATTGTTGCCGTTAGGTGTTTTTCCGTAAATGACAATCGGTAATGAATATTACCAGAAATAAGGCGTGTAAAGCGCACTAATCGTACATACGATTAGAAAAATAGCGCCAAAAAGGCACCCTTAACATTAACTGGTTGTAAGTATAGTATTTTAAAGGATAGAAAGGCTGGATTTTTAGGCAAAAAAACCCCGGGTTCTGCTAAAAGCAAGAATAGCCCAGGGACTGTATTTGAAGTATAGCTTTAAAAGGGGGCCTAATACAAGATGAGATAGAGAAGGTAGGGCGGGTATTATCACTCACAAGGTTGCATGGGTTCCAGACCCCATATGCTAAAAGTTTTACACCTAACCCGCTCGATTTATATCGCTGGGACATATTACTCAGCGGATCATTATACCCGTTATTACATGTCATTGAAGTTGGATTAAGAAATGCCATTTATGAGGCAGTCGCAGATCGATATCGAGATAAGGACTGGTTAATGGACAGTCCTTTTCTTGATCCAATCGAGCAAAAGGAAATCCAAAAGCAAGCCCATGCTTTAAGGCAGATAGGCAAACTAGATCCGGGCCATTTGATTGCGGAATTGAGCTTCGGGTTTTGGTGTAGCCTTTTAGATCGACGCTATGAGCATCAACAATTATTTTGGCCAACTCTGTTGAGAGCAGTTTTCCCAGGCCTCAAAAGCAGAAAAATTCATTTGATCAGAAAAAGGTTTAATCGAATTCGTCGGCTTAGAAATAGGATCTATCATTATGAGCCGATCTGGCACTGGAAAGATTTGCCGCAGCAACATCAAGATATTGTTGAGGCTATTAAATGGATCGAACCGGAGTTGCTTGCCCTTGTGGACGTAGAAAAATTCCCGGAAGTCTACTTTAATAGACCGAACCGTTTGAGCACTAATCATGGCCAAGCTTAAAATTACCATTGAATAAGAAAAGTACAGTGTGCCTATACGTAGCCTATTGCATCCAGGTAAAATAGTGCATGAAATCCTTATTAATGGTGCAAATTTATCTGTAACAGAAGCTGCTGATAAATTGCAAATAAATCGCACCACTTTATCTAGGCTGCTTAACGGGCATGGGGGTATTAGCCCGGAGATGGCTTTGAGGTTATCTATCCTGTTGCCGAATACTGATATGGCATTTTGGCCAAACTTGCAGCATTATTATGACATATGAGTTGCGAAAAAAAATGCTTCCAAATTGCATATTAAGCCTATTAAGGCGGCATAATCATGGATCTTTTTAACCCAGAACGCGCATTTCTTTGCAACATGCGCGCTGACTCATGAGTAAATTATCTTAAGTTGTTGCTTAAACATTTATACTGAAATTCTTGGATATTTTTGTGTTTTCCTCAGACAAGGTCGCTTTAATGGTTTGATCAGTCGTCTCTAATTCGAAGTAAATCGAGCGTGCCTCTAGGATTTCATTTAATTGTGGTAACGAAAGACTATAATAAACATACGCTCTATCATCAACCGTTGTTGATACGTAGCCAGGCACATATACATTGCCCGAAAAATATCCGGGATTAGAATGTTTGCTTTCGTGGTGGAGGCTATCCGAAATGGTCACTTTTAAAAGATAAGATTGCGTAATGCCGCTTGCATTTGTTAACGATAAACGAAGGTGAGAATCATTTTTAAAACGGATAAAGCCTTGTCGATTTTCAATTTGCAAAACATAAGGAGAACCTACTAATTTTTTTTGGGCTACTTCCGTGTCATGCTGCAGATTGAAGAATAACGATCCTGTAACATTATGCTTTTTTACACAATTATTTATCATTTGACAGATGCTTGTGTTTCGAAATTCACTATATTTAGATTCGACTGAAAACTTTGGGGCGCAGGCTGAAAGACTCATTATAAGAAATATAGGCATAAAATATTTATTCATTTTTTCTCCATGCCTGATGAGCGGGGTTAAGTTAATTATGAAAATAAAATATTTCAAGGCAAGAAAATATATTACCATTGTTAATTGAGAAAATCTCTAATTAGCCGCAGCCAAAGATGTGATTTAACTGGCACATATTTGCGAGTTTTAGACGGTTAATTAGCCGCATTAAAAAACAATATTCGCAATAATTTAAGGAATGTAAAATGGAAACGGAAAACCCTGGCTTCGATAGCATAAGTATAATAATTAAAAAACTATATAAATTAGTTTTGTTAGCTGAGCGTCATTATAAAGTGCTAGCCTTTCTAGTCTTTGCTTTTGGCTTTCTAATGGTTGGAAGCTATTTGTTCTCGATACATTTTATACCAACTAAAAACTTGATTTCTATCTCTTATTTAATCTTAGCTGTATCTTTTGTGGGGCTATTTGCGTTGGTTGGATTATCCTCCGCTATATTTGTGGTGCCTACCCTAATATGGAAAACTTTGCTGTCTGTTAAAGATACATGTGGAATAATTGCGGGTAAGAAATATTTTCAAGACGTTTCCCAGATCAATATAGACATGCAATCTAAAGCTAGAGAGTTTGCGTGGCTTAGAATCCGTGTATTTCTATTTTACTTAATTTCTATCTTTCTTTGGTTTGGGGTTTTTTGTGCATATTATATTACTGATTGTGAAAAATTTGCATTATATGCTTGTATAGCAATGCTGTGTGTAATGTTTATAGGCTGGTTTTTATCTGTAACATTTGAAAAGTTGAAGAATGGCAACGATGAAGCCTCATTTACAGCTGTAAAGCAATGGTTTGCTTGGTGTAAGCTGATAGGGTTTTCATTTGTTTCTGCTATAGCAATGCTTCTGGGTATTGTGTCTATTCTGTATTTGTTTGGAATATCTAATCAAACATTCTGTATGATATGCTTTGCTGGAATAATTGTTGCGACTTCAGGAGTGAGCATTTTTCTTGTGAGGGAATTTCCAAATAAATACATAGGATTTGGCGCAGTAAGTATATTTGGAATAATCTTTATTTTATTTATAGGTGGCTTTACTACTTTTTCAACAAAAATTGTTAGGGGTCTTCAATTGGGCGCTCTGGCAAATAGGACAATCGAAGTTGAATCATATTGCGCCGACATGTCCGAAATTAATGGAAAGCAAATAAAAAACAAGGGTTGCATTGCTATTATCGAAAATGTGGATATTCTTTGGCGTATGGGTGAAGCATATTACCAATATACAAAAAACGGCAAAGTACTCAAGGTGGCGGTAGACGCTAACGAAATACACAAGATTTATCAAATTGCAGAAGAGAAAAATGAACAATAGCTTAAGTAATTTTACTGTTAATTAGCGACTATACTCTGCGGAAGCTCAACCTTTATTTCAGTTTGAGCTTCTTGCCGAATTCAATTTAACAATATTATTAATGGTATCGCCTGGAATTGCCCCTATTAAACCGAACCACCTTTAGACCAGATCACACTCTTTTACAAAATCTTTATTGACTGCATGTAGTTGATCCGCAGAATCTTTTTTAAGGGTCCAGTTACAATCGCGTAGACCGAGAAAATTTCACGCTCCATAGTGGCTATTAGGAGAATTGACTGGGGTCATTGGTGGGACGTCCATCATACATTGTTCATTTAAAATAATCATTTTAGATAGACAGCTCTTTATCAAAGCCACCCCTGTAGTGGTCAAATAAAAGGAAGTTTGCCCTTTTATACCTTTTGAGGAAACATGAAATTTCTGTCCAATAGTATCCACAACCACTCGAATTAAATTGGTGCCTATTCCTTGTTTTTGATAATTAATTTCCACATCAACTTTTTTTAACCTGGAGTAGCACCGCTTTGAGCCGGACCATTTATACCTATTTGATTAAATTGAGGCGTACTACAATCGTCAATGTCTTTATTCGATGGCTTTCAAAGCCCTACGTTTTTTGAGGCATTAAAAGCGGGTTATCGATGTGTTTGTTTTTTTTTGTAAAACTAATATGAAACCAATCAGTTTATTTGATTATAATTTAGCCAAATACACATAAGGAGAAAATCTTGGCAAAAGGAATTAAGAGAAAATTTGTAACGCCAGAAGACTTAAAATCCATTGCATGTTTTGAGCAATATTTTAAAGTCAAAGAAAATGATTCAATTTTACATCCCACAAAAAAGTCGGTTTTAGATAAAATGCTTATCTTTAGCGCAGACCAAAAATTTAAACAAAAGGTAGAAGGGAAACCCTGGAAGATTTTTAGAAAAGGAACCATAACCTATTATTGTATAGGATAGGGAGATTATTATGCAGAAGATGCTTGCACCAATAAAATTGTTGGAACTGTTGTTTTAGAGGATGATTGGTTATGGAGTTGCCCCTATTAAATCGGACCACCGTTAGATCAGATTACATTTTTTAAAAGCAGTCTTTGCGAACGCATTTTAAGCCCCTTATGGGATGCACATTCACTATAACCCTCGAACCAACCGGGTAGTTGTTCCATAACCCTTTTTGCATCTTTTAAGTCTCCAGCCCAGACATAATCTTGTTTCTTTTTTTTAGTCATGTTCTAATAAATGTGTTGAAATCATGAGTGCTTAAAACAAGTGCGCATTATTTTCAATTGGTCTTAGAGTCCTTACTAACATTTTGTTGAGTGGAGACAGCAATAAAAAATAAAAATGCTATAGAACATGCGTTGCAAAATGTTGCGACGAGAATTCAAGCCCTTCAAGTATTTAATCGCTATCAAAACAACATAGTAGAATACTAATAGGAGTGTTCGATATGAGATTTCAGAAATTATATAATTTAGCTTTTAGGTTTCAAAAGAGCATCTCAGATAAATCTGCCGATGCGGTTTCGAAAAAAAATGTTTTACCACAATCCTTCAATATTAAAAATGGCCAATTGGAAAATCCTGCTATAAGTAAAACTCGCGCACATGATTATGGTAGACTAAGACCACAAACTAAAATTTTAGGAATAGCATCGTTAGGTGTTATAGTATCACTATTCTTAACCTACAAGTTAAAGAAACCCCCTACTCCTATAGATCTACAAGAGCATTCAGCCTCCGAGAGTCAAAGCAACAATCATTCTAAGGAAAAGGAGCAACTGATAGTTGAGCTTCTCAATTTATTAAATGAAGTCAAACAATTAATCCTAGCTTCTCCTCAAGATCTTTTTAGAGGTTCCGCAGATGATGTTCACGCGGCCGACCTTTTCAGCATATCTAACCATGCTGGTGTAAAGAATCATGAAGGCATCTACACATTGAATGATATTTTAGCTGAAGAAGGTAAACGATCTAAAAAACCTGATTCATCGAAAAAAAAGCAAAAATGGAATGAAGGCTTTAATCCTCTTCAAGAAATTGATGTGTTGGAAACTAAAGTTCATAATCTAAAAAACGATGATGGTTTGTTTCAAATTCATATCGCGATCGGAAGATTTATTACCAAGTTGGCGAATAGTTGTAAAACAACCCTCAAGCCTAAAGATTTATCAAACCACAGCGTTAAACATGAACCTCAATCACAGAAAATATACACATCTATTAGCGCTAGTCTAGATAAGTTTATGAAGGTTACTACTACTGTGTTGGATTTGAATAATAGTAAATTAACCAAAGAACAAGTAGAAATCCTTGCGCAAGAGGTAAAGCGGATTTCTAAATTAAAATCTTTAATATTAAGTAATAATGGTATAGGAAATGAAAGCGCAGGCCTACTAGCTAAACATGCATTGCGCGACAACAACAATCTTACAGAGATAAATCTTGCTTACAATAATGTTGGAGATAAAGGTGCACGGAGGATAGCCGGGGTATTAGCAGCAACTCAATTAAGGTTTCTCAATTTGGAAGGCAACAATCTTGAATCTTATGAGACATTAGCTGAGATAAAGAAATGCGCTGAAAATAAGCCTCAAGGAAAAAGTGAGCTCCTAATAAATGTTGGACGCAATCTGTTGGGAAGAAAGGATCCTAACGAAGGGCAGCAGATTAGAAATTTGTTGAAAGGCACACATTTTAGCTCTGAACTTTATGGGGAAGTTATTGCCAAGAGTAAATTTTCACCAGATCAATTAATTAGTAAAGAGCAGTATATTGTTTATTTAGCGCATTCGGACAATAAATGTCATGCTTATATATTAGTTGAGGGTGTTGATGAGAACGGACAAATATTTATTAGAAAATCTCATTTTACTAGTCCTAGCCCTTGGCGTAACGTTCCATTATTATTCGGAAGAGGAATAATTCGAAATAATGAACAATTTACCATTGACGGAATAGATGGATGTAAGTACGCCCATTGGAAATGTCCGAAAGAACAAGTCGATGATATGCTGGCAGCGATAAAAAAACAGTCAGTAGATGAAATAAATGGTAACCCAACTATGTTTAGCATGCTTGGTGTAGGAGGAGATAATTGTGTAACCTGGGCCCAAAAACATCTAAAGTTGGCTGGCATTAACGCAGATACTGCTGACTATCTTCCAATTCCACCTAGAATTATTAAAAATCTTCAAAAGTCTGATAGAAACAACAATTATCGCGTTAATCCATAAAAGTTTTTCTAAAATGAGGAGCATTTAGTATGTTAACATCGAGTAAGCCTTTACTCTTTAGTAAAAAACCAATGAATGAAGTGGCGCAAGAACAAAATGACGGCTTAGAAAACAATAGAGTTGTGGTCAGAATATGGACGTCAGGTTTTAGCGGTGGGGAAAATGTTGGACATGTTTCTGTCGATATTCCAGCGATTCCTAACGCCTATTTTAGTCTTTGGCCAATGGGGTTGCCAAATGGCAAAATCCAGCAATTTTATGAAATTCGGGAACATGATTTTTTTACTCTTGCAGGTGATGTGCATGCGGAAGGACGTCAAGCTGAGAAAACCATCTGTTTATATACCTTGAATGCTGAAGAAATACAAGCCAAATTTAACTTCTTCAAAGCCAACTTATCAGGCTGGACGCTTTTAGGCAGTAATCTTCTTTTAAATAACTGTAGTGCGGAAAGTTGTGCAAGTTTGGCACTTAAGCTTTTACAAGCAGGGGGGTTAAACGAAGGCAACTCTTCATTGTCTATAAGTGTAACTCCAGATATTATGGCGGCAGTCTTAGCTGAAGCTAAAATGAATGAATTAAAAACTCACCCATTTACTGCTGAGCTTATTTTTGAGGGAGAAACAACTATAAAAGATTTATATACCGATAACAAAAAGGCGCAGTGCATTATTTTATAAGTATTACGTTTGCATCATGAGCAATAGATCCAAAGTGGAGTTGCCCACTATTAAAGTGGACTATCTTAGTTAGTGACGTGTACTTACTATTGTGTGTGGCTATTCATGAATATACGAGGGGAATGAGTTTCGTCATGCTGTATAAAATAGAGCACAGCTGGAAGCCGTGAGATACTTTAAATCTGTCAATTTGGCCAAACCCCTCGGATAGCAGTATTATGTCGGATCTTTGGTTCCTTCCTGCTTGCCAAAGCTTGTATTTTGCCTTGGAGTGCCAATATGTCTTATTGTGATTTATTAGATAATTTAGATGGCGAGAAAAGGGAACTTCATAAAACCTATCACGATGAACATTATGGGTTTCCGATACATGAAGATGACGAACTCTTTTGCCGCTTAGTGCTAGAGATTAATCAAGCAGGTTTAAGTTGGACTACCATTCTTAAAAAGCAAGTGAATTTTCGAAAAGCCTACAGCGAATTTAATATCAAAAAAGTTGCAGCGTATAAGGAAACGGATCACAATCGATTAATGTCAGATGCAGGGATTATCCGTAACCGTTTGAAAATTAATGCTGCAATTGAAAATGCAAAAGTTATTCTTCAGTTACAAAAGGAATTTGGCTCATTCGGAGAATGGCTTAACCAACAACATCCGAAGACAAAAGAGGAATGGGTTAAACTATTTAAAACAACTTTTCGTTTTACGGGTGGAGAGATTGTGAACGAATTTTTGATGAGTATCGGTTTTTTACAGGGTGCACATCACAAAAAGTGTCCCATTTACCATAAAATCATTAAGGCAAAGCCTAAGTGGGCGGGCAGAAACAAGGGTTTAGGGTAATGGCTGTGCGTAAAAGCACTGGATGAAGAATAAAGAGCCATAAGTCGAAACCCGGACAAATAAATAAGCCAATCAACAAACTCGCAATATCTACCTATGCGTCTTTTATGGTAAATTAGGCTTTGGTTTTGCCTAACTCCCTAATAGAGATAAATAGAGATATCCAGATGCCCAAATTAACTGAAATCATTAACCTGCCGGATGAAATGGCGACCCTTGTCATTGGCCAAAAAATGGCGGGCATTGCCAAAGCCCCCCTGGTTGTTTTTTTAGAAGGCGATCTGGGGGCTGGGAAAACGACGCTGGTACGAGGGTTTTTACACGGATTGGGGCATGAAGGTATCGTCAAAAGCCCAACCTATACCTTAGTCGAAACCTATACATTGCCAACAGCCACTATTTATCATTTCGATCTCTATCGTTTATCTGATCCTGAGGAATTAGAATTTATTGGCATTCGAGATTATTTTGAGGACTCTGCCATTGTATTGATAGAGTGGCCAATGAAAGGAGAAGGGTTTTTACCAGAAGCAGATATAAGATTGTGTTTAGCAACCCATGAAGAGGCAGAAGGAAGGATCTTGAGCATAGAGTTTCTAACAGAATCCGGTGTTGCATTCAAAAAAGGCTTTAAGAAAAAATGATGAGCGATAGAAAACGCATTCAACAATTGCCCACGCTTTTGGCCAACCAAATTGCTGCAGGCGAAGTGATCGAACGACCGTCCTCGGTTTTAAAGGAATTATTGGAAAATAGTATTGATGCCAAAAGCACGCAGATTGACATTACGATAGAAAAAGGCGGCATTGGTTTAATTCAAGTTCAAGATGATGGCGTTGGTATTTACCAAGAAGACTTAGCCCTGGCCATACTGCCGCATGCGACGAGCAAGATAGCAACACTTGCAGATTTAGAAAATGTGGGCTCTTTTGGCTTTAGGGGTGAAGCATTAGCCAGTATTAGTGCCGTTTCGCGTTTAGAACTAAGCTCATGGGTGCCGGAACAAGAATTTGGTTGGTCTGTTAGTCTGGCAGGGCGCGATGTCGCACCCAATCTTAAACCGGTCCCTAAACGTAAAGGCTCGATGGTTGTGGTTCGAGATCTTTTTTACAATACCCCGGCAAGGCGTAAATTTCTGCGTTCAGAAAAAACCGAAAATACCTATATAGAAGAAGTATTCAAACGCATTGCCCTAAGCCAGCCCGAAATAGCCTTTAAATTTCAGCGCGGAGAAGGGATCCAGAAGCGCTTAGCGGTTTGCCGCACCTTAGAGGCCCATACGCGACGTGTAGCCGCTGTGTGTGGCCAAAGTTTTGTAGATGGATCCTATTATCTAGAAGCAGAAGCCAATGGATTAACCTTGAAGGGCTGGTTAGGTTCAAAAAAAGCGTTACGCGCACAGGCCGATGTACAATATTTTTATGTCAATGGTCGAATTGTTCGCGATAAAGTCGTGATGCACGCGGTACGCCAGGCATACCAAGATATCTGTGAGCCTGGCCGTTATCCTGCCTATGTATTGTATTTTGAGCTTGATCCGGCGGCAGTCGATGTCAATGTGCACCCAACCAAACATGAAGTGCGATTTAGGGAAGCCCGTACTGTACATGCTTTTTTATCGTATGCCATTCAAGAAGGATTGAAGAAGGGCGAAGGCGGTGGCATTGCAGAATCCGGTGGAAGCAAACAAAAAACCGATTTTTCATTTTTAGATATTGAAAGAGATAGCTTTAGCGAGGAAAAGCCTGAAAAGACAGAAAGCACTCGCTCAAAAACATCTTTTAAAAGTCCCCTCTCTGTATTTAATGGGGAAATTGTATGGGTTCAAAATATGGATACCGTAAGTGTGGTAGATGTTTATAAGGCTAGAAGCGTATTCATTCGACACGCCTTAAAAACAGCCTATCAAGCGGAAGGGGCGAGCAAGCGATCGCTATTAATGCCAAAGTCTATTATTTTGGGTAAAATTGACAATATAGATAGCGGTGCAATCGATTGGGATCGTTTAGGGTTTGATGTCACCGTGGGTGGAAATAATTTATTATTGATTCGTTCGGTGCCTATGGTATTGGGATCAAAAATAGACGATTTACACACATTCTTGTCTACATTGTTTACAAAACCCGATCTGGACGGTAGCATTCAATATATTGCCGAGTATATTGTGAAAAATCAGCCATTATCCGATGAAGGTTTGAAAGAATTTTTACGTGAAGTAGGCTTGGAAGTAAATAAAGGCAACAAAGAATATAGTCAATTTTGTAAAACATTCACAATAGAAGCATTGCGGCGAGCTTTGTTTTAAATAAGCTTTTAAAAATACTTAGAAAATGAAAAAAGAGGAGGTGGCGCATGAAAGGATTGGTTGCCATTACGGGAGCATCTGCAGGCATTGGGGCCGCTACGGCTAAATTGTTTCATCAACAGGGTTACGCACTGTTATTAATTGGAAGACGTGCCGATCGCCTGCAAGATCTGTGCAATGAATTACAAAATGATGTAAAAATTGCCGTGGTCGATGTGAATGATCGCAAAGCGGTTTTGGAGGCTTTACAAAATCAGCCTATCGATGTTTTAGTGAACAATGCAGGCATTGCATTAGGGTTAGAAAGCTTTGAAACATATGATGTGGATGATTTTAATCAAATGATCCAAACCAATATTCAAGGTCTTTTACACTGTACGCATGCGGTGTTGCCTAACATGATAGAACGCAATAAAGGGCATATCATTAATATGGGTTCCATCGCAGGAGAAGTTGCCTATGCAGGTGGCAATGTCTATGGCGCGACCAAAGCCTTCGTCAAACAATTTAGCAGAAATTTACGCATTGACTTGCTTGGAAAAAAGATCCGGGTTACCAACATTGCCCCGGGGGCAGTCGAAACGGAATTTTCCTTGGTAAGGTTTAAAGGAGATGTAGAAAGGGCGAATGGGGTTTATGCGGGTACAAAAGCGCTCCGTGCAGAAGATATTGCCAATGCGATATTATATTGTGTGGGATCTCCTTGGCACGTTAATGTGGATTATATGGAAATTATGCCGACTTATCAGGCTTGTAATGGCTTTAAAACGTATCGTGAATAGAAATGATACGATTTTTAAATGCCAACCCAACGATGAATTGTATGAAAATAATATGATGAAAAAAAAACCGGCTATTTTTTTAATGGGGCCAACGGCGGCTGGAAAAACAGCGCTGGCACTTGAATTAGCCCAAAAACTGCCAGTTGAAATTATTAGTGTTGATTCTGCGATGGTGTATACCGGGATGAATATTGGCACGGGTAAACCCACCCCTGAAGAATTATTATCCGTTCCGCATCATCTGGTTGATATCCGAGACCCGATAGAGACATATTCAGCAGCGCAATTTGCTAAGGATGCTTTAGCCCTAATGCAACAAATCACGGAGCGCGGCTGTATCCCCCTATTGGTGGGTGGCACCTTCTTATATTTTAAAGCGTTACAGCAAGGTTTATCGCCTTTGCCAGCGGCCGATAAAGATGTGCGCGCCGAATTATTAGAAAATGCCAGCGTCATCGGTTGGGCGGCGATGCATCAGCGGTTACGTGAAATCGATCCCAAAAGTGCGCAGCGCATTCATCCCAATGATCCTCAGCGCATTCAGCGTGCGTTGGAAGTGTATGAAATTACCGGCAGGCCTATGTCTTCTTTTTTTAAAGATAAATCCATAGACTTGCCTATCATCAAGGATGAATGTTTGGATCCGCGACGTCCAGTATCGATAGAACAGTATGATATCCATGCGTTTGCATTGGCCCCAGAAAACCGTTCTGATTTGCACCAAAGCATTGAACAACGTTTTCGAACCATGTTAGAGCAAGGCTTGGTAGCGGAGGTGGAAAGATTATTTAAAAGAGGGGATCTAGACATCGAGATGCCCGCTATGCGAGCCGTTGGTTATCGGCAAGTATGGGGCTATTTAGAAGGGCATTATACGTACAATGAAATGACAGAAAAAGCCATTGCTGCAACCCGACAATTAGCCAAGCGTCAGCTAACTTGGTTAAGGGGTATGTCGGATGTTATGTGGTTGTTAAATAACCATTTAGCTTCTCTGAATACCGTGCTACACTGCGTCTCTTAAAGAGGAGTTTAGGGGTTAAAATACCCATAAAATACAAAAATGGAGAATATCAATATGTCTAAAGGGCAAACACTACAAGACCCATTTCTAAATGCGCTGCGAAAAGAAAGAATACCTGTTGCAATTTACTTAGTCAACGGAATCAAACTTCAAGGCCATATTGAATCTTTTGATCAATTTGTTGTCCTTCTCAAAAATAGTGTTAGCCAAATGGTCTATAAACACGCAATTTCTACGGTGGTTCCTACTCGTAATGTTAAATTGGCACCTGGCCTACAATCTAACGAAGATGAATTTGTAACCGAAGATGTGATAGAAGAAGAGCTGGGGAATATATAATTGATTGAACGGCCAGAGGGAGGTGAGCGGGTTGTTTTAGTCCACCTCCAACTGCGAAACTCATCCTACACGCCCTCCCCACAAGAATTCCAAGAACTTTCTTTAGCCGCCGGCGCCGAAATTGTTGGCGATATTTCTACGACTCGAGACTCTCCTGATGCTAAATATTGTATGGGGAGTGGTAAGGTTCAAGAGCTAGAGCAAATCATTTTAGCAAACAAAGCCGATCTGGTTTTAGTCGATCAATCGTTAACGCCTGCCCAAGAAAGAAATTTGGAACGTGCTTTAAAATGTCGAGTGCTCGATCGCACAGGCCTTATTTTAGATATTTTTGCCAAAAGAGCACGTACCTATGAAGGAAAGCTACAAGTCGAAGTTGCACAGCTAAAACATCATGTCTCACGGCTGGTTCGAGGATGGACACATTTAGAACGCCAAAAAGGCGGCATTGGCCTGAGAGGGCCAGGGGAAACTCAGTTAGAAGTTGATCGACGCTTAATTAAAGCACGCATTAAACACATTCAGCTAAAGCTTGAAAAAGTTCGAAAACAAAGGGGCGCGGGGCGGCGTGCGCGCCAGAAGGCTGCATTACCGATGATATCCTTGGTAGGCTATACCAATGCAGGAAAATCGACGTTATTTAATGCATTAACGGGGGCTGACGTTTTTGTGGCGGATCAATTATTTGCCACCTTAGATCCCACCTTGCGGACGGTAGAATTACCCGTATTGGGCAAAGGGGTTTGTGCGGATACGGTGGGCTTTATTCAACAATTGCCCCACAATCTAGTCGAAGCATTTAGCGCTACACTAGAAGAAACGCAAGATGCCGATTTACTGTTACTTATTATTGATAGCCAAGACGAGTTACGAGAAGCGCATATTAAACATGTGAACGATGTGCTAGCGGAAATAGGAGCGCTGGCGGTCCCGAGCATTGAAGTTTACAATAAAATTGATTTGGCACCCGAAGTGTTGCCGCACATCATGCGGGATGGATCAGGCATTATTCGTAAAGTGTTTATATCCGCCACCACGGGGGCGGGGATCGATCAGCTAAAAGCAGCGATCGTTGAACGCTTAGAGACGGAAATCATTAGTGGTGAAGTTAGTTTATTACCTAATCAATCTCGCCAGCGCGCATGGTTGTTTGAGAGAGGTGCTGTGGTAGACGAATGTCTTCAACCGAATGGGGGTTGGAAAATCAATATTCGGTTGCCTCGGCGTACATGGGAGCAGTTGTGTCTAGAAGATCCAGAATTAGCAATCAATTGGAAGCAGGCAAACACATGAAAAAATTTATTCGCAGGCATAAGAAATTTCATCTCCCTATGATTTGGAATAAACCCGGTGGAGAAGGGAATAGTCCGCGTGGGCGGAAAAATGGAGATCAAGGTCCTCCCGATCTCGATCAAATTTTGCGTAACCTGCATCAGAAAATAAAAAAAGGGTTTTTTGGCATGCGTAGCCCCAGAACGGGCGCGGGAATCGGTGAGCCTCAGCCTGCTTGGTTAATCCTGGGGGCAATCGTTCTAACGCTATATTATGCTGCGTCTGGAAGCTATATTGTGCAACCTGCAGAGCGTGCTGTGGTGACGCGCTTTGGAAAATATGTTCGTACGACGGGGCCTGGACTCCATTGGTTACCCCCGATGATTGAATCTAAAGAAATTGTCAATATCGAGCAAGTTTCCACCAGTGACCACAGTGGCTTGGTACTCACCAAAGATGGCAATATTGTGTCAATAGGGGTTGCGGTACAATATAGGATTGGTGCACTGAACAATGATGTACGGTCTTATTTATTTAATGTCGTGAACCCTACGCGTAGTTTGAGTCAATCCGCAGAAAGCGCGCTCCGTCATGTGATTGGCCAATTCACCATGGATGAAGTGTTAACGCAAAAGCGTTCTGAAATTGCGACGGCGATCAAAGAACAGATCCGCGAAACCTTAAAAAATTATGATACAGGCATATCGGTATTAGAAGTGGCTATGCAATTTGCAAAACAGCCTCAAGAGGTACAAGCAGCCTTTGATGAAGTGATCAAAGCGATCGCCGATGAAGAACGTTTGGTCAATCAAGCCAAAGCCTATGAAAATGAAATACTCCCTAGAGCAAAAGGGACAGCGGAACGTTTAAAAAATGAAGCATTAGGCTATAAAGAAGAGACAATTTTAATTGCAGAAGGAAATGTACAGCGATTCAATTTAGTATTGCCTCAGTTTGTAAAATCCCCCAAAGTTCTGCAGACACGAATGTATATAGATGCCATTGAACAGGTGCTCACGAAAACCCGTAAAATTGTGGTGGACGCAGGTGCTGGAAATAATCTTATTTATTTACCACTGGATCGCTTAATGGCGGACACGCGCTTGGAAGAAAAATCGACTGGCGAGCCATCGACGATTACACCAATGCCTAAAGAGCCAATGCCGCTTGCTGTTCCGGACCAAAAGGAGAGAAGCCAATGATAAAACAATTTTCATCGATATTGACAGGTATTTTAATTGTATTGGTTTTATTCGGCTTAACGGCATTTACCGTGTATGAATCTGAACGGGCAATTATTTCGCGTTTAGGCAAATTACGGCATAACCAGGCAGGCAAAATAAAGGTTTTAGGTCCTGGCCTTCATTGGAAATTGCCGTTAATAGATGAGGCTCACATTTTTGATGCGCGTCTTAAAATGGCAGAAGTGCCTTCTGAGCGAATTGTGACCAAAGAGAAAGAAGCTTTATTGGTTGACCTCTTTGTGCAATGGCGCATTGAGGATTTTGCATTATTTTATAATACCACTTATGGGGCGAGCGACGATCTGGATGGCAGTGATCGGGCTGAGCAATTATTGCGACAAAATGTGAAAGGGATTTTGCATGCAGAATTTGGGCAGCGCACTTTGCAAAATGTGGTATCCGAAGAACGTAAGGACTTAATGGAGAAGATTAAAATACGGGCAAATGAAAGTATTAACGGATATGGCATGGAAATTGTGGATGTTCGGGTGAATCGGATAGAATTTCCGGCCGAAGTCAATGATAAAGTATTTGCGCGAATGAACAGTGAACGTAAACGAATTGCAGTGGGCTATAGAGCCAGTGGAGAATCGAAAGCTGCTATTCTGCGTTCGAATGCCGATAGAAAGGCAAGGGTTGAGATTGCCGAAGCGCAAAAAGAGGCTGAAAGGTTACGCGGAGAAGGGGATGCAAAAGCGGCTGAAGTGTATGCCAATAGCTTTAATCAAGCGCCTGAATTTTATAAATTTTATAGAAGTTTAGAAGCGTATAAAAATGTATTTCAAAATAAACAAGATGTTATGGTGTTAAAACCAGACAGTGATTTTTTCAAATATTTTAGAAACAGTGGAATGAAAGAGTAAGCAGGCTTAAGCGATAAAGAGTGCCGAGGAGAGGACTTGAACCTCCACAGAGTTTCCTCCACAAGCACCTGAAGCTTGCGTGTCTACCAATTTCACCACCTCGGCGGATGTGATACAAAATCTACCGAGACTTTAACACATTGTCAATGGTACTATAGGAATTATGAGTAAGAAAACAAGCAAAAATGATCCGCATGCAGACCGAGAAGCGGCTAAATATGAACGCCCGATCCCGAGTCGAGAATTTATTGCGGACTACCTAAAACAACGCGCTAAACCTGCGACGTATTTGGAACTTTCTACGGAATTAGGCTTAGAGGATGAAGAGGCCCAAGAAGCCTTATATCGTCGTATCAAGGCTATGATTCGAGACGAACAGTTAGAACGTTTAAGAGGCGGATATTTTTGGCCGGCGGGTGGCAGGATCTTAATCGAAGGTACTGTCATGAGTGAACGCGGTAAAATAGCCAAGACTTGGGTAGTCCCTAAAGATGGCAGCAGTCGGATTTTATTGAACATAGACGATGCGCGGGCGGTTTATAACGGGAATCGGGTGATTATTTCGGTCATTGATATTCCGGAAGAAGCACCTCGTATGGGTCGGCTGATAGAGATCCTTGAACAACAACGTGTGATATTTACCGGGCGCTTTGTACAAGAAGGCGGGTTTTGTTATGTGATCCCGCATGGGAAAGAGGTGGTGCAAAACATTTTAATTCCAACCGGCAAAGAAAATGGCGCATTAGATGCACATATTGTGGTTGTGGAACTGATCAGTCAGCCTTTGCGTTGGGCAGAGCCGATTGGTCAAGTGATAGAAGTGCTGGGTTCGGAAAATACGCCAGGAATAGAAATACAAGCCGCGTCTCATGCCTATGGTCTGCCCCATGTTTGGCCTGAAAGCGTTTTAGAAGAGATCAGTTTTTTACGGGAAGAAATTCCGTTAGAAGCAAAGTCTAATCGTTTGGATATACGCAATCTTCCTTTGGTGACTATTGATGGCGAAGATGCGAAAGATTTTGATGATGCCGTTTTTTGCAAAGAAAATAAAAACGGTAGTTTTACATTATATGTGGCGATTGCCGATGTCAGTCATTATGTAAAACCGAACACTGCATTAGATAAAGAAGCGCAAGAACGTGGGAATTCTGTGTACTTTCCAGGCAAAGTCATTCCCATGTTACCCGAAGTGTTATCGAATGGTTTGTGCTCTTTAAATCCAGAAGTCGAAAGGCTTTGCATGGTCTGTATTATGACGATCAGTGCTTTAGGAGTAATCACGCGCTATGAATTTCATGAAGGGCTGATGAAATCTCACGCACGCCTAACCTATACCAAAGTTGCCGCTTTGCTTGTGGCAGATGCGAATGAAAAATTAAAGGAACAATATAACGAGATTTTACCGCATCTACAGGCCTTATTTAGGCTCTATCATGTTTTAAAACAAGAAAGAGAACAGCGGGGCGCGATTGAATTTGAAACCATCGAAACGCGGATTATTTTTGATGAGGCTGGGAAAATTAATCGTATAGAGCCTGTACAACGCAATGATGCGCATCGGCTGATTGAGGAATGTATGCTGTGTGCCAATGTGGCAAGCGCACGGTTTTTGAAAAAACACAAAATGCCTGCCCTCTATCGAAACCATGAGGGCCCTCCACAAGAAAAGCTTGCTGATCTGAAAACATTTTTAAATGAATTGGGTCTCCCTTTAGGGGGTGGAAAAGAGCCGAAGCCTTTGGATTATGCAACACTGTTAAGCTCGGTACAAAATCGACCGGATGCCAATATTATCCAGACTATATTGTTACGTTCTTTAAGTCAGGCGGTATATTCCAAAGATAATCTTGGACATTTTGGCTTAGCGTATCCTGCCTATTGTCATTTTACGTCTCCGATTCGTCGTTATCCCGATTTATGGGTTCATCGACAAATTCGCGCTGTATTAAGGGGCGAGTGGACGGAAGAAAGAATCGCAGCTGCTAAATCGGAAGAATTTCAAGCTGCACTTGACTCTCTAGGGGAACGCACCTCTATGACAGAACGTCGAGCGGATGACGCGACACGGGATGTTGTACGTTGGCTAAAATGTGAGTATGTGAAAAAACATATTGGCGAAGATCGCGAAGGGATTATTTCAGGGGTTACCCGCTTTGGTTTTTTTGTCGAATTAAAAGATATCTATATTGACGGTCTGGTGCATGTCACAAGCCTTCGGAATGATTATTATTATTTTGATAACGTCCATCATCGTTTGGTGGGGGAACGTTCAGGGATCGAATATAAATTAGGCGATAGTGTGAAGGTTCGCGTGAGTAAAGTGGATATCGATGATCGGAAAATTGATTTTGAATTAATCGGTTCTGATAAGCCCGCAGGTGAGAAAAATGAAAAAAGAAAAGCAAAACCTGCTAAAAAACCTTCTAAAAATAAACGTAAACGTAAAACATAGAGTACAGCGATGAGAGATGATCTAGTTTATGGAATTCATGTTGTTCAGCAGATATTAGCTGCAAAGCCTGATCACATTTTGGAGCTTTTCATCGTTGAAAATCGTGAAGATAAGCGGGTACTCGATATCTCCGCCCTGGCTAGCCAGCTTGGCGTGGTTGCACAACGGGTGCAAAAAAAACAATTGGATGTCTGGTTGCCAGACATGAACCATCAAGGGGTAGCAGCAAAAATCCGATCGCAGCCACTGCTGACAGAAAATGATTTGCCCGAATTGCTCACAAATGGTACGACATCTCCTTTGTTTTTAGTGTTAGATGGCGTGCAAGATCCGCATAATTTGGGTGCTTGTTTGCGCACTGCCGATGCTGTGGGGGTAACCGCCGTGATTATTCCGAAAGATCGATCCGCCTCCTTAACGCCTTTGGTTCGAAAAGTTGCCTCCGGTGCTGCAGAAACCGTTCCGGTCGTGACGGTGGTGAATATGGTCCGTACCTTAGAACAATTAAAAAGCTTAGGCGTTTGGGTGATGGGCACCAGCCTGAATACGACTCAATCCTTATATCAAATTAATTTGCAAGGACCGATTGCCATTGTGTTAGGGGCGGAAGGGAAGGGTTTGCGTCGATTAACGGAAGAACATTGTGATGTATTAATGCATATTCCCATGCAGGGAATGGTGGAAAGCCTAAATGTTTCTGTTGCAACCGGTGTGTGTTTGTATGAGGTATTGCGACAACGGCAGCAAGGAGCATAACTGGTAATTGTCTAAAATTAAGCTATAAGAAAGGGATGGTTACTGTAAAAGGATTTTCTGAGATGGCTACGGTAAAAAAACTGATAAAGCAATTGGGTTTTACACTCATAGAAGTGATGATAGTCGTTGCGATTACCGGTATCACCGCAGCCATAGCCGTTCCTACCGCCAGAACCATGATGGCCAATAGTAGTTCTAAAAATCTTATGTCTCAGGTTTTATCGGCATTAAATGCCGCGAAAACCGCGGCGACAAACGAGAATAAAACAGTACAAGTCTGTGGATTACAATCAGATGGAGCTACCCCGAATACAAGCGCTAATAATTGGGAATTTGGTTTTCAGATTGCAAGTGCCACCAATACTATACAAGTGTTTAAACCGGCGAATGGATTAAATGTTAGCGTTAGTCCTAGCTCGTGTATCCCTTTTAAATCCAATGGTTTTTCAGATAGTGCCCATTCAATTACCATAGCGCCTACGGCAAGCACTCAACCTTATTGTATTACTGTGGCGAAAACAGGCTTAATTCAAGTGAGCCAAACGTCAACGTGCGTAGCAGCTTCCCCCTCGAATATTGTATCGCCAACTTGCACCGGTGGCCAAACATGGAACGGTAGTGTTTGCACATGCCCTAGTGGTAGTAATTGGAATGGTAGTACTTGCATAACCTGCACCGGTGGCCAAACCTGGAATGGTAGCGCTTGCGCATGCCCTACTGGTGGTAATTGGAATGGTAGTGCTTGCATAACCTGCACCGGTGGCCAAACCTGGAATGGTAGTATTTGCGCATGCCCTAGTGGTAGTAATTGGAATGGTAGTACTTGCATAACTTGCACCGGTGGCCAAACATGGAATGGTAGCGCCTGCGCATGCCCTAGTGGTAGTAATTGGAATGGTAGTACTTGCGCAATAACCTGCACCGGTGGCAGAACATGGAATGGTAGCGCCTGCGTATGTCCTAGAGGGACTAATTGGAATGGTAGTACTTGCATAACCTGCAGCGGTGGCCAAACATGGAATGGTAGCGCCTGTGCATGTCCTAGAGGGACTAATTGGAATGGTAGTACTTGCGTAATAACCTGCCCCGGTGGCCAAACATGGAATGGTAGCGCCTGTGCATGTCCTAGCGGTACTAATTGGAATGGTAGTACTTGTACCGCAATTTGTCGGGCGGGTTATGTATGGACTACTACTATGGGGTGCTGTACAAGCAGCACCCCCGTGTACGATACACCATGTTATTCGCCTGCTGCGGCGTCCAGGACACCTGCTCCAGCACCAAATTAAGAGATTGAGAAATAAAAGCTTGTTATGTATAAATATTTTAGTGTTAGTATAAAGGGAGTTTACCTAGAGGAGTGCATTTATGAAGTTAGTTAAAAACATAGTTCTAGCGTCTTCAGTCATGGTAGTAACACTGGGTAATTTCCCAGCGTTTTCTGCCGATATACAATCCGTAACCACTGAGGTTAAATCCGCAGCTTCCGATACCAAGGTAGCGGTTGATGATTCCGTTATTACGACTAAGATCAAGGCAAAGATGGTGGCCGATAAAGCCACTTCAGCGCGCAATATTGGTGTGGAAACCAAAGCCGGTGTTGTTTTTCTTTCAGGGGATGTGGACACCGATAGCGAAGCACATGCTGCTATTGAAATTGCCGCTTCTACGGAAGGGGTTATCGATGTCGATGCATCTAAGCTGAGTGTGCAAATGAGTCATCATCCCATTGCCGATTCCATGATAACCGCCAAAGTTAAGGGGGCGTTCGTGAGAGAAAAACTGTTTGGAGATAACCCTATTTCAGTGACTGGCATTCACGCGGAAACCAAAGATGGTGTTGTTTACCTAACGGGCATTGCGGATAGCGCAGCACAATCGGAGAATGCAGAAAAATTAGCAAAATCAGTTAATGGCGTTAAGCGCGTAGAATCGACGGTAAAGATAAAACCGTAAATTCTACAAGCACGGCCTGGCTATATCCATTCATGGCACCGGAGCGTTAGATCTCTGGTCTCATGAATGGATTTCTTTTTAAAACCCTCGCGATTATAAAGCCTATCTAAATTAGCTATCCGAATGGACAACTATTAAGGTAGAATAGCCGATGACTTATCAGGGGCCAGGTGAAAGAGATGTATACCCACGACATGAAAATTGCCGATTATGATGAAGCGCTTTGGGCAGCAATTGTCGGTGAGCAACAACGGCAGGAAGATCATATCGAATTGATTGCCTCTGAAAATTATGTAACGCCCCGAGTATTAGAGGCCCAGGGATCGGTTCTGACCAATAAATATGCCGAAGGCTATCCTAACAAACGCTATTACGGTGGCTGTGAATACGTAGATATTGCTGAAGAGCTTGCCATTGAACGTGCTAAAACCTTATTTGGCGCAGCCTATGCCAATGTACAACCCCATTCTGGCTCTCAAGCGAATGCGGCGGTGTATATGGCGTTAATCAAACCCGGCGACACCATATTAGGAATGAGTCTGGCACATGGCGGACATCTAACCCACGGTTCGTCGGTGAATTTTTCGGGCAAACTGTATCATGCGGTGCAGTATGGAACCGATGCGAAGACGGGTGAAATCGATTACAAAGAAGTCGAAAGTCTCGCAAAAGCCCATCGCCCTAAAATGATTATTGCAGGCTTTTCTGCGTATTCCCGTATTGTCGATTGGCAACGGTTTAGAGATATCGCAGATGCAGTAGGCGCCTATTTGGTCGCCGATATGGCACATGTTGCAGGCCTTGTTGCGACTGGCCTTTATCCTTCTCCTGTTTTAATTGCCGATGTAACAACATCAACCACGCATAAAACATTACGGGGGCCAAGGGGTGGGTTAATTTTGGCAAGGCATAATCCCGATATTGAAAAAAAATTAAATTCGGTTATTTTTCCAGGGACTCAAGGCGGCCCTTTAATGCATGTGATTGCTGCAAAGGCGGTAGCATTTAAAGAAGCATTAGCACCTGAATTTAAGCTTTATCAACAGCAGACGATTGTTAATGCACGGCTGTTTGCAAAAGAAATAATGAATTGCGGATATCATGTGGTATCTAATGGTACGGATAATCACCTGTTTTTGGTCGATCTGGTGAATAAAAATATGACCGGGAAAGATGCAGAAGATGTTTTAGGACGTGCGCATATTACCGTCAATAAAAATACTGTGCCAAACGATCCCTGTTCGCCTTTTGTCACCAGTGGCATTCGAATAGGCACCCCGGCGATAACAACGCGCGGGTTCAAAGAAACAGAAGTTAAAATGCTGGCAGCATGGCTATGTGCCATATTAGATAATATATCTGATGAAACGATGGTTGCAAAAGTGAGATCCGAGGTGTTAACACTCTGCCAACGATTCCCGGTGTATCAATAATGCAGTGCCCATTTTGTAAAGCCGATGATACCAAAGTGATTGACTCTCGTTTAGTCGGAGAGGGCGAGCAAGTCAGGCGTCGTCGCGAATGCATTAGCTGTGAAGAGCGTTTTACCACCTATGAAACCATTGAGCTTTCTTTACCTCGATTAATAAAACGAGATGGAAGTTGCGTTCAATTTAGAGAAGAAAAATTACGTTCGGGCCTTTTACGTGCTTTAGAAAAAAGAGCGATTCGCGCAGAACAAGTCGATGTAGCCGTGAATCATATCTTAAGTCGTTTACGGGCATCCGGCGAACGTGAAATTGAAACAGCGGTTCTAGGCGAATGGGTAATGGCAGAACTCAAAGCGTTAGATGAAATTGCTTACATTCGATTTGCATCAGTGTACCGGCGTTTTCAAGACATTAATGAGTTTCAAGACGAAATTGTACGTTTAAAAAAATCAAGTGAAAGCAATTATGAATAAACCATCTCCATTTTCCGGACGAAGGAAAGCCCGTCGTTATGCTTTACAGGCATTATATGGATGGATGTTATCCGATAACCCTTTACATGATGTGGAAACCTATATTTTATTAGAACATGCAGAAGATAATTTTGATCAAGAATATTTTAAAATTTTGTTGCATCAAATTCCTACGCAGGTAGAAAGTATAGAAGTAATTATGCTGCCATTTTTAACGCGTAAACTAGAAGATCTAGGCCCTATTGAATTAACCATTTTGAGAATTTCTATTTTTGAATTAAAAGAACGCTTAGATATTCCTTATCGAGTAATTATTAATGAAGGTTTAGAATTAGCCAAAACTTTTGGATCACCGGATAGCCATAAATTTATTAATGGCGTGTTAGATAAAGTTGCAAGAGTCATTAGAACGAGTGAATTATAAAAATCGTTCACTCAAATTTTCTGACTGAATGATTTAAAAAATTAAGGCTTATTAGCGATCAACACAATTGAAGTTTCTTCTTGCTTAGCAATTTCGATAATAAAGCCTTTACTTTTTGCAATATTGATCAATGTCTTAGGCGTTAAAAAATGGTAAAAATTCCGGATCCTTCTTCTAAAATCCTCTGAGAATAAACCCATCTCAAAACATTCTCCTGGATATTTTACACCCGCACTCCATTCTCCATAGCCGGAACCAATATCTGCTACGGTACTTTTAGGATGGTTTGTAATAAAATTAAGAAATATTTTTTCAGTCGGTGTAAAAACACCCCTTAGATGAATTACACCAAAGCCATAAGGATTTAACATGTTTGCATTTTTATTAAGGTTCGGTTGGGAGTAAGCTAAAGTAGGGAAGAGGATAACAATTAATTTTAACAAAAGGATAATTTTGCCTGTTTTTTTAGTGGCATAGACCCACACATTTTTTCCTTTGCGTTGAAGGGTAAGTAACATTATGTTTATTCTTCTTTGACATTGGCATTGTCTAGCAAAAATCCTCCCACTTGCGAATCCCAAAGTTTTGCATACAGACCATTTTTAGCAATTAAGTCCAAATGCGTTCCTTCTTCTACAATCATTCCCTGATCAAAAACTAAAATTCTATCTAAGTTTAACAAGGTGGATAATCGATGCGCAATAACAATTACCGTCTTATTTTGCATTAAATTTTGTAAACTGTCTTGGATATAATGTTCGGTCACTGAATCGAGTGCACTGGTCGCTTCATCTAAAATAAGGATAGGTGAATTTTTTAAGATAGCACGCGCAATAGAGATCCGTTGTCTTTGACCGCCAGACAATTTAATCCCTCTTTCCCCGACTAAAGCGTTATAGCCATCTGGAATGGAGGTAATAAATTCATGTGCATGTGCTTTTTTAGCCGCTTCTATGACTTCTTCATCGGTTGCATTTATTTTACCATACCGAATGTTTTCCCATAGGCTACGATGAAAAAGCGAAGGATCTTGTGGAATAATCGCAATGGATGCCCGTAAACTTTCTTGGGTAACAGTAGCAATGTCTTGATTGTCAATTAAAATTCTACCCGATTGTATATCAAATAAACGCAAGATAAGGTTTACAAAAGTCGTTTTTCCACTCCCTGAAAAACCAACCAGGCCTATTTTTGTCCCGGCTTTTATCGTAATAGATTTATCGATAAATAAAGGTTTAGCCTGTTTATATTGAAAAGTTACCTGATCAAATTGAATAGTGCCTGAATGAACGCGTAGTTCAGAGGCATTGGGCAAATTTTGAATGGTATGGGGTTGGGTTGTGATCCGCAGGCCTTGAACGACCTTGCCATAGTGTTCGGTAAAAAGGGAGATCATCGTGGACATATTCCACATACAATCAATAATATAAATATTTAAAGTTAATACCAGGGCAAAGTCCCCCGTTGTAATAACGCCATTTTTGCGACCTTGTATGAGAAGCCATAAGGAAAGCGCTTGCATGATAATAAAAGAACTGCCTTGGAAGGTCCAGATTTTAAAAAAATACCAAGCCATTGTTTGCTCGGCCGCCACCACCTTATCCAAGGTCGTATTCAGCTTTTTATTTTCATAACGATGCCCAACAAAGGTCCTAATGGACATCATATTGGTTAGAATGTCGACCACTTGCCCGGTGAGAGTAGAACGAATTTCAGAAGCAGTATCAGATAAAAGGGAGGATTTTTTTCCAACGGTTATCGATACCGTTAAAAAAATAAAAATCCAAACCATCATAGCCAATGCAAATTTAATATCCACTTGCCATAAGGTAAATATAGCGACTAACAGGGCTAGACTGTTGCTAAAAAACTGTTCCGATATAATACTAATCATCTGGGTGATCCCTTGCACCACATCATTGATTTTATTCGAAAGTGAACCGGCAAAATTGTTCTGGTAATAGTCGTGACTATGGCCCATCATGTGATCAACCATTTGTTGGGTGATGTGTTTTTTTAAGGGAATAATAAATTTTAGCCGAATAATGTCGTAACAACGAAAATTAATGACAATCAGTAAAGACATTCCTACATAGACATAAGCAGGCACGCTTAAGTGTTGAAAAGCCTCAATAGCCGGATATTTTTCTAGTCTGTCTAAAATAATTTTAATTAAATAAGGACGGAAAGAGAGATCGATCGCCCAAACAAGCCCAACGATTAAAAATGCAACCATATGCCAGTGAAAGGGCCTTAGAACTTTTTTTGAAAAGGAATAAATAGAAAGACCTTTTGCAGGGGGGGCGGTTTTATTCATACTTTATTATCTTAATTATCCACCCTGAAAGCAAGCAATGAATAGGCTAACAACACTTCTCCATTATTTGTCTTGGGGTAAGATTAGAAGTGCATCCGAAATGGGACGTAAATGCCAGTCTTCATAGCCTTCGTCTTTAGGGACTTGTCGGTTATGGGTAATGCTATTATCGAGATATAAAGCGGAAGAGCTACCCCCATCTAAATTAAGCGCGTACTCACACCCTAAATTTTTCATAAAAATGGCCAGCTCTGCGATGGTCATGCCTGGACTTCCATTGAGAATATTTTGCTCTGCCACAGCCAATATCCAATGACCGTTTGGTAAAATACCGACGGCGGTTCTCGCATGACGCCCTACCACAAAAAATGAACGTAAACGTTCCATAGAATGATCCTGAACAATTTTGCCACGGTATATTAATAAAGGAGAACCGCCAATAATATTATCTACCAATTGCCAGGCTAAATAATGTTCTTTTAACAATTGTGGAATTACTACAATGTTAACGGTGGCAGGATTGCCGAGATCCAATGATTGGCGGGGATACTGAACTTTGGCGCCTATAGAATAGATATATCCGCCTTTGGGAATAGGCGTATGGCCGGAAGCGACCAGCTTTATAATTTTGTGATCTTGGATAACAATGTCATACCCCCCTAGCAGGGAGCCGGCATATTTACCATAAGCCTCGGTATATAAAATCGCTTTTTTCACCGAGCCAGGTTGATTAACGGCATGTAAAGGGAATTTCTGATGGTTAAGATAAATCGTGGTTTTTGTCTGCACACAATCGATTAAGGGGATCTGTAATTGGCTAGACCAGCCAATAGCAGCTCGTGAACGGTAAGCGACTCCATACCATTGGTTGCGGATTTTTAAGATCCCAGCGGGTAATCCATCCCCTATCTCGCCACTTTTAAAAAAACCCCCATTGATGGCAGCAATTGCATGATACCGTTTTGCAATGGTTGCTATCGATTCTCTTCCTAATGCCTTGCCGTTGGCATGCGCGGCAATGATACGTAAACGGGCGGGATCTACTTTTAATATTTGCACATTTTGCTGGGCAGGGGTGGTTGTTTTCCAATACTGTAGTCCATCATGCAACGCTTCTGCACAGGTAGTTATAACCGAGCAAAGTGTTAGGAAACTAATTAATGACAGTTTTAGATAATTCATGTCTTAGCTACAGTGTTAATCATAAGTTGATAATAATAGAAACAGATCGTAAATAATATATGATAACGACGGATTAACGGCTATTTCAAAACCAGTGTTGATATTTGCCAATAGGCCTAAGATAATTGTGCTATCTACAATGGTTGAACGATCGGTATTTAAAGGTTGTTTCAGTTCGGTTTCTAAGTTTTGCGATTCAATGGGTTCCGTTGCGAAAATTTCTTATTATTAAATAAATTCTGATGTCTGCCGCGTTAGGCGGCGATCTTAAACAGGCTACTAATAAATTGGCTTTGTGCAAGGAGATTTGCTTTAGAGACATTATGAATTTGGCCTTTATGGATCATGTGCATAATTTCACAGCCTGCAATGGTCTTCCTTGCAGAATAAAATGAGCCAAACCAAAGCTTAGCTTTAACTCTTTTCTTAATAAATCGATGGTCTTGCTCGACAATTTTATTTAAATATTTAACTTGCCTAAGCTTGCAATTCTTCTCTATTATACGCTCTGATTTCAGTATCTGAACAGCTTTTGGATAAGCAGGATTTTTATCTATCGTTAAAACAGCGGGCGTTGAAGTATGCGAAGAACTTAATATTTTCTTGAAAAACCTTATTGCACTGTTTGTATCACGCTTAGCGCAAAGCAAAAAATCTAAAATGAAAGCTAAAGTTTGAACTTTTTCGCAACGGAACCCGTCAAATTTACCCACATCCTAAAATAAGCACGAAAGTAAATTTGTTGTGCTAAAAATATTTCCTCACACCCTTGGGGAGCTGCGAAAATATTTTATTGACTTCTTCTGCTGAAGTTTTGTTTGCTAAAGTTTTAAAAACGGAAGAGGCTGCTAGTTCGGGATCAATATCTGAATGGTTATACTCACGGAGTAGTTCAATCAAATTATCTATAAATTCTTCGGCGCTGCGTTCTCGTAAGGGTTGTTTACAAGGACGCCAATTCTCATAATAAAACCCACGTATTAAAGGCGATAATTGAGCAGCCAGTTTGACGCAATCATCCAGGGTTAAATTATCTCTTAATAGGCGCAAAGTTGCATGCAGTGCAGCATACGCTTTTGAATTACTATCCCAACCGGTGATGCGATTAATTTCATTCAGCCATTCATACACTTCTTGTACCTCGTGGTCTAAAGATGCTATTTTGTTCATAGATCCTCCACTTGTACGCTTGTCTAGCTTTTTTAAATGTACTTCGCTTTATTTAAATATAATAAAATTCACCTATAGTATCAATATTTATTTTCCAACAGTAATTTCATGCTGACTATCGAATGGCGGATAAACTGCTTAGCGTAAAGGGTTCAATATTTACTTCAGTATTTTAATTTGTTGGCTGATATAGTCATAAAGTTCTTCATTTTGCTTTTGCAATTTTTGAATATTGGAACGAATAGCTTCTTCAATGCTTTTTTGTTGTAATGTTTTTTTATAGGCGTCTAATACCAATTTTTGATTGGTATCTAATGCTTGTAATGTTCCATGATCGCTTGCAAGGCCCCGCATAACCGCGTAACCTTGCATAAAATATCCTTTAAAATCTTTTTCATGAGATGGGGGTTTTTCGCCTAGCTCTTCAATTAAATCACACAATTCCCGAATAATGTTTTCAGATTCTGCTTTAAAGGCAGATAGCCTGACTTTAGTTTCGGTGTGTTCGAGGTTGCGAATTGCGTGATCTAAAATAAAGGATTTATCAATTTCATAATGCGTTAGTTGTTTAAGTGCTTCTGCCGTATCTTTAGCATACACGTTCATAACACCACTCCCCTTGTTGAGAATTGTTTTTGGTTGTGAAGTTTTATATTGTCGCTAATAAATTTATACTATCTAAAAATTTCCTTAAAAACAAGACCATCCGTTTTATCTGCATTTACATGATCGTTGAAAATAAAATTTCTATTTTCTGTCCTCTGCAGACTGGCGCGGCGCGCCATAGAGCGGGTTGATTAGAGGAGAAAATAACCTAAACTTTAGAGTAAGCGGAATTTTTTTACAAAGCCCATGATCAGGGGGGAGATAGCTTTCTGGCTTATGGTTAAAAAAAGGTATATTGCTAAAGAAGGGTGTACGAAAAGCCGTGAACAATTTTCAAAAAAAATCATTTTTTAAGCAACCAGCCTTTGGATCATTTATGGTCCTCTTTTTAGCCTGGCTGTTTTTCTTTTGGCCTTCCATTCGTGCAATTTTTTTAGAAAATAACCTGGTTGGGCTAAAAGTCGCCACTTACGGCATTACCGTTTCCGCGTTCTATTTACTGTATCTACAGCGTAAGGTGTTAGAAAGCGCATTATTAACGTCTAGCCAATTAGGTTTGGTCGCCCTCTTTCTTTTAGCGATAGGACTTGTGTTAGGGGAAGTCTTCCATCTTTCCTTTGTTGTTCAGGCGGCAGTCACGTTGATGCTTCCAGCAATCGTGATGACAACTTTTGGTCCGGTTGTGATTCGAGCTTTTATTTTTCCGTTATTATATTTAATGCTGATTATTCCATTGCAAGATAATGCGCTTAATTATCGCGCAGGCATTGTTTTTGTCGCAATTGTCTTCTTTATTTTCTACTGGCGTTCTTTAAAAAAGGGCATCTTGCTGCCTGAAGCGATGGATATTTTACCCTGGTGGGCATTGCAAAATTTTCGTTGGTTTACCCCAACATTGATTGCCTTTAGCATATTGATGGCCTCCCCCTGGTTAGGCGATAATATTCGCGATTTTCGGATGAAAGCGCGCCAAAAAATTACGCTGAGAGCGCCACTGGCAATGGGCGGATGGACAGGCCCCCTGCAAATAAAAAACCCAACCCTACAAGCTCTGTATCCCAATGCTTCCAGCACTTTGCAAGTGGAATATTTGCCCATCGCCGATGCGGAAAGCATCTATTTATATTCTGCGTATTATGATTCCGATCGCGCCGTATCGGATATGTTAAATCCCACAAATTCAATCTTTGATCCGGCTTTATGGAAAACTGCTCGCTTAGCCACAGCACACGTAAACCTTGCGAAAAATAATTCTGTGGCAGTTTTTGAGAGGGTATTGGAAGGCGAAAACAGTTCTCGCTTAGTTTGGTATTGGTATTATTCAGCAGGGGTTAGCACCATTGATCCGAATATGAGGAGCTTATTGGATACGGTGCGGGTTATTTCCAAATACGCCCAAGGCTCTGGCATGATTATGCTCTCTACGCCTTTTTATGGGGAGCCCAGCGATGCTAGGCGCCGCCTGACAGCTTTTTTAAGCACAATGTATGGTTCTTTAGATACCTTAAAGCGTCCAGAAGCGCTTTATCCTTGAACTAACCACCGCGGAAGGTAACGCTCTGCTGTTTTGAGACAGTGCTTATTGTCTTCAAAATTGGCATCCAACTGTTTTAATAACTGCCAAAAATGGGCGGAGTGATTTAAATGTTTTGTATGACACAGTTCATGCAGCAACACATGTTCTGCCACCGAACGAGGGAAAAAGAGTAATTTATAATTTAGACTAATATTCTTTTTAGCATTGCAGCTGCCCCATAGCGTATTTTGCGCCCTGACCGTAACCTGATTGTAAGAAAGCCCAGTTAATAGGCTGAGTTCATTTAACCACAGAGGCAAAATACGTGATGCTTCTTTAATTACCCATTTTTTAAGTGCTTGATGGCATAAGGATAGATCCTCGGTCTGGCCTTGTGCCCATAAAATTCCTCCTTTTTCAATAATTTTCACTGCAACCCTTTTGCGGTGAGTTAAAGGGTGATAGCGAATATGCCAGACAGAAAAAATGGCTTGGCATTCTAATAGAGAAGGATGTTCTAAAATCGGTGGTGGAAGGGGGGCTATTAATGCTTTTTTTTGGAAACGTAACAGAACTTTTTCTATCCAACCTCGTTTTTCATTCAGCAAAGCCTCTATAGGAATACTGCGCTTTCGGTTACTCGGCACCACAATTTCTAGGCCTTGAGCAGGGGATATTTGTAGAAAAATGCGTTTGGCCCGTGCGCTGCGGCGAACAGTATAAGGAGGGGGCCATAGCGAAGAAGGGTTTTGTTTGCAAGTGTCTATCACGGCAAATACTCTAGCCCCCAATTTAAAGTTAGTTATAAAACGTAAATATAGACATTTTTTTGCGGATAACGCCTGTGCATGCTAGTCTGGGCGTCAGTATAAATGTATGTAGTGATATATATAAGTTAGGAGACTACATGATAAGAATGGCCCTTAATTTACTTAAACCGGCGCCTCATATTCCGGAGATCACTGATCCCGCGTTGATGAAAGAGACTTACCAATATTGGCGTATCCGCACTTTTTATTCAATGTATATTGGATATTTATTTTATTATTTTACCCGTAAGATTTTTTCCTCCCTTACCCCATTTTTGGTGGAGGATTTAGGGCTGACAAAAGGGGATATTGGAAAGCTCGCTAGCATTTGGGCAGTGACATATGCCATTAGTAAATTTACGAGTGCAATTTTAGCCGATCGCTCTAATCCTCGCTACTTTATGGCGCTTGGGTTAATGCTTACTGGGCTGATTAATATATTATTTGGGTTTTCTTCTACCGTGCTGATGTTTGCCATTTTTTGGGGATTAAATGGTTGGTTTCAAGGCTGGGGGTGGCCTGCTTGTACCAAGCAATTAACGCATTGGTTTAGTCATTCTGAACGCGGCAGATGGTGGAGTATTTTGTGTACGTCGCATACGGTAGGTGCGGTGATTATTTCAATGGTTGGGACATTGATTGCACAAAAATTTGGCTGGCGTTGGGGGATGGCGATCCCCAGTATTGTTTGCTTAATTGTTGGATTGTGGTTATTAAATCGTCTAAGAGATGTCCCTCAATCTTTAGGCCTTCCTTCTATTGAAAAATTTAATCAAGAATCGGACCAGGATCAAAAAGACGATATTGAAATTTTGTCGATTAAAGAAATATTATTTAAACATGTTCTCAATAATAAATATGTTTGGATCCTCTCTATTTCTTATTTTTTGGTATACATCATTCGGGAAGCCGTTGGCAATTGGGGCATTTTATATCTGGTGCAGGAAAAAGGGTATACCCCTGTTTTATCGGGTATGTATCTTGCGCTATTTGAGGTTGGGGGTTTTTTCGGCGTTTTATTTGCCGGCTGGGGCTCTGACAAATGGTTTAATAGAAAACGTATTCCTTTAATTGTCTTAAGTTCTTTTGGGCTTATTTTCTCAGTGGGGGGTCTTTGGTATTTAGGGCCCAAACAATTTATCTTTACTTCAATCTGGATAACCCTATTAGGTTTCTTGGTCTTTATCCCGCAAATGTTGGTCGGCTTAGCTGCTGCAGAATGTGTCAATAAAAATGCGGCAAGCACTGCCAATGGCTTTGCGGGATTATGTGCTTATGTGGGTGCTGTGATGGCAGGCTACCCCCTAGGCAGAGTGATTGAAATTTGGGGTTGGTATGGATTTATTGTGGCACTAGCCGTTTGTGCTGCCTTTTGTGCGGTGGTTTTGTTGCCTATTTGGTCATTGCGTTCGGGAGCTTCACAGGTTCTGCCGGGGTCCTTAGCGCGATCCGATGATGAGCAGAACCCTCCACTGCATCCCATAGAAGTATAAATGCCTTAACCACCTTTGATGGGATGGGTTAACGACGTTTTTCAATGGGAACGAAATCGCGCTGATTGGGGCCTGTGTATAATTGACGCGGGCGCCCAATTTTGAGATCTTTGCCACTTAACATTTCGCTCCAATGCGAAATCCATCCCACGGTTCTTGCAATCGCGAATATGACCGTAAACATATTAATGGGGATCCCAATGGCTTTTAAAATAATCCCTGAATAAAAATCCACATTGGGATAGAGCTTTTTTTCAATAAAATACGGATCTTGAAGGGCTATTTCTTCAAGCTTTAGGGCTAGTTTAAAGAGTGGATCCTCTTGGATCTGTAATGCTTCCATAACCTCATAACAGGTCTGTCTCATGACCTTTGCACGGGGATCAAAGTTTTTATAGACTCGATGTCCAAATCCCATTAATCGAAAAGGATCATTTTTGTCTTTTGCGCGTGCAAGATACATGTCAATTCGACTGACATCGCCAATTTCATTGAGCATATTTAAAACCGCTTCGTTAGCTCCGCCATGTGCAGGCCCCCAAAGGGCAGCAATCCCTGCCGAAATGCAGGCAAATGGATTCGCACCCGATGAACCGGCAAGGCGCACAGTAGAGGTAGAGGCATTTTGCTCATGATCGGCATGTAAGGTAAATATGCGATCCATTGCGCGCACGAGAACAGGATTAACGTTGTCAGATTCTGTGGGTACCGAAAACATCATGTGTAAAAAATTCTCAGTATAACTTAAGCTATTTTTAGGATAGGCAAAGGGTTGACCAATGGAATATTTATAGGCCATTGCGGCGATAGTTGGCATTTTTGCAACCAAACGAAGGGCTGCCAGTTTGCGATGTTCAGGATTTTTAATTTCTAAAGAATCGTGGTAGAAAGCCGATAAGGCACCGACCACCCCACACATAATCGCCATGGGGTGTGAGTGACGCGGGAAACCGTTAAAAAAATTACTCAGTTGTTCATGGACTAAAGTGTGATGTTGTATTTCATAGACGAAACTTTCTTTTTGGGCTTGATTCGGCAGTTCTCCATTTAACAATAAATAGCAGACCTCAAGATAATCTGCATGCTCTGCCAGTTCGGCAATCGGATAGCCTCGATGTAACAAAATTCCTTTTTCACCATCGATAAACGTGATCCCGGAGCTACACGCTGCCGTGGATTGAAACCCAGGATCGTAGGTGAATACATCATATTGATTCACGCTAGACACATCGATCACTTTAGGGCCTAAGGTTCCCGATAACATGGGGAGGGAGAGCGGGCTATGCCCGGGAATGCGAATTTCGACTGTGTCATTAGACATACTATGTTTCCTGTTTTAAGCGTAGAAATGGCCAGGTATTTCTATAGTATAGAAAGAGATTGAATAAATTCTCTTAAGATCAGCGGATCAATTCGATTTATTCATATAGTCAAAATGGGCCCATTTTTAAAAGTGACTCCAGTAGGCTATAGTTATCTATAGAGAATGATTTGTTCACATTTGCAAAGGGGTGAATATGCGTAATATTTTTTTGGGGACTTCTTGTTTCTTACTCGTGAGTACGCTTTGCTGTGCACCGGTTTTTGCAAAAGACTTTTCCGCAGAAATGCAGACGCCCGATAACAAGGCAGCTGAAAAAATTGTAGAAGAAACCCCCGAAGCGCGTGCTTATAAAATGCAAATGATGCTATTATCAAATGACATTGCACAAAAGATTTCTGAAATTGAAGCAAAAGACAAAGAAATCAATGCAGAGATCTATCCTGCGTACCGCCCGCCCTTGCAAGCAGAAAAAGACAATCTTTTACGACAATTGAAAGACTTACAAATGCGTCAAGATCAGCTAGAGGCGCAAAAAAAATCCCAAGATTTTAGTCAGCAATTAAGTCACCCTGAAAAGAAGGGGGCTTCACAATAAAAATAGGGGGATTTGCTGCATCTCTATCTGGATGCTAGAGTCGAAGTATAGGGATAAGGCTTAAAAGGACTTAACAGTTGTGAAGCGTCGACCCATCAATTTAAATTTTTTGACTCTACGTTTTCCCATAACGGCATGGGTTTCGATTGCACATCGATTATCTGGAGTATTATTATTTTTCAGTATTCCCTTAATCTTATGGTATTTTCAAGCCTCCTTAAGTTCAGAGGCAAGTTTTAGCAAAATTAATATTTTTTTTCATGATCCGGTTGTTAAAATAGGGTTAAGCGTATTTATTTCGGCTTTGTGCTATCACCTGGTGGCAGGAATCCGGCATTTACTTTTAGATATCCACATTGGTGAGTCAAAATCGGGCGGGCGAAAAGGGGCAAAGCTCGTTATCGTTTTGTTTGTAGCGTTCTTACCCGCAATAGGATATTGGCTATGGTAAAAACGGCAACCAATTTAGGGCGCAGTGGTTTGCAAGACTGGCTGATGCAGCGTGTGAGTGCGCTTATATTGATCGTTTATCTCGGTGTTTTACTGGGATTTTTTTGGATGGCTTCTCCTATAGACTATGCAAAATGGCATGCATTTTGCACTTTTTCGGCAATCCAATATGCCAGTCTATTGGTTCTTTTAGCCCTTATTGCGCATGCTTGGATAGGGATCTGGACCATTATGACGGATTATATAAAATCGGTTCCTTTACGTTTATTCATGCAAATGATTGTTTTTTTATCATTGTTAATCGATTTTTTCTGGGGAATAAGAATTATTTGGGGTGCATAAACGATGTCAATTGCAGAACAATCTTTTGATGCAATCATTATTGGCGCGGGCGGCGCGGGTATGAGAGCTTCCTTACAATTGGCAAAACAAGGGAAGCGCGTTGCGGTTGTTTCTAAAGTATTTCCCACACGATCCCACACCGTATCTGCACAGGGGGGAATCAATGCCGCCCTTGGCAATATGAGTGAAGATAATTGGCATTGGCATATGTATGACACCGTTAAAGGTTCCGATTATTTAGGTGATCAGGATTGCATTGAATATATGTGCAAAGTGGGACCTGAAGCCGTTTATGAATTAGAACATATGGGCATGCCTTTTTCCCGTTTGGATAATGGAAAAATTTACCAAAGGCCTTTTGGGGGTCAATCGAAAGCGTTTGGTGCAGGTGGACAAGCGGCAAGAACTTCTGCCGTTGCCGATAGGACAGGGCATGCCTTATTACATACGCTATATCAGCAAAATATTAAAGAAAAAACACTATTTTTTAATGAGTGGTATGCCCTCGATATGGTGAAAGATTTGGAAGGGCGTATTGCGGGTGTCGTCGCTTTATCGATTGAAACGGGCGAATTATTAGTATTGCGTGGGAACGCGGTTATTTTAGCGACAGGGGGAGCAGGGCGCGTTTATCATTCAACCACCAATGCGCTGATCAATACAGGCGATGGATTAGGGATGGCGGTACGTGCAGGGGTGCCTTTGCAAGATATGGAAATGTGGCAGATCCATCCGACAGGCCTTAATCATGTAGGGGTATTAATTACCGAAGGCTGCCGGGGAGAGGGTGGATATCTTATTAATAAAGATGGCGAACGCTTTATGGAACGCTATGCGCCCCATGCCAAAGATTTGGCTTCCAGAGACGTGGTTGCACGTGCGATTGCCTTAGAAATCCGAGAAGGGCGCGGCTGTGGCAAAGAGGCAGACTGTGTTTTATTAAAAGTGGATCATTTAGGCAGTGAAGTGATTCATTCCCGGTTGCCAGGGATCCGAGAACTATCGATGACCTTTGCCAATGTCGATCCCATTATAGAACCCATTCCAGTGGTGCCTACCGCCCATTATATGATGGGGGGGATCCCAACCAACAAATTTGGTCAAGCCCTCTCTATTGCATCGAATGGGGAGTCGAAACCGATCCCAGGGTTGTATGCGGTGGGCGAATGCTCTTGTGTTTCGGTACATGGGGCTAATCGATTAGGGGGGAATTCATTATTAGATTTAGTGGTGTTTGGCAGAGCGGCAGGCATGCATATTGTCGAGCATTTCGCGGATCATGAATTAACCGGGCAAATGATTAAAGAAGTTGATGTTGATAAGGCTCTGGCAAGATTTCATCATTGGAATACCCATAAAAATGGCGAAAGCGTTCATGACATCCGTTTGCAATTACAAAAAATTATGCAGCAAGACTTTGGGGTATTTAGGACCGCAAACATTATGCAAGCCGGCATAGAGAAACTGAAACAATTACGTGAACGTTTACAGTATGCAAGTTTAATGGATACCAGCAAAGTCTTTAACACCGCGCGCATTGAGGCATTAGAATTGGATAATTTAATGGTGGTTGCAATGGCAACCGCATTATCGGCAGAGGCACGTCAAGAAAGTCGCGGTGCCCATGCCCGAGAAGATTATCCCAATCGAAATGATGCAGAGTGGCTAAAGCATACCGTTTATTATCCCGATGACAAAATTGGCTATCGAGCGGTTAATCTTAAACCGCTATCCGTGGATGCCTTTCCCCCTAAAGCGAGGGTTTACTAATGAAATTTTCTATTTACCGTTATAACCCAGAAGTCGATGAAAAGCCTTATATGAAGGACTATGAACTTGATCTAAAGCAAACGCCCGCCGCTATGCTTCTAGAGGCATTAAAATTGTTAAAGATCCAAGATGAAACCCTTTCTTTTCGTCGTTCGTGTGGAGAAGGCGTTTGTGGATCGGACGGTATGAATATTAATGGACGCAATGGTCTGGCGTGTATCACCCCCTTAGCTTCTTTAAAAGAACCGGTGGTTATACGGCCCCTACCGGGGATGCCGGTGATTCGGGATCTCATTGTGGATCTGACGAATTTTTATAAACAATATGAAAAAGTAAAACCCTATTTGCAAAATAGCCAGCCACCCCCTGCGAAAGAAAGATTGCAATCTCCAGAAGAGCGGGCAAAGCTGGATGGTCTTTATGAATGTATCCTATGTGGTTGCTGTTCCAGCAGCTGTCCTTCGTATTGGTGGAATCCGGATAAATTTGTCGGACCCGCAGCGGCTTTACAATCGGCACGGTTTTTACACGATAGTCGAGATGATGCCACGCAAGAACGATTAGGACAGTTGGATGATGCTTATAGCGTTTTTCGCTGTCGCAGTGTTATGAGTTGTGTGGATGTGTGCCCTAAAGGCTTAAATCCCACCAAAGCCATTGCAGATATTCGCGATAAAATGATTAAAGATGAGACTTAAACATCCTTAAACCTTGATTGCTAATGGCGTTTTCGCATTTTGCTTTGCTTGTAAATTATAAAAGACTTCGATAAATCCTGCCGTTATAAATAGTGCAGATGTTGCATTAAATATGCCCGTTATAAGTAGTGCAAATGGAGCATTCAATATATGAAACATTTTAGGTGAAAAAAAGCCAATAAATATATTGGGTAATAAGAAAATAATATAAAGGCTAAGCAATCTCAGACTTGTGTTCCACCAATGATTAGCAATTAAACGGTAGCTCTTACGCAATGACTCAATAATGCCCGCGTTATCAATAATAATGAACAATGTCGCAAAAGAAAAACGAGCCATTAAATAGACAACAGGAATGATACTAACAAAAAATATAATCCCTATAGGAAAATCTTTAATGATGGATAAACAAACCAGTAAGAAAGTGATTAAAAAACCTATTCCAACAGAAAGAGCATAAACCAAACCAAGACTTAATAAGTTTAATATAATAATCGATACAACAGGGATTGTTTTTTTAGCACCTATACGTACAGCAGATCCTAAAGGTAAGACTTTGTTCTTGGCAATTGCATTCATAACTGCGACAGTTGCACAACCTATTAGAAGAGATGCAATAAAAAAGACAATGGTTAATATTATTGTTGTTAAATTCATAAAAGAAACAAAATGCTTTTGTGAAATCCATTTCATAAAAGGATCGATAAAAGTGGGCGAAGTCTGATTGGTTAATAATATCAATGGAGCTTTCAGTAATAACATGAGTAACGTTTGTATTAATAAAAGAGGACAAAATTTTGTAAAGTTTTTGATACACAACTTGAAAGTATTTGCGATTAGCGCAATCAATATATTAGCCTTTTAAAAAAAGATAAGTCATATAAAGTGGCAATTATACATTTAATTGCACCCATGTAATGCTGGTGTTAAAGTCAGTTATTGGCGGGCGATTTAACCTTATCCAGGTACTGAAAATTGAGCAAAACGCGAGATAATTATTGGTGTATAATCTCGCACTTACATAAACACCATTCTGCTTCTATACTTTAAATACTTCAGGTAACTATATAATGAGTCGGATAATGGGGATTGACAAAGCCTCCATGGCAGCTTTACAACAAAGTTCCTTGCTAGATGCCGGTAGCGCTTCTTATTTGGAACAGCTATACGATCTTTATTTACAAAATCCAGAGGCTATTCCATTGGCTTGGCAAGAATATTTTGCACAACTTCCAGAGGTCGCCGGCATTAAGGTGGAAAGCCGGCATTTAGATATTCAGCAAGAATTTAGAAGACAGGCAAGACATATAGGGCTCGCTAGCTCGCCCTATGTAGGATCACACAAAGAAGACTTAAATTACTTTAAAAGCCTGTTATTACATGAGCAAAAGCAGACCAAGGTGCGCGAATTAATTGATGCTTATCGACTATTAGGCCATTTACACGCTGAAATTGATCCGCTGCAATTGCGTGAAAAACCTCTTGTTCCCGAATTAATGCTTTCTTATTATCATTTAACCGAGCAAGATCTGAATACGCCTTTCGAAACAGGCAGTTTGCCGGGTCATCCAAACCGTCCGTTAAAAGAAATTATTGAAGATCTTAAGCAGATCTATTGCTTAACCCTTGCTTCTGAATTTATGCATATTTCAGACTCTCCCGAAAGAATTTGGGTGCAAGAGCAAGTCGAAAATAGGGGAGGGCAAGCAAAATTGCCGCCTCAAACCAAGCAACATATATTTGAGCGTATAACAGCAGCCGAAGGATTGGAAAAATATTTAGGCGCTAAATATCCGGGGGCTAAACGCTTTTCACTGGAAGGAACCGATAGTTTATTGGTTGCGCTCGATACCGTTATTCAACAAGCAGGTTCTATCGGTGCGAAAGAGATTATTATCGGGATGGCGCATCGAGGGCGTTTAAATGTCTTAGTCAATTTGTTGGGGAAAACGCCCAATCAGTTATTTGATCAATTTGAAGGCAAGCATTACGATGAAGCATTAGAGTCTGGCGATGTCAAATATCATCAAGGTTTTTCTTCGGATGTATCCACCTCAGGCGGACAAGTGCATTTATCGGTTGCCTTTAACCCTTCCCATCTTGAAATTGTCGCACCAGTTGTGTGCGGTTCGGTAAAAGCCAGGCAAGAACGGCGCCAGGATAAAGATTTTACGCAAGTTTTATCGATTGTTATCCACGGAGATGCAGCCTTCTCTGGGCAAGGGGTGGTGATGGAAACGCTCAATATGGCGCAAACTCGAGGCTTTTCTATCGGTGGCACGCTGCATATTATTATCAATAATCAAATTGGCTTTACCACCAGTGAGCCTAAAGATGCACGTTCAACGTTGTATTGTTCAGATATTGGCAAAATGATGGGGATCCCCATTTTTCATGTGAATGCCAATGATCCAGAAGCCGTTTTCAAAAGCATACAATTGGCAATTGCCTACAGAATTCAATTTAAAAAAGATGTCATTATTGATTTAATCGGGTATCGTCGTCATGGGCATAATGAAGCGGATGAACCAGCGGCTACCCAACCTATCATGTACCAATTAATCCGAAAATTGCCGACAGTTTCTAAGCTATATGCTGATAAATTAATATCGGAAAAAGTGATCTCACAGGAAGACGTCGATAGGATCGTTAAAACCTATCGAGAAGATTTAGAAAGCCGAAAATTTTCTGTGGTTAGAAATTTGATGAATGGAATTGAAAGAGAATTTAAAAGCGATTGGCGACCCTATACAACGGAAAATTGGCGCGTTGCGATAAAAACGGGCATTGAATTAGAAACGCTTAAAACACTGGCTGACAAGCAAACCGCTATTCCGGAAGGCTTTGTCTTACATGCACGCGTACAAAAAATTGTTGACGATAGACGGAAAATGACGAATGGCGAACTTCCTATTGATTGGGGTTATGCTGAAACTTTATCGTATGCCACGCTATTAAATGAAAACTATTTAGTCAGATTGTCGGGTCAAGATGTGGGACGAGGGACTTTCTTTCATCGGCACGCTATCTGGTATAACCAGACCGATGGCACTGAATATACGCCTTTAAATAATCTTTCGGATAGGCAAGCGCCTTTTTATTTGGTGGGATCCCTTCTATCTGAAGCGGCCGTGTTAGGGTTTGAGTATGGCTTTTCACAATCTGAGCCTAAAGGATTGGTTTTGTGGGAAGCACAATTTGGAGACTTTGCCAATAATGCGCAGGGGCTTATCGATCAATTTATAAGTTCTGGTGAACAAAAATGGGGAAGGTTAAGTGGTTTGACATTATTGCTTCCACACGGATATGAAGGCCAAGGCGCTGAGCATTCATCTGCACGTTTAGAGCGTTTTCTCCAGTTGTGTGCAGAGCAAAATATTCAAGTCTGTGTGCCAACCACCCCGGCACAAATGTTTCATTTGTTAAGGCGACAAGTATTGCGCCCGATTCGAAAACCCTTAATTGTGATGACACCCAAAAGTTTATTAAGACATAAATTAGCCACCTCTCTCTTGCAAGAATTAGTTCAGGGTGCTTTTTTGCCTGTTTTGCCAGAAATTGATCAAATACCCGCAACAGTAACCCGAGTTATATTGTGTAGTGGTAAAGTCTATTATGATCTATTGGAAAAACGTCGAGCGGACCAACGCTTAGATGTTGCAATTTTGCGCATAGAACAGCTTTATCCCTTTCCTGATAATGAGTTGCTCAGTCATTTACAATTATATACTCAGGCAAATACGATTGTGTGGTGTCAGGAAGAGCCAAAAAATCAAGGCGCATGGGAGAATATTCAACCGGCGTTAAAAAGGGCATTACGATCGGAACAGCAATTACAGTATGCCGGAAGACACGCTTCGGCGGCCCCTGCCGTCGGGTATTTACATTTACATCAAGAACAACAAAGCGCTTTAATACAGGAAGCATTAGGGTAAGGAAACCATTATGAATATTGAAATTAAAGTCCCGGTATTGCCCGAATCTGTTATGGATGCAACGATTGCCACTTGGCATAAAAAAATCGGGGAATTCGTTAGAAGAGATGAATGTATATTAGATGTTGAAACGGATAAGGTAGTGTTAGAAGTGGTTGCCCCTACCGATGGCTATTTAGAAAATATTTTACACCCGGAAGGGGACGTGGTCCAAGCGGAAGCCGTGGTTGGGGTTTTTAAAGAAGCCATACAAAATACTGATATTTCTTCGCCACTTGCAAAAAATATCCTTGAAAAAAATGATGCTTTGTCCCCTTCGGTTAGACGAATAATCGCCGAAGAAGGGATCAATATTAAAAATCTAACCGGCAGTGGAAAGAATGGTCGGCTTACCAAAGCCGATGTGCAAAAAACTGTCAATCTATTTATGACAAAAGAGGCTATAACAGCCCCGGTTGAAATTCCAATGACAAATGGGGCCCGACTTGAAAAACGGGTTCCCATGACGCGCCTGCGTGCACGTATTGCAGAACGCTTATTACAAGCGCAACAATCGGCGGCTATATTAACCACCTTTAATGAAATCAATATGCATCCGGTTATGCAATTAAGACAAAAATATAAAGAAACCTTTGAAAAAGAGTATGATGTTCGCTTAGGATTTATGTCATTTTTTACCATTGCGGTGATAGAAGCTTTAAAGCGCTTTCCAATGGTGAATGCGTCTATGGATGGGAATGATATTGTTTATCATGGCTATTATGATATTGGAGTTGCGGTTTCCTCTCCAAGAGGGCTTGTGGTGCCTATTATTCGCAATGCAGACAATTTAGACATGGCGAATATTGAAAAAGAAATTGCCTCTTTAGGTGAAAAGGCCAAAAACGGTGAACTAACGATAGAAGAAATGACCGGCGGTACCTTTACCATTTCGAACGGGGGTGTTTTTGGCTCCCTGATGTCTACGCCTATTCTAAATCCGCCCCAAAGCGCTATTTTGGGTATGCACAAAATTGAAGAAAGACCCATTGTTGAAAATGGAGAAATTGTGATTAGACCGATGATGTATGTAGCATTGTCTTATGATCACAGAATTATTGATGGATCAGACTCAGTTCGCTTTTTGGTGACCATCAAAGAACTTTTAGAAGATCCGGCACGATTATTGTTAAATGTCTAAAATAATCCATGGAGCAAGCCAATGAATTTGCATGAATATCAGGCGAAACAATTATTTTCTCACTACCATTTGCCTATTTTAAAAGGAGTTATGATAAACAGTGTTGAACAAGCGGTATTGGCGGTAAGTTCGCTTAATACACCCAGTTGGGTGGTAAAAGCCCAAGTGCATGCAGGCGGACGTGGCAAAGCGGGCGGTGTTAAAGTGGTGAGCAATAAGCAAGAATTAACCGATGTCGCAGAGCGCCTTTTACATTCACGGTTGGTGACCAATCAAACCGGAAAACAAGGCTTACCCATTCATGAATTACTTCTAGAAGAAACCTGCGACATTGAACGGGAACTGTATTTAAGTTTGCTCGTAGATCGGACGTCTAAAAAAATTGTTTTTATAGCCTCTGAAGAAGGGGGCGTTGACATTGAAAAAGTGGCTCATGAATTCCCGTATAAAATTTTGAAACAGACAGTTGATCCGTTTTTGGGGGTGTTGCCTTATCAATGTCGCGAATTGGCATTGAAATTACATTTTAACGCGGTGCAAACCAAACAGTTAATTTCCGTGATGGAAAATTTATATAAAATGTTTGTGGAATGTGATTTGAGCTTAATTGAAATTAATCCATTGGTGATTACTAAGCTTGGCGATATTGTGTGTTTGGATGCCAAGATCAATGTGGATGACAATGCTTTGTATCGTCAAAATGCATTGAAAGAACTGCGCGACACCAGCCAAGAAGATGAAAAAGAATTGCATGCCAGCGAATGGGAGTTAAATTATATTTCATTAGATGGAGATATTGGTTGCATGGTCAATGGGGCAGGGCTCGCAATGGCAACCTTAGATATTATTAAGCTCGCCGGTGGCCATCCCGCAAACTTTTTAGATGTGGGCGGGGGCACGACAGAAGAGCGCGTCAAAGAAGCCTTTAAAATTATTTTATCGGATGCAAAAGTAAAAGTGGTGCTTGTCAATATTTTGGGCGGCATTGTTCGCTGTGATCTGATTGCGGCGGGCATTATTCATGCGGTTTCTGAAGTGGGGATTGGGGTGCCTATTGTGGTAAGACTGGAAGGAAACCGTGCCGAAGATGGGATCCAATTGCTTAACCAAAGTGGCTTTAATATTATTACGGCCAATGGCTTACAAGAAGCAGCAGAAATTGCGGTCAAGAAGGCCCAAGGAGACATTTGATGAGTATCTTAATTGATAAAGACACCAAAGTTATTTGTCAGGGCTTTACCGGTGCACAAGGGACTTTCCATTCGCAGCAAGCCATCGAATATGGGACTCGAATGGTGGGTGGGGTGACGCCGGGGAAAGGCGGCCAAATGCATTTAGGGCTGCCGATATTTAATACGGTAAAAGAAGCATTACACGTTACCCAAGCCGATGCGACTATGATTTATGTTCCAGCGCCATTTTGTAAAGATTCTATTATTGAAGCCGTGGATGCGGGGATCCGATTAATTATTTGTATTACGGAAGGCATTCCCGTTTTAGATATGTTACAAATTAAACATTATATTCAAGATAAAGCGGTGCAATTAATTGGTCCGAATTGTCCTGGGGTGATAACACCGGGTGCGTGTAAGATTGGTATTATGCCGGGCAGTATCCATAAAATGGGTAAAGTCGGTATTGTTTCCCGTTCAGGGACATTGACATACGAGGCGGTTAAGCAAACCACCGATATCGGGTTGGGGCAAAGTACTTGTGTGGGCATTGGGGGAGATCCGATCCCGGGAACCAGTTTTTCAGATATTCTTGCGTTGTTTGAAGAAGATCCGCAAACAGAAGTGATTGTTTTAGTGGGAGAGATCGGTGGCACCGGGGAAGAAGAAGCCGCTGATTTTATTAAGCGTCATGTTTCAAAGCCGGTCGTTTCTTATATTGCCGGGGCAACCGCACCTGCGGGTAAGCGGATGGGGCATGCGGGTGCGATTATTGCCGGGGGTAAAGGAACTGCTGAGGAAAAATATAAGGCGCTTGAGGCCGCTGGGGCCCATATTGTTCGCTCGCCTGCCGATATTGGCAAGGCGGCATTAGCGGCACTTAAATTAAGCGATGCTGCTTTTTAATTTACGCTTTAAGTTTTAAAGCGTTATTTGCAATCAACTTCATGGGAACCGGTGCGGTGTCTAAAGCATTGGTTTCTTTGGCCGTTGCTTTAAAATGATTAGCAAGTTGATACAGAAGTGGGGATGCTTGTTGTTCGAAATGTTTTTGTAGCTCGTCTATTAATGAAAATTCTGCAGTATCCAATGTTGGGGTTAACAGAACCGTAGGAGTGATCGAAGCCTTCAAGCTTCTATCCATTTGACTAAACATGGGTAAAAAAGTATTCGCAGAGCGATTGTCTCTGTGAAGTGATGGTTCAGTGATGGGTTCTGGGAAAGCGGCTAAAAATGCATCTACAGCCCATTTGAAGGCTGCTCGTAGGGAAGGGCGCAATGGTTGGGCATCAAAAGCCAGAACCGGTGTATAAGCAAGCGACGCTTTCGCACTATAGGTAGTTTCATTGGCGGAAGTCGCAGGGGTACGGAATATAACCTGGCTACCCATACTTCCAATTAGGGTAAAAGCCGGCATTTCGGCATTCCGATATAGAGCTTGAGACATAATACGCGTGGATTTGAGATGAATGGCTTTAGAAAAGGAAGTTGATTTATTGGGGGTATGACCTGTTAAAGTCATAAAAATATCAGTTAGTACACCCATTTATTCGTCCTCTCCCTATGAGCGATTACACCAGAATCTTACCAGTGCAAACCGTACCATAGAAAAGAAAGCTTATCAACGGGCGTACATATAAAAAAAGGGGCTAAAAGCCCCCTTCTTTACAATTATCAGTTAACTGGATTATGCGGCAGCTGCAGCGAGTGCGATGGCTTTCGGCATGGGCTGTAGTTCAATGCCCGATGTTTCTGGGGTAGAAATTTTCATGCTTCTAGACGCATAAGTCGGTAAATAAAGATTAGAGGGCATTTCAGGCAATAAGCTGTAACCTGTTTTTACGCCTTCATAAGCCAAGCTTACACCCTCAACGGCAAGTGTCAGCGTTTTTAGGGTGGTATCCGCTGCAAAGTAGACGGTGTCTTTAGTGGCGACCAGTCCATCGACCGTGCTCACCGTTGCGTCCCAAGCCGATGAGAGCATTTCTTTTGCGTGTTCGAATGCTGCAGAAGCATCCGTGTGAGCGGTTGCTAAGCATACCGAGCTGTCATTAAACGCAGATTTGGAAGCTTTTTCGTCTTGATAATAATATTGGTTAATGACGCCGCGCGGTGCGTCATACAGGGCAGCTTTGCCCACATTTCCGGTGGCTTTTCCGGCTAGATAGCCAGATTTTACGCCCGCAATTGTGGATTGCACCGAAGATTGAATGGCAGAGGCAAAGCCTTGAATGGCTTTCCATCCGGATTTAGCCGTGTCCTTTATAGAATGTAAAATGGGGGAGACGCGATTCCATAAACCTGAAGCAATTGAAGCCAGGGTAGTCGCCGTTGTTTTAGCTTTATCGATTATAGAACTCAGTCTATTCATTTTTAGTACCCCTACATAATCTTTTAGGATTATCATTTGGATTATTAGATAACTAATCGTAGCAAAAAAAATAGGTCAAGGCAAGTGATTTTTACTATTTATAAGGAAATATAATGATATTTATTAGGTGTATATGCCATTCAATATCGCAGTTATAAGGGTAGGTGCAATTATTTATTTTAGTAAAGAATGAAATACTGGGTTGACGTGTTGTATATTCTCGGTATAATGACATTCTTCTCAGTTTCAGCTAGGGCCGTTAGCTCAGTTGGTAGAGCAGCGGACTTTTAATCCGTTGGTCGATGGTTCAAATCCATCACGGCCCACCAATAAAATCAATCACTTACCTTTGTTTCCACCAGGCCTAAAAAAGCGCCTGCGCGACTTTTGCGCGACTCAGTGATGCAAGCTGTCCTTAGCAATGTTAATTCTGGTCTACTGCCTGTACAAACTGTATTAGCAGCCTTCCAGAGATTCAGCAATTCAGCAGTAGAATAATGGGTCGTAATCCTGCTTGATTTATGACCCAGTAAATCCTGTCTGTCCTCAAATGAGACCCCTGCTGATCTTAAACGCCTGCCAAATGTATGTTTCAAATCGTGAACACGTACGGCTAAACCTGTTTGCTTCCGTGCCTTGCGCCAGCCATTATTCAGCATATGGTGTATTGCCCTTCCCCTATAGGTAAAGACAAACTGTGGGTGTTTCCCACGTTGTCTTTCTACAGCAGCACGCGCTACTTGGTTAAGTACAACTAAGCGATCTTCACCATTTTTGACCCGTTCAGCAGGAATAACAAAAACCGAGCCAACTTCGCCCACAGGTACTTGCACCTCCCACTCCCAACGCAATTTGCAAATTTCACTATCACGGCAACCTGTATTGACCGCAAATAATGCCATTTCTCGCAAATGGGGTGCCAATGCAGTAAACAATCGATCTTGTTCCTCCCAATCTAATGGATAAGGTTTCCGAGCATCATGTTCTGCAAGCAATTTTATTTTTGGTGAAGCACTTAACCATGTGAGGCCATATTCATCCATCCATTCACCTGATGCAAGATTAAGGATATGGCGAATAACTTGTAACCCATGATTAATGGTACGAGTTTTTACGCCTTCCTTTTGTCTTGCCATAATGTATGGTTGCAAAGTACTCATATGAACAGATTCCAAAGCTAAATTGCCAATATAACCATCCAGCATCTTTAATCTTTCCACGTCCGATCTAATACTACGTTTGTGTTCATTTTCTACCAAAAACTTAATTGCTGCCTCCCTAAATAATCGCTTTGGTCTAACACCATATACTGTTGCTTGACGGATTGTTTCTAGCCGTCGTACTAGGTATTTCTCTGCTTCTTCAAGCCGACTGGTTCCAGTGCTTTCGCAAATTCGAACTCCGCCGACTTTTTTGTTAATGTGCCAATTCTCGCCTCTTTTGACGAGTCCTGGCATTCTTTTACGCCCCATACGTTCCTCCTATGCGTAGGGCGTCCGTTACACCCCTATAGTGATCTACCCAGGCATCTAAATCAAGTCTGTCAAAAGCTAGTTCTTGAGATCTAAAGAGGTATTTCAGTGACATCTGGCTGAACTTCAGTACTGAAGCAATTTCTGTCCATCCCCAATGGGTGGAAGCTCCTTTACATTTAATAAGTCGGTTAATTAAATTGTTCATAGGTCTTGGTTATGACGAGAATGACACAGCTCAGTTAAAGTGAATCCACTGTGTTGTTGCTCACATACCTTGTTTGCAGCTTGATAAAGCATCTGTAACTCAGCAGAAGAGTAATGGGTGGTAATTCTCCCTGATCGATGTCCTAAAAGATCTTGCCTATCTTCAAAACTCACCGCTGCGGCACGTAGCCGTCGACCGAATGTGTGCTTCAAATCGTGTACGCGAACACAATCTAAGCCAGCTCTTTTTCTAGCAGAACGCCAACCACTCGATAACATTCTGCCCATAGATTTTCCCCTAAAATTGAAAACATGTGTTGGGTGTTTGCCCCTTTCACTTTCTATTACAGACTGAGCAATCGTATTACACACCACCAAGCGATCGTCTCCATTTTTAACAAGTGTGCTTGGGACAATAAATACTCTTAGCTCTGCTGGCTCTGGAATTTTAATTTCCCAGTCCCAACGTAATTGACAGATTTCTTGATCACGGCATCCAGTATTGACAGCAAATAATGCCATTCTTTCTAAGTGTCTTGGTAACTCTTCAAAGAGTCTTTTTTGTTCCTCCCAGCTAAGGGGATAGGGTTTGCGTAAATCATGTTCTGGTAATAGTTTGATCTTAGGCGCATTCGCTAACCACGTTAACCCCAGTTCATCCATCCAATCACTGGTAGCAAGATTTAGTATTCGGCGAACAATCTGTAATCCATGATTAATGGTTCGAGTTTTAATGCCAGCTTTACGACGTGCATCAATGAATGGTTGCATTACCCCCATATGAATGGTATCAAGAGAGAAATCTCCAATGAAGGTAACCAATACCTTTAGTCTGCCTGCATCATCTTGAATGCTGCGTTTGTGCTGATTTTCCATTAAAAATTTAGTTGCTGCGCTCCTAAAGTTTCGTTTAGGCCGTACACCATAAATGGTCGCTTCCCTTATTTCTTCGATCCGTTTGCTGAGGTACCGTTCTGCTTCGATGAGCGACTTAGTGCCAGTGCTTTCTCGAAGCCGATGTCCTCGGATCCTTTTTTCAATGTGCCAGATCTCATTTCTTTTGAAGAGCCCTGGTGTGTGTTTGCGTCCCATATTGCTAAACTCCTCTGATTGGATGTTATGGGACGACCACTACACTGCTTGTAGTGATCTACCCAGGCATCCAAATCAAGCCTATCGAAGGCAATTCCTTGTGTTCCAATAGGTATTTCAATGATGAATGGCCTCACTTCCTTATTGAAGCGATTTCTATCCATGCCTAAATAGGCGGGGACATCTCTAAATCTAATAAGTCTCGGTAATAATTTATTTGTATTCATAGAGCACCTTTTTTATCTTCGAGTTCTACTGTAGAAATCTTGATTTCAGAAGGGGCTTCAATACCAATATGAGTAATCCCATTGAAGTGACCTAAAATAGTGATTTGAATATCCTTGTTAATCCAAATGGATTCCCCAGCGTGACGTTGCAGTATCAACACGTTTAATTTCCCCATTGTTTTAAGTCCCCTCATAAAAAAAATCATCTAATACCAATGTAATAAGAAAAAGCGACAACGAGTTGTCATTTTTTTAAGAGCTGGTTTGGACCCAAAATGTTGGTAATAGGCTGGTTAGGTAGTGAAATTTGATTAAATTATAACGACCCATCATGAAAGACTTGAAAAAAGACGGACGATATTTTTGAATATTTGTCTTTTTTTACATTTTTATAGCTTTTAACCCCTTATATTGAATGCAGGTTAATAGGTAACTTTGTCGCAAATGCGACAAAGTGTGAGATTGGGCATGCGGAGCAAATAATATTGAATCCATAAAGTATGGCTGTATATTTGAATAGTCTTTTAAAACTAGTTATCCAATGAATAAGGCTATGGGTCATCCAAACCCAGTAGTCTGAATGCTTTTGGGATAATGACTCAAAATGCTTGTCCCAAATTTTCATAGGGACGGGCTTCGATAATATCACTGTGTGTAATCTCTGAAAAAATCTCCAATGGTGGCCTGCCTGACAAAAAGCTAGCTGCATGAGCATGACCACCACCAGAGAATAGTTCAGCTATTTTATTCATGGGGATTTTATTATTGTCACGTAATCGTCTCAAACTAAATTTCCTTTGGGCATTGTTATATTTATAAAAAAGTACTACCCCATCAATATTCAAATTTTTTAATGCAAAAATTGCAATATCATTTGCAAGAGTTTTTTCTTCACATTCTATAAGTCCAAATATTAAATCATCGTTTTTGCGTTGGATCTTCGTTGTTAATATTTGTTTGCAAGCCATTTGTATTTTGCTCTCAAGCGTTAAATATAGTTTTTGGCCTGTAGATATAAGATCTGAGACACCCTCATCTGAGAAAATATCTGTTATGATTTTAAAGTTGAAATTAAACTGCTTAAGTAATTGATAGAATCCAAGAGAGAAATAATAACTGTCCTTTTGTTTCCAAGACCATAAGTCAATATCTTCAACATATTGAATAAATTTCGGTTGAGGTTTGTCTGAATTAAAAAAATCCCAAGCTAGGGATGAACCACATTTATTTAGATTAATGTGCACATTATTTAAGCCATGAAGCTCGGATTGTGCAGTTAAATGATGATCTAGTACAAAAACTTTTTTTGCTATTCTTTGCAATTTAATAAAAGCCTCTCTTCTTAAAGAGAAGTCTAGAAAAAGTAGAGTTTTATTTGCTAGATTTTCAAAGGTGTTTGTAGTCCTCTCGTATGAGCATGGAATATATTTAGCAGAATCACCCAAGAAAGAAAAGGCACAGAACGCAGCAGTTGCTCCATCCATGCAATGATCATGATACAGAATTGAATTAATCTCACTAGGCGTGATAGACTCAGAAAAATAATTTATGCTCATATTTGTAACTCCGATAGCTCCAAGTGTTTTTTGATTGCAAGACTCATTATCAATTGATCGTATTTTTGATCCTTTCCAAATAGGCTTTTATAATCCGATAAAAGCTTGTGCACTATTAAATCCTTGTTCTCGGCGATGTTCACTGCAACAAGTCTAAATAGGATCCTTCTAATTTCATTATTTTTCATATTGCTGAACCCTCGATAGTACTGTTCGTAGGCTTGTTCATAGTGACCTTTAGCAATAAGATAATTCTTTTCACTATAAAAACAGTCCCCTAAGAGCTCTAATGCTAAGGCCTTTTCTTTATGGTAAATTTTATTGCCAAACCAGTCACCAAGGATTTCTATCTGTTGTAATAAAATATCTTTAGCTTCTTGACTTTTACCATAGTGAATTAAGTGTCCCGCAAATAATACTCTTGTTCTGGCCGTTACCCTATGCTTATCGCCGAGTGCTTCACTTAGTTTGGCAATGGTCTTCGTCATTTCTGCTAATGGAATAGTGGGTTGGTTAATATACATATAAGTTTCATATCTAATGAGGTAGACAGGGATGTGATATAAAAAGCGTTTATCCGATTTATCTTTTGTTTTTGAAAAAATTTTATCCACAAGAACAATGCTTCTTTGATAATCCCCTCGAAGGTTAAAATAATTTGCCTGGTTAAGATCGATTAGATTGGTTGTATCAAATTTATCATCGTCAATTTTTCCATCATTAATGATCTGTAGCCTCAAGATATATTCTAAGGCTTTCTCCGCCTCACCAAGGAATAAATAGTGGCTAGCAGCATAATTCAATATTCTTTCAAATTGTAAAGTGTCTGTTGTTTTCATTTCAATGCTGATTTTTTCAGCGTGACTTTGATGGAAAAGCCCTTGCTTATGATCACCTAGCCACCAATATATGCCTGATAGTGTCGTATGAAACCTAATGGCTTGTTCTTTTGGTGCTAATTTTGAGATAAATTTATTGATATCATCGTGTGCGGAAATGAACTTAACGCATTGGTGAAATTCACGATTAATCAGCGCACAATATTCTACATTATTTAAGTACAAGTCGGATATTTCAGCATTAACTTCATTAAATTGATTAGAAATGAAAGCTATATTTTCAATGATAGCGATTTTATCATGAAAATTTTCCGTTAGATAAGGTGCTTCGTCTATTTCAGTTCGAGAAGATATTAGGGAAGCCAGTATTTTGGTAATTTTTAGCTGCTCTTTCTTAGTGATTGATTTTTCAAATGAGCTTTTAACTATTTCATGATATTTATAAAATTTCACTCCATCCCCCGTTTTTTGAGGTGGATCTAGTATTAGACGCTTAGAAGCATCAATGATGAGTAAACTAAGCTCTACATTGCTATACCCCATTTTTAACCAAAAATCTTTCAATAAGTATTCAGGGACAAAATGATTATCCATGAGATATAAGAGCTCAATAAACTCATTACCCAGTTGATTTTCAGAAATAAATTTTGAGATATGCATTTGGGTCATTTTAATAGCGGGATCCAGATTTATTTGACCTTTGAAGATTTTTAATATATTTAAGTAATCTTTTAAACTGTATTTCTGGGATTGAATTTCCTTATAGGCGTTGTAAATTGCAAAAGGATGATATTTTAAACACTCTGCAATGTTTTCCAAGTCATCTCTTTCAAGATCATTCACGTTGAAAAGTTTCATGATGTTTTCTTTGTTTAAAATGTTTAAGCGATAAACGTTCGGCCAAGTTTCCGTATTTTGTGAAGTGATTAAAATATGACCTTTTGAGCTTGTATGATGGGGAGGAATAAGTTCTTTAATAAAGCCGAAGTTTGGGGTGTTGTCAAAAATAATAAGCCAGCTAGAGGTTGAAGTACGTAGTGCATTTTTAAAGCTAGAGATGCTTTCCTTTTCTGGATTAATGTTATCTAAAATAAACAGTAAGTCCACGTTTGATTTCTTTAGCACTTTCTTTATTTCTCTTAATAGCGTGCCTTTATTTTCGGTAATGGCTATTTGATTATTTGGAAATGATTTATTCCATTGGTAAGAAAATTCGATGATCTGTGGGAAGAAGTCTCTCTTTGAGTCGAAAAGCCAACAGACATCATATTCATCTTTATATGTTTTTGCATAAGCTTTTGATATTTCTGTTTTGCCATAACCTGGCAGTCCTGTAATTGCCAATATTTCTGTGTCATTATTCTGTTGATTAAGTAAAGTATGGATATCTGATAGTTCAGTCTCTCTGCCTGTCACAATAGTGGTATTCGTATCAATATTCCAAACCTTCGGCACTTTTGCAATACAACAAAAGGGCAACAAAATTAATAGGATCCCACTAAGATAATGCGTATACATTTTCATTTAATTTTTTACCCTTTTCCAGGTTGGAACTGTTAAAATTAAGAATGATGGTATCACCCTTAGCGAGGATAAATGACTCTTCAATGGATACCTCGATGGTTTTTGCAATAGCTTTTGTTGAAATCCAATTCGGCACACAAAGAAAAGGGGATGAGAGTCCAGTAGAGCCAGTAATGGGGGGGTGAATTCCTAAACTAGAATTTTCAAATATTAGCTTAAATTCATTTTTATTATTTTCGGTATGTACCCTAATAAAATTTCCTTTAGAATGCTCCATTGAGAATAACAATCTATTCAAGATCCCATTAAAAATTTGAATTAAGACTATTTCTGAACATCTATAGACTAATTCCTCATCAAAGTGGGTAATGTCTATTTTGCATTCAATATCATGCAATTCTGGGCCAAAAATAATGCATGCTTTATCAAAACAATTTTTCACATTAACCGTTTTTCTTGTATTTTCATGAGGATGACTATTCCTTAAAAACAACAATCTGGTTGTAGAGTTTTTAATAGTATTTAGCAAATTCCTAATCATTTGACCTGACATAAATATATCGTTGTTAAAATTGCTTAGAGAGTCTGTTGTTAATTGTGAAATTTTTTGCAAGTCATCATCTAAAACTTTTGCTATGGTTTTGTTGATACTTCTTTCTAATTCAACACTTTTTTTGTGGATTTCAGTTATTTTTTTGAGTTTCCTGTTTTCTATATCTATATCCTTTATAGAGTTTTCAAGTTTTAATATTGTATTTTTTTGATTTAAAAGCTTGGAAATCGTTTCTGGTTCGGTCTTTGTTTCTAAAATTTGGAAGCACTTAACTAACAAGCGATTTTTTTTAAAATTTGCTATGGCGTTCAAAGCTAAGCCGGCAAACAGAGTTGATATTTGTACCAAAGATATCAATAAAATCTCGTAAGATTTTTTAGTTATATTGTGGAGATATTGAAAATCATTTTGGAAAATGGCATTTTCAGACACAAATTCTTCTGATAGGAATTTATTTGTTTCTGACAAGGATGGTAAGTTAATGGATTTAAGTCCAGTTTTTTCCAGCAACCGAATTTTAAATGGAGAAAGCATGTTTAAGGGAAAAGAGAGAATGAAAGTATTGAGGGAGTTATTTGTCGTATATACTATGGAGATGGTTTCTTCTTCCTCAGATGAAGTATCGGAATATAAAATGGTTTTTGTTGTATATTTTTTTGACAGTATTTCTACAAAGTATAGTTGATTATTAATTGTAGAATGTATTCCAAGAGAGTTGAATAATTTTCCATCTCTAATAATAGACATCCTAGCGTTATTGAGTATCAAATCATTGTCAAGGATTAAATTGTACCCATAATGGAGCGATAATAATTTTTGGGCCTCTTCAAGGCTAGCTTTTTCATTAAGGCTACTCGCTGTAAAGATAATTAATTTTTTGAGTGTTTTTATAGTTTCTAAAACAGCTTGATCGTTTTTTGCTATACTTTTTTCAAAAAAATAATATGCTTTGATATAGGAGAAAAAAAGGGAAGAGAGAAAAATTGTCAATAGGACAAGAAAGTATTTAACTTTCAAAATCTTCTTCCTTTGCTATAAATTTTTTTGTAGACCATTTGACAAATCGTTCATCAATATATTCCTGACCGGACTCTCTAGCAAATTGATAGATTTCTTGTGCACACTTATAAAAATTAGAAGCAGGGACGTTAATTTCATTGCTCATTAAGTGTTCAGCTAGCCTATTAGCAGCTTCAACACATAACTTGTAGTTTGTTTCATTGGAAGGGATCACTTTGTCCTGTGGGCAAGGTTCTAAAATGAGGTATTCAATTGTACATCCTAAGTTTTTAGCTATAGTGCTGATAAGTTCAATGGAAGGATTTTTTGATCTTCCATGAATGATATTAGAAACCGCAGATTTTCCTAAGCCCGAGGCTTTTTCAAATTCGGTTATTGTCAGTTTCTTTTGTTTAAGTAACAGAGAAATTTTTTGTGAAAGTGCATTTGCCATCAAAATCTCCATATTGACACTACGCAAAATATGCGTAACAATACGCATTGTTAGATTACATTAGCGCAATGTATTTGTAAAGTAACATTTTTTAAACATATGAGTCAACAAACATATTTTTGGCAAGAGCTTATATTGGAAGTGAGTTTACCAACAATTTCTTTATGACAGTCATGGCGTTGGTAGTTTTCAATGCACATGAGGAGAGAAGGTATATGGAAAAGATAGATATAGATAAGGAATGCCTTCATGTAGAGCTTGCGTTTAACTTAAAGGAAGGTTCTCATCGTTTATTGACAACGAAAGAATCAATCATCGCTTCTTATTTAATTCTCGATTATACAGTCAATGATATCGCTATACTTCTTTGCCGATCGAAAAATACTATAAAAAAACACATTAAGAATATGAAGAAAAAATGTAATTGTGCGACACAAACAAAATTTGGCGCAATTCTACAAAATTTTATTAAAAATAACCCTCAGGGTTATAGACATCATAAACCAATGGAGTAAATTTAACTTGTAGTCGTGATGCATGAGGCCAGAGAGAAAATAGGTTGGGTGGAAATATTTCGAGGAGGTTATGTTGATGGTTTTATCGTGAGATACAAACATTAAGAAGAAATTTAGATGTCAGGCTAGGTAAGTTTATCCGCATGGAAATTCAGAACTAATCGACAGCTTAGATCAAAAAAATCTATTGAAATAGCGGCAGGAATTGAAAAATTATCTGTTGATAATACATGTAGATATCTTCGCAGAATGTGGGGTAGACAATTTTTTCATAATTTAATTGTGTAAAAGGTGTGTTATGTCAAGAATCCAATATTGTAATAATCGTTTTCCGAAAACAGCACCAAGTGTCCTATTAGTAGAAGATGATGCTTTAATTCAATTGGCACATCAGAGATTGTTAGAGTCAATAGGATGTGATATTGAGGTTGCGTCTGATGGAAAACAAGCATTAATCATGACAGACAAATATCATTATGACTTGATTTTAATGGATATTGGATTGCCAGATATGAGCGGGAAGGAAGTTGTTAAAGTACTGCGTTCCCAATTAAAAAACAAAGATACGCGCATTGTGATTGTTACAGCTCAATCAGAAGACTGTATGCATCAAGACTTCTTGGCTAGTGTAGAAAAAGTCATTGATAAACCAATTGATTACCAAACGTTGAAAAACTTAGTTTTTAAATAGCACAATAGAGAATTCTTTTATTTAAAAAATTAATCACCTGAAAAGGAGTTTAAATTTCTAAGTATTTTTATTGTTATAGAGATTAAATTTCCTGATCTAACTTATTTATATACCAGGAACGCTATTCCATTTAGATCCTAATCCTGGCAAGCGTTTTTAAACATCCTATTGTTCCTCATAAAATTTCTTAATTTTTAACAACTTCAATGTGTCGTTGGGAACTGAAAAACGACAATTTATGGTCGTTTTTTTTGTGAATTGACGTTTGAAAGTGGTGTGACGATGGATCTCTTGAAAGAGGAGAGAAAATAGCAGCCACCTAGTCACTTAGGAATTTGTTGGAGCATTAGGGTGCTTTTCCATACACAAGACAAATATCAGATCCGCCATCAAGCTTTGCTTGAAGCGATCCGTTTTTGTGGGGGTGTAACAACTTTTAGCAAATTGCTGAATGTATTTCGAACGCGTGTTAGCAATTGGCTTAATCAATCAGAGACTAATATTCCCTATGAGTATGTATTATTGATCGAGGAACTCACGCAAGTGAGTATTGAACGCCTATCCCCCTTTACGGAAAGTATTAATAAAATGGTTAGGCGTTGGCAGACTAAAGGCAAGGTACGAAGTGTTGAGGTATTGATTGACGCAATCACTATTAAAGAACCCTTGTATGGCGGAGTGTCAGAAGAAGCTCATTCTATTATTATTGGTACGGATGGTGTATTGATTAGTGGCTTATCAGAGTTAAGAGACTATGAATCAGTTGCTAAGCAGAGGGTGTCTGTCACCATTGTCGATTTGGACTCTCTATTATTAGAGTTTAGAACAATAGAGGACATCAATATTGATTTATTAACAAGTGAGAGGGTTGCCATTGGCCTTCGATTAGGGAAATTATTGCGCAATTATCAGAGTCGACGCAGTGATTTTGGACAACAATCTCAAATTTTTCAAAAAAGTGTTGAATCTTCCCCCTCACTTTGTCGCATTTGCGACAAAGTTAAGAGCAGAAATGACGCTAAAATTGCCAAACTCATCGGTTTCATGAGTAAAGATACCTACTATCGTGCTAAGAAAGTTTATCTTCAGGGGGGTGTCGATCTGATTTCGGCACTTGATCGCAAAGAGATCTCTATTGGGATGGCCGCTAAAATTGCGAAGCTCCCAATGGACCAACAACGCCACTTGATCCCAAAGAAGAGAACAATGAGCATTCCAAAATAAGATCTTGAGCCCAAGCTCTCAAGTGGTGAATTTTCAAAAAATACAGGCTTAAATTTTTAGCAAAGCTCTTTCATTGAGTACTCCAGTATTTCACAAAAAAATCAATTTTAACAATAAGATAGAATTTTTACCCTGCCTCTGTCAGAAGCATTTTTTGTATGTGTCACTCAACTTTAAATAAAAATGCATTTGCATGCATATGCATGTACGTGCATGCATGGGGGGAAGGGAAAGGAATGGAAAAGGAAAGGAAGGGAAAGGAATAACTATTGTCGTATTCAAGATGCGACCCTGTGTTGATGAGCATCATTTGATGACTTTCTGAATATTGAAGAGAAGCAGGCATGCCCCATTTTAAGAAAAGTCATTCAACAAAATATTTCCGCTATGCAAAACGACAATTCGTTGTCGCTGTCTTCTGCCTTAATGACTCATAGGGGATGTTAAGGCCAGCTCTTTTGTTGTTACAGCCTTAGCAATATCAATTGAGAGATAAGCAGATACAGGAGTGACATTATCATGGAGCCCAGAATTCGAACGGTAAAACCTGAGTTATTTAAACATGAAGATTTATTTGAGGCAGAACATACGTCTCAGTTGCCTTTGCGATTAGCCTTTATTGCATTGTTTGGCTATTGCGATCGAGAAGGGCGTTTTTGTTGGAGACCTAGGCGTTTAAAAGTAGAGCTACTCCCTTACGACGATGTTGATATGACTAAGATATTAGACGCCTTAGAACAGTACGGTTTTATTAAGAAGTATGAACACCAAGGGGATTTTTATGGATGCATCCCCTCTTGGTTAAATCATCAACGTATTGATTCTCACGCGGCAAAGAGTCGATATCCAGGGATCAATGATGCAATTCCCCTCCAGGCAGAAAACGCAAATCTACAAACTGAAATTAAGGCACACGCTTCTGCTATCGATAAGAGCTTTAAGCCAAATACCACAAGTGTTTGCTTAGATGAGAGTTGTGGCATTAAGCATAGGCTTCAAAGTGAGGATCCAGTGGTTATCGATGCACTCTATCAAGGATCAGATTATCAAAGAATACATGTGGAAGTTTTCTCTGATATTGCGCCCTTTTCAGTAACAGAACATCACTCAACAAGGGAAATGAATGTGCCAAATGAGAAAGAGTTTGCTAAGGCTTCGACTTTACGTTCGCTTTCTGAAATGCCTTCAATGCTTGAAGGGCGTGTGTTGGAACGATCCCAGGCAAAATCTAAGGAGCGGAGTACCACAGTGCATGACCCTGTTGTCGCATCCAACAGACAGTCAGGAGAAAGCAGTACCATAACCCAAATTTTTGAGCATTGGAAGAAAGCGATGAATCATCCCAATGCCAAACTAGATCCTAAACGCAAATCCTTGATTGCTAAAGCATTAAGTTTTGGCTATGAGTGTGGGCAGCTTTGTCAGGCTATCAGTGGATGCAGTGTTACGCCACACAACATAGGGGATAACGATCGAGGTCAACGTTATGATGGTCTACATATCATTTTGAGAGATAGCGATCAAATCGATCGATTTATTTTTAACTATCAACATCCACCTCGTCCAATCACAGAAGCCGATAGAAGAACAAAGGCTAATGTGCACACTTTGCAAGCCTGGATAGATCAAAAAATGGCAGAGGGGGTAGCGCATGGAAACGCATGATATCTCTAAATTTACAACGTTGATGGCTGGCATTGGAGAGTTGTATGCGAAAACCATCTCAGCACAGTTGATAGATATTTATTGGCAAGTCCTTAAGTCCTATGAGATCCAAGATGTGCAGCTTGCCTTTCATTCCCATATTCAGAACCCTGATTGTGGGCAATATTTTCCAAAGCCTGCTGACGTGTTGAGATTTATTGAGGGCAGTGGTGAGACCAAAGCTTTGCAAGCTTGGGCAGTCGTTGAAAAGGCGATCTATTTGGTTGGGAAGTATCAAAGTCTCGCCTTTGACGATCCGCTTATTCATGCCGTGCTTGAAGATATGGGGGGTTGGGTACAACTTTGTGCCATAACGCTTGAGGATATGCCTTTTAGAGCTAATGAGTTTCAGAAACGATATATGGGCTTTGTGCAGAGAAGACCCAATCGATATCCTCCGTATTTACTGGGCATAACAGAATTTGAGAATAGCAAAAATGGTTATGAAGTTAAAGCTCCTTTACTGATTGGTAACGCACAAAAAGCAGCACAAGTGATCCGAGGAGGAGGGGGTTGTGCGCTTGAAATACAGGAACAAGGGCGTGTTGTCGCTAAATTGCTTGCCTCCTTAACAGAACCTAAGGAGAAACACTAATGGCGACAGTTCTAACAGTGCGGCAAAAGCAAATTGGACTTTGTCTGTTATCCGGGATGTCTCTCAAAGAAATTGCGCGTCGATATGAAGTGTCTGTGCATACGGTGAGAGATCACCAAAATATTATCAAGGCGAAATTATCTTGTCGCAATGCTTATCAGATGGGCTATCTATTGGGATTTTTTTTACAAAAGAATAAAAAATTACCATGAAAATCACCCTTTTGAGGGTGACCACTCTCACATTTGAGGATAGTAATGTTGAAAAGTCTGAGGATATGATGGGTTATAGGTTTTGTAGTTTTAGATCGAGGAGGAAGTAATGAAATATAAGTCTGTGGCAGTTTCAGAGCAAAACAAACGAACGTGGCTTTTGTTGCTATTGGGATTTTTGATGTGCAGTTTTTTTATCACAGAACCCACATGGGCAGTGACAGTGGCTAGTTTAACTGAGCCTATTAGAGAATTAAAAACACAAATATTTGGGGGTTGGATGATGGCGATTAAAATCATTGCTGCTGCCATCGGATTAATATTTTCCTTAGTGAGGGGAAGTCTTGCCCCTGCGGGACTTGGCGTGGGTTTAGCGGTGGGCACTCACTTTTTTGATAAGTGGTTGGGAGATGGGGCAGCGGGTGCCTTAATTTAAGGAGCAAGGGATGTCCAGTAGCCGGCACGTTATTTTAAATTATGTGGACACACCTCTTAGATTTTTATTATGGACAGTCCATGAAATTATCATGCTCGTGGCTCCCTGTTTTCTAGGTTTAATTATTGATCAGTTTGTATTAGGGATTTGTACGAGTATTGCTTATTTTTGGATCTATAAAAAATACAAAAGGCGTTTTGGTAAAGGGCAGTTTCAAGCCGTGCGCTATTGGTATTTTCCCAATGATCGTCGTCTTAAAGGCATTCCCCCTTCGTATAGACGTGAGTATATAGGATAGCGATGAAATTTACATTGTATCAAAAAAGGATGTCTAACTTGAGTTTGCAACGAAATGTATTGGTGGCTGCCTGCTGTGGTTTATTCGTCATCACATTTTTGTTAACGGTGTTTTTATTTTTCAAACATGAAAAAACCATTGTTTCTCCGCCAGAGTTAAAGCAAAGCTACTGGGTGGAAGGTAATCGTTTCTCCCCCAGTTACCTAGAGGAGATGGCTGTCTATTTTACACATCTATTACTGGATGTCACAGAACTGAATATTATTCCCCAGGGAGAGATCTTATTGCGTTATATTTTGCCAGATTCCTATGGCGGCTTTAAGTCTAAAATCCTGGCAGATGAGAAAAGATTAAAAAAGGAACAATTGAGTCTTCATTTTGTACCAGGCGATATTGAACTTTCCCCCAATACCTTAACGGCAGAAATCTCTGGGGATTTGATGAGTTATGTGGGGTCCCAAAAGGTATCACAGATCAGAGAATCCTATCGTATTGTCTTTACGCAAAGACTGGGACGGTTATTTTTGAAGTCTTTTGAAATGATTAAATCGGAAAAGGAGAATGCTCATGAGACAAACCCTTAAGTGTGTTTTAGTTGTTATTGGATTCTTAATGGCTTTGAAAACGCAGATGGCATTTGCGGACACCAAAACTTTGACGCTTGAGACAAACCAACGTCTCGAGGCTTCAATTGCGAAAGACGCCATGAATCGCTTAGCGGTTTCTAATGACAGAATTGTAAATGTGTTTGGAGATGAAGGGACATTTGTCACACAGACGGACGATGAAACGGGGCAAGTTTTTATTAAACCCAGTATCGAGAATGGAACGACACCTTTATCTGTTACGATTATTACTGAGAATAACATCACGCAGGATTTGATCCTAAATCCAACAGACAAAACTGCGGCTACCTTAATTTTACGAACAGCAGGCACCACCGAGGCCCATTTTGGAGAAGCACCTTCAGATCTCATCCCGCTGCCTTCATCGTTTCCAGAGCCAATTGAATCAAAGCCTGCACAATTGATCCACACCATGCGAAAGGCAGTACTGGGTGAATTAGCGCCTTATGCAAAAAAAGGACTGAAGCGTCAAGCACCCCAAGGATTTAAACTTGTCTTTGATAAAGCTTTTCAATCGGGATCTTTTGTCGTCAGCGTTTGGCGCATTAAAGGCGATTCCAATACACAAAAGGATCTCACCCCTAAAAACTTCACTCAAAAGGGTGATTTGGCTTTAAGTATTCAGTCTGATCAGGGGAAAACTCTCGTCTATGCATTGGGAAGGTTGTAAACCATGCTAAGTTATTTTAAAGCAAAGCAACAGTTCTTGTTATGGAGTTTAGTGATAACGCTGCTGCTTATTATTATCGTTTTGATTGGTTTTCTGATGAATCCCCGTCATGCAGCGAATAATGCTACGAAAACAGAAAAAAAGTCACTTGCCACGGGTGCCAGTCGGGTTAATCCTCAGGAGATCTGGGTTCATAAGTTTAGTACGGACGCAGATCTGACGCATAAACGTTTAGAACTGATAGAGCAGTCCTTAGATAAACTACTTAAATTAGGGGCATCGACTCAGCAACCCGATATAAGATCTTCTCACATTTCAAATACAGAAATGGGACATTTAAGACAGGAAGTCGCTAATACATTGCAAGATCCCATTTCAAAGATAGAGGGTGGCACCGTGCTCCCTATGCCTCAAACAGGACAAAACTTAAACGCTAAAGAAACTGTTGGCACTGATACTTTTCGCTCTAAATCTGTACAGAAAATAAGTTTAAATCTTCACAATGCGCGTCATCAACAATTTTTAAAAACAGTAGACAATACTATTCCAGCAGGTGCCTTTGCACAGGGGATCTTATTGGGTGGGGTAGATGCCAGCACTTCCATACAGGCTTCAAGCGATCCACGGCCTATCCTGCTTCGCCTTACTAATCCTGGCACTCTACCCCGAAGATTTCGTTCTGATTTGAAAGGCTGTCATGTCTTAGCAGCAAGCTTTGGAGATCTCTCCAGTGAACGGGTATTTATGCGCTTAGAGAAATTAAGTTGTGTTGAACGCAAAACAGGGGAAGTGATTGAGATGAATGTGCAAGGTTATGTAGCAGGAGAAGATGGTCGAGCAGGGTTAAGGGGACGGTTGGTGGATAAATCAACAGAGAGTATGCGCAATGCCATGGTTGGTGGTTTTTTTAGTAGTGTTGGAAATTTCCTAGGACAACCTCGAACGCCATTGCTGTTCTCTCCTGCAACAGGCTTGGCACAGAGCAACCCTCTCACAAGCTCAGACATTTTAAAGCAGAGTGCAGGTAATGGTGTAAGTGGGGCATTAGATAAATACGCAGAGTTTTATATTAAACGTGCAGAGCAAATGCAACCTGTGATTCAAGTGCCAGCAGGTCGTAGAGCCGATATTGTGTTTACACAGGGGATTGAGTTTTCAGATTCAGCACATCGAAAAGCAATCAGCCGCAGCAATGATCAACGGCGTTTCCAGCAAGTTCAAGCAACAGATGATCTAAAGTCATCAACAGAATGGTCAGCACAATCAGAGGGGGAAAAGTAATGAAAATCTATTGTCAATTAAATTCTCATTGTAGTTTAGGGGGAGGTTTTAAATTTGTAAGCGTTCTTTTGTTATTAAATTGTTTAGTGGGTTGTACCAGGGCATCTCAGACTTTTGATTGTCCTTATGGTAAAGGAGTGGGTTGTCATTCGATTACAGAAGTGAACCAAATGGTTAATGATGGAAAATTTGACAAAGACAGCTTGGAGGGAGCACCTCATCAAACCAGTCCCAGCGCTTCTTCTGATAAGGCACAGGCAACATTACCTAATGATAAAGCAATGGTTCATCGGATCAGCGAAGAACGTTTAAGCGTATGGCTTGCGCCTTTTCAAGATGAACAAGGTGATTTTCATGAAGCGTCAGTGGTACACACCGTATTGAAACCAGGGTATTGGCAATTGGGTGAGGAGACTTAAATGTTTAATCAATGGGGCGAGAAAATATGGGGCTTGCTAGGCGAGAAACAAGAGGGTTCTAAATCTTCTTATTATTTAGAAGAGATGGCTGCAATATTTAAGAACTATCATAAAATTTCTGAACTATTTCCCTATCAGAGTTTTGATGAGTCGTCTCAGTTATTTTTTAATGAAGACTCTGTTGGTTTTGTATTAGAAACGCCCCCTTTGGTCGGTTCTTCTGAAGAAATGCAAAAGGAAGTGAGTGGCTTATTTCAACACAGTTTGCCAACGGAGAGCAGCTTACAAGTGATCTTGTGGGCAGATCCGCATATTGGTCATTTTTGTGACACTTGGAAGAATGCCAGAAAAAATCAGTTAATGGACAGTGTCGCTTCAATGCGAGCAGCATATCTTGAGAATATGGCTTTTCACTCGCCATTGTCTCCTTATTGTTTAAGGAACTTTCGCTGTTTTTTTAGTTTCTCACAACGCAGTAGAGGAAACAATTTAAGCGATTTGGAAGCCATCAATCAACTACAAAATCAATTAAAAACAACCCTAGAGATGTTAGGTTTACCCGTTAGAGTATGGTCCCCCGATGATTTAATTAATACCGTCAGTAATATTATCAATATTGATCCCAGTAATGCCAAGCCCTTTAAAAGGAAATGGAACCGCTTTCAAAAAATCTCAGATCAGTTACAAAGTCCTGAGGCGAATCTTGTTGTCAATGAGACAGAACTCTCCCTGCAATTAGACAGTATAAAGATAAGAACCTATCAAGCAGTACAAGCGCCCCAGAATTGGTCTTTGCACGCCATGGGACAATTAATTGGGGATGCAGACAGAGATCTGGCGCAGATCCCCTGCCCATTTATCATCCATTATGGCGTTCATATTCCTAAGCAAGAGTGGCTGAAAGATAAAGTTTTAAGCAAAACAGGGTATGTTGAGAAACAAGCTGAGTCTCCTATTGGAAAATATTTGCCCTCTATCCGGCAGGAGGCAGAAGAACTTAGGTTTGTTCGAGAGCAAATTGGCAAAGGGGAGCGAATAGTCCAAACACAATTAAACGTTATCTTATTAGCCCCTCGTGAAATGTTAGCTTCGGCAGAGCAGATTTTATTAAACTTATATTTAAGTCGTGAATGGCGATTACAAGCCAATAAATTCTTGCATTTACCGATTTTCTTAAGTTCTTTGCCGATGATGTGGTCAGCAAGCCAAGTGCAATCCCTCATTCATTTTAAGAAAATGAAAACAACTCTTTCGACGGAATCTGCAAATTTATTGCCCGTACAAGGGGAATGGAAAGGGACCCAAACCCCCGGAATGATTTTAGGGGGTCGACGTGGTCAAATCATGACTTGGTATCCTTTTGATAATAATTCAGGTAATTACAATGTTTGTGTGGTGGGTCGTTCTGGCTCGGGTAAATCGGTGTTTATGCAGGAACTCATGACAACCACCCTAAGTTTAGGCGGTAGAGTCTTTGTTTTAGATGTGGGTAGAAGTTTTGAGAAAACCTGTTTTTTATTAGAAGGGCAATTTATTGAGTTTAAAGCCAATTCTGCTTTATGCCTTAATCCTTTCAGCAGTATTCCCATTCACAATGAGGAAGTGGCACACGATGCCTTAGCCATGTTGAAACCCGTTTTAACCTTAATGGCAGCACCTACTCGAGGGGTTGATGATATGGAGGCGGCTTTATTAGAACAAGCCATGCTCGAAACTTGGAAGAATCATAAACAGAACTCCACTATGAGTGATATTGCAGCCTTACTCTTACAGCACAAGGACAAAAAGGCACAAGATTTAGGCACCATGCTCTTTCCTTATACTTCCAAGGGGATCTATGGGCGATTTTTTAATGGGCCTGCCACCGTTAATTTGGACAACCCCTTGGTTGTGATTGAACTGGAAGAATTAAAAGAACGCAAAGATCTACAAAGTGTCATTGTACAAATGATGATTATTAATATCACCAATCGAATGTTTCTAGGAGATAGGCAAACGCCCTTTAATATTGTTTTTGATGAGGCTTGGGATCTATTAAGAGGGGGACAAGGAGGAGTATTTATTGAAACCCTGGCTAGAAGGCTTCGAAAATATAATGGCTCCTTAGTAGTAGGCACGCAAAGCATTAATGATTTTTTTGCAAGCCCCGGGGCAGAAGCCGCTTTTGATAATAGTGATTGGATGTGCTTACTGTCTCAGAAATCAGAGTCTATAGAGCAGTTGAAAAAAACCAGTCGTATTGTTTTAACGCCCATTATGGAGTCCCAATTAAAATCAGTCAAAACTAAGCAAGGACAATATGCCGAAGTGATGATTTATAGCTCTCAGGGTTATGCTATTGGTCGTTTATTATTAGATCCCTACTCTCAGTTACTTTATTCCACCAAAGCCAAAGATTATGCAGCCATTGAGTCTTTACGGAAGCAGGACCTTAGTTTAGATCAAGCTTTAACGCAACTTTTAGAACAACGGAGGGATAAAAATGAATAGCCTGATTAAAGATAAATATTTCATCTTGTTGATATTGCTGCTAGTGATTTTAAGTACAAATCTCTGGCAAGTGTTAAACAAAGAGACCTTAGGAACCGTGGACATTCAGCAGATTATCAGCAGTCAAGCTGAGACGCTTGCAATTTCCTATCCTAAGGGAAACGTACCAGAAGTACGTCTTCAACAGTTGATTGATCATTTGCAAAAAACTTTGGAAACTTATGCCCAAAAAAATAGACTCACATTATTCCCTAAAGGTTTGGTCTTGAGTGGGATCATTCCCGATTATACTGCAACTTTTTTAGAACAATTAAAAGAGATTGAGGAATAGTGGCATGAGTGAATGCTTGTTTACGACTTATAATTACCGACGTGAATGGATCAAAGCCCTTACTGTGACACTCGTTGGTGTTTTATTGTTCGTTGTTCCGCTTCTTTTTTGTAGAATTGTCATTTCTGAAACAGATTCCTTGCCAGAACACTATTTTATTCATTTGCCTTATCTTAAAGCGGGTAAAGGAGATTATGTCATCTCCTATAGCGATTGGTATAAAGGCAGAATTATTAAAAAAATAATTGGCATTGGAGGTGACAAAGTTTGGTATGACAAAGCGGGTTATCTTTTTGTAAACCATATTCGCATAGGACTTCCTAAATTATCATCTACTGATGGACGTCCTTTAACACCCATTGCAGCTCAAGTGATTCCACAAAATTATGTTTTTTTATACTCTCCACACGAGAGTAGTTTTGACTCTCGCTATGAGGAGCTGGGCCTTGTGCCTCAATCTGCCTTTAGGGGGCGAGTGGTGGGGTTGAAATGAATAGACAGCAAGGTTTGTGGATTTTGACTTTAATTATTTTTAGTACTTTTGTGCAAGCACGGGATTTAGGATCATTTGGTGAAACTTTTGCTATTGATGAGGAAAATTTATTAAGTGTGATTACAGCAAAATTAGACAAGCTTGGACAATCAAATGAGCTGGAAATACATAAGAAAAGAATTCAAGCAAAAATGATAGCGCGATTGCAGCGTCCACTAGAAGTGGAGGGCTTGATACGGACCAAAACACCTCGTATCTTCTCTTACGATCCATCAATTACTGTGCCCTATGATTTAAAAGATCACCGTCAAAAAGTATTTTTTAAGGCTGGAAGTCAAGTTAATCCATTGGATACGCACTCGCTACGATATGCGCTGCTTTTTATAGATGGTGACGATAAAGAGCAGCTAAACTGGGCAATCAACCATAAAACAAAAACTAAAATTATTCTCGTTAAAGGTTCACCCTTTGCATTAATGAAGGAGCATAAGGTATCGCTATTTTTTGATCAAGGGGGAACTTTGGTCAGGAAATTTGGGATCCAACAGGTCCCTGCACGCATTACCCAAGAAGAGAAGCATTTAAAAATAGAAGAAGTCTTGCCAGATGTGCCAGATGAGGGTGGGATTTCATGAGAAATGCCCTTATTATTTTTTTGTTATTGGTGAGTAATGTGAGCACTGCCTGCCAGGGAAAATTTGTAAATCCTATTACGGATATTTGTTGGAGTTGTCTTTTCCCCATTACGATTGGTGGAATGAATGTGACCGGGGGCAGAGAAGATACCCCTAATCCACGATCACTACTTTGTGTTTGTCCTAGGCCGCCGATCCCCATTCCTGTTCCCGGTATTCCTATCTCATTCTGGGAACCCGTTCGTTTGGTGGATGTCACACGTACACCGTATTGCTTGGTTAGTATGGGTGGTATCAAGATCGGGGGTAATGAGCAAAATCCCAAAGATAAGGGGAGTGTTTCTACAGGGGGAGGAAGCCATCGAGGACTTAAACATAGCTTCTATCAAGTCCATTGGTATATCTATCCCGTCATTTATTGGCTTGAGTTGTTGGTCGATTTTATTTGCCTAGAGCAAGCCAGTTTTGATGTTGCTTATTTAACAGAGCTTGATCCTTTTTGGAATGATGATGAGACGAGCTTCATTATTAACCCTGAAGCCATTCTTTTTGCTAATCCTATCGCACAAGCGGCATGTGCTGCGGATTGTTTAGCAGCGTCCAGTGGATTTCCACTGGATCCGTTATTTTGGTGTGGGGGTTGTCAAGGAAGTCTTTATCCTTTTACGGGGAGCATTAGTGCACATGTGGGTGGCGTACAGGGAAGTTTACTTGCGGCACAAAGGATAATGGCAAAGCTTCATCGGGAGTTTTTGTTATGGGGCTATATGGGCAAAGAAGGCTTATGTGGAAAATACCCCATGCCCATTATCCGAAAAAGCCAATATAAAACGCAAATGGTTTACCCAATCCCCGTCACCAATAGTTGTCAACCCTTAGGGCGTTCAGAGATGGTGTGGGGCAGCGGCAAGGAATTTCCCTTTAAAGGTGAGGACTTTGGCTATTTAATCTGGAGAAAAAGAAATTGCTGTCTTTAGGCCGAGCTTTTTTTAGTTGCATACTTTTATGCTTAATATCGAGTGCTTTCGCAGACTCTTCTAAAGAGTTGGCGGAAGAATTGGTCAATGACAGTCAAGAAAAAATGCGAAGCTATTTATCAGAGTCCAAGCGTTTAAAAATGGATACTGAAAAACAAGTGATGCAATTATTGAAAAAGGGAGGGGGTTGTACAGCTTCTTGTTTAAAACTAAAAGAGCCTACAAATCCAAAAAATTTTAAAGTGGAGGGTGAAGATACTGACAAGATACTCATTTTTATTTCACTGTCAATGCCAGAATCCAGCCTTAAAAGCCTTTTTTCTGAAGCAGCGCAACAGAACGCAATTTTAGTGATGCGAGGATTACGAAACAACAGCATCAAAGATACGGCACAAGTTTTAAAGGATTTAGGCATCTCAGCCAGTATTGATCCGAAGCTTTTTGAACAATACCACATTACAAGGGTGCCAGCTTTTGTATGCCTAAAAGGTAAGGAAATTGTCAGCTTAAGTGGCAATGTCTCATTATCCTATGCTATTCAGAAACTTAAAGAGGCCGAATGAACAACTTAGTATTTATTTTATTTTTAATAACAGGAAGCGTATATGCTTCTATGGAGTCTTCGCATCAGGCAGGACAGGGATTTGCTGAAAGTTTAAAAAATCAAGCATCCCAAGAGTTGAAACACATAGATAAAAACCAAATCCCTGGCTTTAAGACCGATAATCCACCTGAGACCGCTTTAAGCAATGGGGCAGACATAGATTCTGCAATGAATACTGAATTAGGTAAATCGGAAGCAGGTCAATTTTTAACAGAAAGTTCTAAACACCATCCAAAATATAAATTAGACGTGAGTTCTGATCCACTTTTTAATGGTTTGCAAGGGCAATCGGCTGAAGAGAAATTGAATATTGCTAATGAACCTGAGGGAGTAGAGAAAGAAGGATTTATCGAAAAAACCTGTCAAGAAGGGGGTGAGGAAATCAGTTATGAGTGTTATGAAAACCGGACAGTCGTACCCAATGTACCCATAAAGCAGGTAACCCTTGTTGTTAACCATCTGCCGTTTGAACAGATAATGGAAGCCTATCAAGTCCAAACGAGAGCCCCTTCCTTTTGGCATCATAGCGAACATGAAACAAGATATCGACAAAAAGGTTGGCAGTTAAGCTTGCCAGTAGATATCAATGCATTTAAAGCAAAATTTTGTCCAGGTTTTGTGGCGCGAGATATTAAGACTAATACAGTATATAACATTGATTGCAATCGAATCTCGAAATATGCCATACACAATGCAAGCAATATTGTACAGAGTAATGGGATAAACAATATAGAAATTGTTAAGACAAAACGAGTTAGACATCTATTTTTTTGGCGTGATGAATACGATTTAACACATAATAATGAACTGCATATTACGCTTTGGCATGATACCTATGAAGGTGAAGCGACCGATACTTGGAGTAATTGTGATGTCTATGAAGAAATGGTTGATCAAGGTCTGTGCCAATATGGGGAACGAGTTTTAACCCAAGGTGCCCAGACCCGAAATATTGGTGGGCATAATATTTATAAAGATGCTTGGCAATATCGCTCAAAATTTGATTGTAAAATGATTAAGGATGATTGCAGTCCCTTGCGAGCACAGGGATGCTATCAAGTTGGCTCTGCATGTAAAGAAAACCGTAATGGTAAGTGTTGGATTTTCGAACAACGTTATCATTGTCCTAGTGGGAAAAAAGGCTTTGGCAAAGTAAAGTCCCCAGCCAGTGAAGCATTTTGTCTCACCGGAAACTGTCATGACAACTCCTATCAGGCCAATGGGGACATGTTGGACGTTATGTCTAAACTCAGCATGCTAAAAGAAATTCAAAATGATATTCGTGCTCAGCTTGGGGGCAGCTTTCAAATATTTAAAGGAAGCGACGAGCGTTGTAGTCGCGATTGTCTTAGCTTTAAAGATTGCTGCGGAGGCCATAAGGGCTGGGGTGTATCCTTACGCTTGGCTAGTTGTAAGGCGGAAGAACAGCAATTAGCATTGATGCGCCAACAAAGCCTCTGCCATCAGGTAGGCACTTTTTGTTCAAAGAAATTTTTAGGAAAGTGTGTTACCAAAAAAACCAGTTTTTGTTGTTTTAAATCAAAATTTGCAAGATTTTTACAAGAACAAGGTCGACCTCAACTGCACATGGGATTTGGAACGGCTGAATGTCCAGATTGCCGAGGCTTAAGCGTTGAAGAGCTGTCCAAAATCGATTTCACAACATTAGATTTCAGTGAATTTTTTGAAGAGATAATGCGAAAATATCAGCAATCCGATCGTAACTTATTACCTATTAATAAGCTGCAAGAGAACTTAGAGAACATTCAGAAAGGCTTAAGATCGAGCGCACCCTCTGCCAAAAATGGAGTTGTGAATGCACCAAAAGAGGGGCTTTAAAATGAGAAGCTTAATATTGATTCTATTTTTAATGACGGGAAGCATATTCGCTTCTATGGAGTCTTCGCATCAGGCAGGACAGGGATTTGCTGAAGGCCTACGAAGTCAAGCATCCCAAGAGTTGAAACACACGGATAAAAACCAAGTTCCTGGATTTAAGACCGATAATCTCCCTGAGACAGCTTTAATCAATGGTGCGAACATGAGTTCCTCAATCAATACTAAATTACAGAAATCAGATGCGGGTCAACTTTTAACGGAGAGTTCAAAGCAACGACCAAGATATAAATTAGACGTGAATTCCGATCCACTCTTTAAGGGTTTGCAAGGGCAATCGGCTGAAGAGAAGTTGAATATTCGTAATGAACCTGAAGGGATGCAGAAAGAAGGCTTTATCGAAAAAACCTGCCAAGAAGGCGGGGAGGATATCAGACTCACGTGTCACGAAAACCTAAATATCCAAGTGAGCAAAAACAATGAGAGCGTTCATATTCAAGTAAGATATCCTAATTTGATTAGTCGGATCCTCATTGGGTCAGATGTAAGACCAGAAGGGGATGGTCATTTTCACTTCCCACCTCATCTTTTTGGTGAATATTTTAATACCCATACTGTTATTGTGCAAGGTAATTTACCTTATTTTAAAACAAAAGTGTGTCCTATATTGATTGCATGGGGCCGGATTAATATAGATTGTAATAGTATTCAAAGTTATTCAGTTGATCACGCTGATAACACTTGTGATCGCATGTCCAGCCCATTTAACAGTACCCCTGTTTACGGTTGGCTTCGAATGAATATTCAATACCAAACCCATCAAATCACTTCGGAAGAATGGCTCTCAGATTGCCAAGCGGCAGAGAGATTGGTTGAAGAGGGGATTTGTCAGTATGAAGATAGACAGTGTACCACAGGTCCAGAAACAAGAGTCATCAATGAATACTCAATTTATAGAGATTGTTGGCAATACAGGCAAAATTATCAATGTAAAATGATTAAAGATGAGTGTAGTGCCTTAAGATCAGAAGGTTGTCATCAAATACGATCACGATGCTTCGATAAAAGACAAGATAGATGTTGGATTTATGAGCAAACTTATAGTTGTCCCAATGGTAACTTAAATAGAGGCAAAACAAAATCACCTCCCAATGAGGTTTTTTGCATAACAGGCGATTGTCAGGCCACGAATTACCAAGCCAATGGGGAAATGTTAGAGGTGATTGCACGTTTAAGCCTTTTAAAACAAATACAAGATGATATTCGAAACCAAGACTGGGCGAATTTTCAAATCTTTAAAGGAACCGATCATAAATGTAGCAGGGACTGTCTAAGTTTTAAAGACTGCTGTGGTGGAATGAAGGGGTGGGGTGTATCGCTGCATATTGCGGGATGTAAAAATGATGAGAAACAGCTTGCTAAAATGCGAGAACAGAATCTTTGTCATTTGGTTGGAACCTATTGTGCCAAAAAAGTCTTGGGAAAATGTGTTCGGAAAAAAACCAGTTTTTGTTGTTTTCAATCAAAGTTTGCACGATTTTTACAAGAACAAGGCCGTCCTCAACTGCAATTGGGATTTGGAACGGCTGAGTGCCCACAGTGTCGAGGGTTGACCGTTGAAGAGTTGTCCAGAATTGATTTTTCTAAATTAGATTTTAGAGAATTTTTTGAAGAGATAATGCAAAAATATCAACAACCCGATCGTCACTTGTTGCCGATTGATAAAATACAAGAGAACTTAGAGAACATTCAGAAAGGCTTAAGATCGAGAGCACCCTCTGCTAAAAATGGAGTTGTGAATGCATCAAAAGATGGGCTTTAAAACGATATTATTCATGGCTTGCTGCTTAGGCGTCTCGTTTGCGCGTGCAGGATTTTTTGATGAAAAAGCCAGTGGTTGGCACTGGTATCAAGAACCGGAGATGGAAGCCTTGAATACGCCAGAAGAGAGTCAACATAAAGCTATTGACAAAGGTATGACAGCCACAGAATTGGTCAAAGCGTATCAGAAAAAACTTGAAGAAAGGTTGCATATGGCTTTAGTCAATCCTAGTTATCACAATGTGATGACTTATCAGAAGCTACAAAAAGAGTTAATGGATAGGGCTGAGAACTTTTCTCGTACTTGGATGCAAGTCGTTTATCATAACCCAGGACTCGATCATACCCTTGTCTCCCCTGTTAACCACAAAGCCCGTCATCTTCATTTAGATCAAGAAAAAATAGAAATCGCTAATACCATTAAAAATCTATCAGAAGACTATGGCTTGTTTTTTTTCTTTAGTAGTCAATGTGCGTACTGTCATCAATTTGCACCCATCGTTAAGCAATTTTCTAACACCTATGGTTGGAAAGTATTAGCCATTAGCGCAGATGGTGGTGGAATTGAAGGCTTTAAAAATGTGACCAAGGATAATGGCTTAGTTCAACAGTGGCGTGTTGAAACTCTCCCTGCTTTATTTGCAGTTAATCCCCATACCGGGCATGTGATCCCGATTGCCTACGGGATGACATCTTTAGATGAGATGGAAATAAGAGTGATGGCTCTCATGGCGCAACCTCAAAAGGACACGCAATGAAAAAATATCAACTACTCGTTGGTTTTATGTTTTTGATAAACATCTCGGTTGCCTATGCAAGCATAGAGGGAGACTTAAAACGTTTCTTTGATAGCACGGGCATGTCTAATAATGTCAATGCGCCTAATGTCTATCAAGATCAGGCGGCAGGTTACTATACTGGGGGTAGTATTGTCACTCGAAATACCATTAAAAGCGCACAACTGGCCAGTATTCAAATGCCAGGGTTTAGAGCAGGCTGTGGAGGCATTGATGCTTGGATGGGTGGATTCTCTCATATCAAGTCCGCAGAACTTGTGAATATGCTTCGAAATGTCGGCAGCAGTGCAGCAAGCTATGGCTTTATGTTGGCGGTACAAACGGTCAGTCCGCAAGTGTATAACCTGTTGAATGAATTAAATGCCCTTGCTACTAAAGTCAATAACACCAATATCAATAGTTGCGAGACTGCGGCCAACATGCTAGGCGGGCTGTGGCCAAAATCCGATCAATCGAGTAAACACCTTTGCCAAGCCATGGGTTCTGATTTAGGTGCTTTTTCTGATTGGGCAGCAGCCCGTCAAGGCTGTGGTGCAAAGGGTGATCGCGATAAAGTCTTCAGAGATCATGGTTCAGATCCGCGTTACAAAGATATGTTGGTGGGTGAATTTAATCTGGCTTGGAAGGCTTTACAAGCCAATCATTTTTTAAGTGTGGATAGACAGTTATCACAACTTTTTATGACCCTGGTGGGTTCAATTATTTCAAAGAAACAAAATCAGGGTTACGAGATACGGCCTTTGCCTGGGTACTCTGATCGTGAGGATGTTTTAAATGGGCTTTTAAATGGTGGAAACACGCCCATTTATGTCTGTAATGATGAAAAATGCTTAAGTCCCGTGTTACAAAATGGGCACATTCCAGAAAACCAAGCTCTTTTATCTAAGGTTCATGCCACCCTCGAGTCTTTGTTGCGCAAAATTGCTGATGATACAGAACCTACTCCGGCTGAAAAAGATTTTTTAAATTCGACTCGTTTGCCCGTTTACAAGATGTTGAATGTCACCACGGCTTATAGAAAAGGCTCCTCTCCCTTAGACATTCATCAGTATGGTGATTTAATCGCTTTGGATATTCTGTACAAATATATCTTAGAAATCATTGATATTGTGCATGACAGTGTCATGCAGCTTAAAGCGATACAAGTAGATGACTCACCGGTTGAAAGATTTTTACAACAATTAAGAACAGCCAGAGAGCGTATTACCATAAGGCGCAATAGTGCTTTTCAACAAATGGACTCAGTGCTCTCGTTTATTGAGGCAACGCAACTCATTGAAAAGCAGTTGCATGTGATGTTAGGCAATGTGGCTAATGAAAATAACTGGCTTTAAAGGGGAATAAAATGGATTATCCAATTTATAGTTTTGGCAATGGCGAAATTCTAAAAGGCTTATTTGATGCCATTGCCATGTGCCTGAACGCACAATCAGGCTCTCTTTATATTCCTTTAGTTCGACTTAGTTTAATTATTGGAGCGCTGTGGACAGCCCTGTATGTTTTATATAACGATTATATTAAAGCCTTGGCTAGCTGGATTATCCCCATGACGGCGATTATGCAACTTTTATTTGTGCCACAGGCTAGGGTGGTGATTATCGACCCCGTTAGCCGCTATCATCAAACGGTTGACCATGTACCCTATGGTCTCGCTTTTGCTGCCAGTTTTATTAGCCGGATTGGCCATGCTCTTACCGAACAAGTAGAAAAAGTATTTGTTCTACCAGATGATTTGAAGTATCAAAAAACAGGGACGCTATTTGCTTCTAATTTATTGCAACAAGCACGAACCTTTCACATCTCTAATGATGATTTGGCTGAAAATATGCGCAATTTTGTAGGCCACTGTGTTGCCTATGATGCCCTTTTGGGTCGAAAATATACGATATCTGATTTAAGACACAGCGCTAATATTTGGGCCTTAGTCTCAGAGAATGCCTCTCCTGTCAGATCTTTTTTGTGGCGAGAACCAAGAGCACCAGGACAGCTTGGTGCATATCCTGAAATCATCAGTTGTAAAATAGGCGTTCAACGATTTAATCAACAGTGGAACACTGAATTAGATCGTTCAGCAAGCTTATTCGGCAAGAAAATATTTGGCAAAGGTTCCTTAATTAACCCTAGACAAGAACTTTTTAAATATCTTCCACTTGCTTATAATCAATTAACCAATATGGCGCAATCTGCCCAAGATATTTTGAAGCAAAACATGATGATTTATGCTGTGGTGGATGGCATTGAGCAAAAATCAACCGCCTTAGGCAATGCCCCCAATTTTGCAGTACGCAGAGCCTATCTTCAACAAAGAGCAACGTACGAAACCTTAGGCGCAATGGCAGCTGAAATGCTCCCTACCATGAAATCTGTTTTAGAAGCGATTGCTTATGCAACCTTTTTGTTTATTATTCCCTTAGCACTTTTACCTTTTGGGTATCGATTCTTATTCTCATGGATTAACATATTGCTCTGGCTACAGATGTGGGCCCCTCTTTATGCCGTATTAAATTACATTATGACGATGGCAGCACGCAGTAAATCCATTGCAGCACTCTCCTTATCGAATGATGCTGGGGTTACGATTGCAAGCTCTGTTGGGTTAAGTAATGTGAATGCTGATATTGCTGCGATGAGCGGGTACTTAGCCATGAGTATCCCATTTTTATGTATTGCACTGGTAAAAGGGGTAGGCTCGTTTGTACATTTAGCCTCTCACTTAAGCAATGTTACCCAGGGGGCTGCAAATGCTGCCGCAACAGATGCTGTCACTGGCAACTACAATTTTGGGAATGTATCGGAAGGCAATCGACAATTCTCCAATACCAATATGTTAAGCCAAAGTTATGGAGCAAGTTTACGCTCGGGCTCTTTTCATCAAGCGGATGGCCGTTCCGATCTCACGACCACAGCAGATGGTCAACAAATTTTAAATGTATCGAGCTCTAATGTACCCGTCACGATTAATGCTGCAGAGACGCGTAGTTCCCAACAAGCAGCGCAAGCGAGCAAGCATTATCAGAATGCCCTGAGTCAATCGGAAGCATCCAGCAAAAGCTTAGCGAGCTCATATCGAGATATGGTCGATTTGGGTCAGCATATTGCTCAAAATGAGCATGTATCAGATCAGGTGAATCAAGGCAGTAGCATTGAGCAAGGGCGTTCCATTCAACGTGCCTCACAAATGGTAGAGAGTTTTGCTAAGGATAATAATATCAGTAAGCAACAAGCTGCTGATGTCTTAGCAGATGTTGGGATATCTGCTGGAACAAAAAACCCCCTAAGTTTGCTTAATATAACGGGGGGTATTAGTACAAAAGCTTTTGGTAGTGCTTATGATCAAGAAATTTATAATAAGGCGCAAAAATTATCGGAATCAACAGATTTTCAGGAAACTATGCGTGAAGCGGTCCAAGCATCACAGTCTCTGTCCCACTCGATGACAGATGATAAGGGTAAGCGGCTCTCAGAAAATATAGCAGGCTCTTTTGAAAAGTCAGATCAATTTCGTACGGAGGCCATGAAGAGCTTAAGAACTTCTGAAGATTATCAACAGCAAGCAGCCTATACAAAGGCAAATTCTGTCAGTATTAATTCAAATTACACCCAAGAGTTTGTAAATTGGGTTGCCGATCAACGTGCAGATAATACCAATGGAAGAATTGGTATGCATGGAGCTGCACATATCATGTCGAATGAACCTCAAGTACGCCTTTTATATGCAGAACGTTTTATGAATGAGCAGGGTCTGGGGCCAAAAGTACCCAGTCAAGTAAGCGTTATGGATAAGGGATCTCAATTAAAAACAGCTTATGAGAATGAAAATAGTATTAATGCCAATCATGTTACAAGGGATGCCATACGAAATGTTCATCAGCAAGCAGAAGGCCAAAATCTTAATTGGGACTCAGAAAAGGCTAGTACGTTGCGACAAGAAGTATCAGATCAAAAGAAGAACGTTAATGAGGGGATAGCGATGGAACAAAATGTGCTATCTGACACTTATAACAAAGGAAGTGCCAATTTTGATGAAAGGAAGAATAAATCAGTTATGGGACAAGCCTGGAGTGCGGAAGGACAACATCTGACAACTTTAATGTTTCCTTCTGAAAGTACTCCTCTAGTAGAAAGTTCTTCTACTCAAGGTTCTGGTTGGGAACACACACAACAAAAAGTGATTGTCAATAATAAAATACGGGTATTAAAACAGGAAAATAATGATACATCTTTAGTGAAATCATCTAATGAAATAGAAGGGGAATCACAATCAAAAAATTAAAGTTTAGGATAGTTATCAAATTGTTTTGTACTGTTAACAGCAGTCCACGCAGCACTACCAGGCCAATAGGCATGATGTCTGTGCTCTTCAAGCGAGCTTTCTATGGGCTTATAGGGTGTACTACAGTGGCAATTTTTATAAATTAAAGGAGTTTTAATGTTAAATACACGTTTTAAAATGGGATCTAAGATAATAAATCCTAAAAAGACTATTGTAATCAGTGCAACTGCCCAATCTGAGGACTTAAAAAATACTAGAGTTATCAATGTAGAAAATATGGTTCGGCCTAGTCTTATTTTAGGAGAAAAATTTAAGTATCTGGCCAGTGCCTCAGAATTTAATCCATATTCTTTCTCGTCATCATTACTTAGATTTATTTTTTCGAAAAATTTAGGTGCCTGCAAGATTAGGAAGCCATCAATTAGTACAGTGAGGCTTAGCCAAAGTGGTAATATCCAAAAATGGTGTAATTTGAAAAAGTGCTTTAAGGTTTGGCAGAGCAGTACAAATGTAAGAATTTTGATCCCAGTAATGAATAAATTGCTACGCACCAAGCATGCATTTTTAAACTTCGATATGTCACATTTAATAAAAGTCATTTTCTGTCCCTCACAGCCGTTAAGTATAGCACGAATGAAGGGGGAATTGACAATATTTTTAAGGGAAGTATCGAAGTGAAGCGGTTCTCAGATATCTTTACTCAGGGTGGTCAGACCCAACTGCATCAATTACATATGATGCAGCAGGTCTTTGGGACAACGGTCAAGATATCCTTGGTACTGGCTATTTTATTCCTTGTTGTTCTGATTTATTGGAATTATACAGAGGATTTTTTTTGTTTTTTAGCGAGCTTCTATAAGGCAAATATCAGAATGAGCCTTAGCATGTTGCCCAAAGGTTTTTTTGATACTTCCTGGGTTGCTTTTGACACTTCTTGGGTCTTGTTTGAGGGTGGTCATTGGCAAGAGGTAGAAGATAGGGTTTTAGCCAATCACCCAAGTTATCTAAGGCTGGCTTATTTTATTCAGGCAACTCTGCTTAATTCTTTTCTACAGAGTGTGTATTTTTTTATTGCGTCTTTGACTCTTATTTCTGGTTATTGGGGATGGCAGGGTTTTAGAAGACAACGAACTCAAATTTTAAAAGGCTATGAGCTGGTGAGTCCTAGGATTTTAAAACGGGAAGTAATCAAGATGGGAGGCTCCAATATTGAGATAGGCGGCATTCCATTACCCCTCAATGCAGAGTGCGAACATATGATGATTACGGGTACGACAGGGGCCGGTAAAACCAATACCATTCATGCGCTATTAAAGCAAATTCGAGTACTAGGCCATAAGGCAATCATTATCGATACGAACGCAGGATTTGTGTCACGTTTTTTTGATCCCAAAAAAGACCAGTTACTCAACCCTTTCGATGCACGTACGCGAAGCTGGGATTTATGGAAGGAGTGTGTTGAGGAATATGATTTTGATGAATTTGCAGAGAGTCTTATTCCAGGAGAGTCTTACGATAAATTTTGGACTAAAGCGGCCCAGCAGTTATTTTCAACGACTGCTTTTCAAATGAAACAGAATAATAC
>DAHXPC010000040.1 GCA_027364575.1 bacterium
CATCGGTATGGGTGGTATGATTGGCGCGAGACTGGCTACGAGGCTTACCATGAGCCGCCGCGGAAAACTGTGGGTCAAGGTAATAATGGCGATAGTCATACTTGCGATGGCTGCCGGGCTTTGGGTTTGACATTGAAAGAGGCAATTCGCATCGCATAAATCACATCCTGTATTTGTGTAACTAATTGATTTATAACATGGTGCCCAGGGCCGGACTCGAACCGGCACGGCATATGCCGAGGGATTTTAAGTCCCTTGCGTCTACCGATTTCGCCACCTGGGCAGGGCCGCGGCAACAAAAAGCAGAATTTGCCTGCTCCCCGTCCGGGAGCCGAAAGGATAGCACAGCCCCAGCGGCTTGGGCAGAGGTTAATTCTGACATTTGGCGCGTAACCGATTGGCAGTTTAACGGGTTCTGCGTTCTGGGCGGGTGAGTCACCTTATCCTCAGTGCAGGCCCAATCGCCGTTTCTGCCACAGCGCATAAACGGCAGGAATCACCAGCAGCGCAAGCCATGCGGCGCTGAACATACCACCCACCATGGGGGCGGCAATGCGCTTCATC
>DAHXPC010000041.1 GCA_027364575.1 bacterium
CGAGCGGGCATAACGCTGGCGGATTTCAAGCCACCCTAGGAGGCTCCACAAACGCCAGGATCTCAGGCTGGCCAGCAGGTCGAGGGAGGCGGTACGCAGTGCAAGCATGAAAGGGTTGGCTGGAACATCAGTGCTGACCGGATGCGCTATCTTAGGCGCGGCCATTGACCGTTCCCCTGGGCTGGATGGGGGGCAAAAGAAAAGGCCGCAAGCATTCGGTTTGTCATGCGTTTGCGGCCTTTGCTGAGCGTATTTTGGTGGGGGCACAGGGACTCGAACCCAGGACCTACTGATTAAGAGTCAGCTGCTCTACCAACTGAGCTATACCCCCGTAAAACGATGGATCATAGCGCACTTTAGCACGCAGGCGTGCCAGTTCGCGATCCTTTTTGCGAAGCGCTGCTCGGAGCCAGCCGATCACGCTTGCCTATGTGGCGCCTGGCTTCTGCATGGCTGCGCCGCGGTGAGAGGCTAGTGAAGGTTGTCAAAGCGCACGCTGCGCTGCGCGGCGATCGAAACGTCGGTATGCCATATGCCGATAACTGTCGCAAGCATC
>DAHXPC010000042.1 GCA_027364575.1 bacterium
CGCTCAAAGAGATTCAGGAAATAATGGGGGCATAAGACACTCTCGATCGTTGCCCGCTATGCCCATCTCTCGCCCCACATCTCCGCCATGGCATCGGAGCGCATGGTGCTTGATCGATTGAAGTAATGTCCATGGCAACATGCACCAAAACATGCACCAGCCTGAGAATAGCCTTTCTGTGTAGCCCGCAATAAATACCATTAAAATATTCCTATTCAATTATTTAGATCTGGTGGGCCCGGAGGGATTTGAACCCCCAACCAAGGGATTATGAGTCCCCTGCTCTAACCGTTGAGCTACAGGCCCGCTTGTTTCTCATCTGACTATAAATCAGATACTTAGGGGTTGCATCAATGTTGACCAGAAACATCTTTCCCCACCAGGTGCCCGGTTCTGGCACCGATTGCTCTTTCAGTTTGACATAGTGGTTTGGCGGGACCCACTCGCCCCGGAATAGCATCGAGCATGCTTCAGGGCTTTCCATTCGCTGCTGTTTTGAGCAACAGGCGACTTTTTATCTGCTCCAGTTTGCGGCATACGTACTTTGGC
>DAHXPC010000043.1 GCA_027364575.1 bacterium
GTGGCAGCGCAAGGATCCGACAGGCTGCTGATGAGACCGCATGTTTTCCTGTTCGATCCGGCTTTGCTGCGCGCTGCCGCTCGCGGATCCACGACGAAGTCACTTGCCACACCGTGTTTGCGCCGTGCAACAGCGTCGCTGGGATTTTTTTGACGAAAAGAGTTGACGCATGAGGGCGGAGTCTGAATAATTCCGTCTCTTGCTTCACCGAACCGATGCTCATGCATCGCGATGGCGAAGCGGGTTTTGCAGTGCGCCCGTAGCTCAGTTGGATAGAGTACCTGGCTACGAACTAGGTGGTCGGGAGTTCGAATCTCTCCGGGCGCACCATTTTTATTCGGTGAGGCGGGGTGCTTGCGCCCCGTTTTGTTTTCACGGAGAACTTGCGAGGACGCACGATCTCTGCGAAAGCAGGTGATTCGGAATCACGGTGTGCTTCGATGCGGATTGACTGAGTGCGGAGTCACCCGTAACATTCGAGGGCTTCGATGACTTGAAGTGTTTGAAGGTTTGTTGCGGGGTATAGCTCAGTCTGGT
>DAHXPC010000044.1 GCA_027364575.1 bacterium
ACAGCACCGGTATATCAGGATCATGCAGGAATGTTTCTTATAACCGACCCGACGACGATAGAATCAGTGCCGTGCCAATTCGGAAATCCGAAACTACCATCTGCGGCAGGTAGGTGAAATTCCGTAATCATTCAAACACTGACTTGAGAAACGCATCCCATCATTTCAATCTGTTGGGCAGTTTTCAGAAGCCACCAGAACAGACATGAAAAATGGGCCAGGCAAAAATCACCTAACCCATTGTTCTGTATTGGTCGGGGCGAGAGGATTTGAACCTCTCCCATGACCAAACATGCCAAACGATGCCACGCCGGAATGCGGCTCACAGCCAAGCCCCCAAGGCATATTATGGCATGACTGGGTAGAAACCAGTCACCATTTGGGCACTATTTGGGCACTAAATTTTACCCACTCCCCTGCCCTTGCAATGCTCTGAATCCCGCTTATAAAGAAATTCAGGGAGGGGAAATGGGGCTGGTCAATTGCGAATCATGCGGCAAGGAAATCGCCTCGAACGCGAGGGTGTGCCCGCA
>DAHXPC010000045.1 GCA_027364575.1 bacterium
GCCGTTGCTTTCTCGTTCATTTTGTATTCTCAGTGAGAAAAATGATCAGGCCTCTCAGCGGAGGCATGGTAATGCCAACCCTGGCTGGATGGCAACCCCCAACAGCCCCATAGAGTAACCGGGACTATTTCAAGTATACGCGTTGCCAAAAACACACAGGCCTTAAAACGTAACCCCAGCGTAACCCGGAGTATTTTCAGAAATCTGAAAAAACGCTGAAACCGCGTATTTGTTGGTGGGCCGTGAAGGATTCGAACCTTCGACCAACGGATTAAGAGTCCGCTGCTCTACCAACTGAGCTAACGACCCACGCCATGAAGCGGGCATTATAGCAGAATTCTCCCTCACGGCATCAAGCGACTTTTTGCCTTCCTCTCCCCCCCGCCCGACCTTGAATCGCGCGGAGAACGATTCAAGGTCTCAATAAAAAACCCATCGGTTCAATTAGTTACACATAAAAGTCGAGCGCTACCATATTTTTCATTATTTTTATTTGATCTTAATCAAATTTATGGTTAAAATCAGGCCGTCCT
>DAHXPC010000046.1 GCA_027364575.1 bacterium
TCAAAGCTAGATGGTGATGAAACATCCAGCCAAATCTCGCTTGACCGCCACAGAGTTGAATCTTTTAGAAACACAGCCCATAATGTGATCACTTAAGTTTGGTTTGGGAAGGATGCAGCGCCTTTTATTTATTCATAAAAACCTTGCGCGAGATTTGCGCGATTGGGTTCTGAAGAGTGCTGCATGGTCAGGTGTTTGTAACGGACACCTAGCAATTAAAAATGTTTATAAATCAAGCACTTAATTTTAGAGATGTTGCCTTTTAATCCGTTGGTCGATGGTTCAAATCCATCACGGCCCACCATATAAATCAACAACTTAGCTCTGATTTCGTAAATCCCGCAAAAACCCTTGCGGGATATTTGCGGGAGCTAGAGTCCATAAGCATATGCAATTCATTGTTCAACTGCCTCAGACTCTTGTTTATTTTGAGTTGCCAACGCACGATTTGGATGACGTAGCAATGTGAGTACTACCCCACTGCGACGTGCTTCACCACAAACCTTGTTGGCCGTCTCATAGAGATTT
>DAHXPC010000047.1 GCA_027364575.1 bacterium
CCCTTGTTGTGAATTGGTCGATTCAGACAACTAGACCCCGGGCACCCATTCCATCAACGCGCCCATGCTAAGGAGGGTATAAAAATCAGATATTTTGTGCCTTAGCCCCACGATTTTCATGGTCTCGCAGATATGTCGCATAAAATCCTAAAATCAAACTATTTTGTTTGCCCAGCGGGTACCCTCCGCAACCCCAGTCCTTACAGTTATCCGCCTTTCTTCTAATGAGCCCAATTCGCCTTATTGCTCCAATATTTTAGCCGTTCGGGACTACCGAACTATGCCGCAACTTTAATTTTAGTTGTAACAGGCATGCCTAAGCTCGTCTTTTTATTCAAAATAAGGCATGCGATTTTAGATTCGATTTTTTGTGATAAGAAGTTCCGGCTATATAATTTATCCCCTACGATATTTTTATAGCGAAACATCGCTGTTTTAGCTAGTGATCGATAATTATAGCCAGAGTGTTTTTGCCATCGGTACTTCCCATCTTTTTCAATTGAAAGAATATTTTGATCTCGCTTGC
>DAHXPC010000048.1 GCA_027364575.1 bacterium
GATCATCTTCCTTGCTGTCATCACGGCCTTCTTCATACACCGCCAGAAAGCCGGGGAACGTGACCACCGAACCATTAGCTCGGAACAGATTCCCCTCACCACAACTTAAATCAACAGCAACCGTATCTAACACCGCATCAGCCATTTGGCAGGCAATGGTACGTTTCCAAATCAGATTATACAGTTTATATTGATCGGTGGTTAATGAAGACTGTACCATTTCCGGTACCCGTTTTACCGAGGTAGGCCGAATGGCTTCATGAGCTTCCTGAGCATTTTTAGATTTGGTTTTATAGACTCTGACATTGTCGGGACAATTAGCCGCACGAAAACTGGGATTTACCGCGCGTAAAACCATGATGGTCGCCCAGCAATTGTATGAAGGGATAGATATAGGCACCGGAACGGTCGGTCTTATCAGTTATATGCGTACTGATTCGGTGAATTTGTCTGCAGAGGCTATAGAGGAAATCTGCAGCTTTATTGGTGAGCGTTTTGGTGCGGCTAATTGTCCCGACAATGTCAG
>DAHXPC010000049.1 GCA_027364575.1 bacterium
GCAAAAGTATTGGTGAGAATAACAGTTAAAGAAGATTTAGTATTAAGCAATTATTAAGTTTATTAAGTTTATTATAATTTCATCAAAATAACTTGGAACAATGCTTTTAAGCTGTTTATGTACTAAAAAATTAACTGAAAATTAATATTGAAGAAGAAGGAAATTCAAGGAAAACAACGAAAGATAAAAGCAGAGGGGAAGGGATTCGAACCCTCGATACGGTTTCCCGTATACACACTTTCCAGGCGTGCTCCTTCAACCACTCGGACACCGCTCCAGTTTTTCGCTCGTCATGTGAGACGGGCAGGAAAGTGGCGCGGATTCTAGCAATCGTCCGGGGCTTTAGCAAACAAACTTATACCTTTGGTCGCTCGAAAACGGCCATTGATTCAATGTGGCTGGTATGCGGGAACATGTCCATGACGCCAGCTACGAGCAGGCGGTAGCCGTGTTCATGTACCAGGATGTGCGCATCGCGAGCCAGGGAGCCCGGATGGCAGGACACGTACACAATTCGCTCGGGGGC
>DAHXPC010000004.1 GCA_027364575.1 bacterium
TGGCTAAAAGTAAATTTGAACGAGATCTACCGCATATTAACGTGGGAACAATTGGTCACGTTGACCATGGTAAAACAACATTAACAGCTGCGTTAACCAAAGTGTTAGCGTCAAAATTTGGTGGTGAATTTAAAGATTATAGCCAAATTGATGCAGCCCCTGAAGAAAGAGCACGTGGAATTACGATTGCAACGGCGCACGTAGAATATCGTTCTGCGACCCGCCATTATGCACACGTCGATTGCCCAGGCCATGCGGATTATGTCAAAAACATGATTACCGGTGCTGCACAAATGGACGGCGCGATATTAGTGGTTTCTGCTGCTGACGGCCCGATGCCGCAAACTCGCGAACATATCTTATTGGCTCGCCAAGTCGGTGTTCCGTACATTGTTGTCTTTTTAAACAAAGCGGACATGGTAGACGATGCTGAATTATTAGAATTGGTCGAAATGGAAGTCAGAGATCTGTTAACCAGCTATAACTTCCCAGGAGACGATACTCCAATTGTGACGGGTTCTGCACTAAAAGCTTTGCAAGGTGATCCAAGTGATATCGGCGAAGGCGCCATCATTAAATTGGTTGAAGCGATGGATAGTTACTTCCCAATTCCAGAGCGTGCAGTTGACCAACCATTCTTATTACCGATTGAAGATGTATTCTCAATCTCAGGCCGTGGTACCGTTGTTACCGGTCGAATTGAGCGTGGAATTGTCAAGGTCGGTGAAGAACTTGAAATTATCGGATTGAAAAATACGCAGAAAACAATTTGTACTGGCGTTGAAATGTTCCGTAAGTTGCTCGATCAAGGACAAGCAGGCGATAACGTCGGCGTGTTATTGAGAGGCACGAAGCGTGAAGACGTAGAACGTGGTCAAGTATTGGCGAAGCCGGGCACCATCAAACCGCATACTAAATTTGAAGCGGAAGTGTACGTGCTGTCAAAAGAAGAAGGTGGAAGACACACCCCATTCTTCAAAGGGTATCGCCCACAGTTTTATTTTAGAACAACCGACGTAACAGGTGCTGTAGAGTTACCTGAAGGGGTTGAAATGGTAATGCCAGGCGATAATATCAAGATGGTTATTACTTTAATTGCACCGATTGCGATGGAAGAAGGTGTACGTTTTGCTATCCGTGAAGGTGGTAGAACTGTCGGCGCCGGTGTTGTCGCTAAGGTTGTGGAGTAAACATATAATGGCAAGCCAAGTAATACGAATTCGTTTGAAGTCTTTTGATCATAAGTTGATTGATAAATCATCTAAAGAGATCGTAGACACTGCCAAACGAACAGGTGCTCAGGTACGTGGCCCCGTGCCATTACCCACCAGAAAGGAACGCTTTACTGTGTTGATCTCTCCGCACGTAGATAAAAGTGCGCGAGATCAGTACGAAATTCCTACACATAAGCGTTTGATCATCATCGTCGAACCAACGGAAAAGACAGTGGATGCATTAATGAAGCTGGATCTTGCCGCGGGTGTTGATGTTCAAATTGCGGTTAGTTAAGGGGTAGAAAATGTCAATTGGATTGGTTGCAATTAAATGTGGAATGACAAGAATTTTCAACCCTGAAAACGGGGAGTCGATTCCAGTGACCGTTGCAGAAATTAAAGCGAATAAAATCGTGCAAATCAAAACTATCGATAATGACGGTTATATTGCCGTACAAGTATCGAGTGGCGAATGTAAGCCTTCACGCTTAACAAAACCTTTAGCAGGTCATTATGCTAAAGCAAATGTGGTTGCCGGAACCAGCTTGCTCGAATTTAGAGTGACTGAAGAAGAATGCAAGACATTGGCAGTGGGTAATGAAATTAAGGTGGATTTGTTTACAATCGGTCAAAAAATAGATATCACGGGTGTAACAAAAGGACGCGGGTTTACAGGGTGTATTACTCGGCATAATTTTAATTCTCAAAGGGCATCACACGGTAACTCGTTATCCCATAATAGACCCGGTTCCATTGGGCAAAACCAAACACCCGGAAGAGTTTTTAAAGGTAAAAAGATGGCAGGTCAATACGGAAATACGAATGTCACCGTACAAAATTTAGAGGTGATTCGAATCGATATTGAGAAAAATGTACTTCTTATAAAGGGTGCAGTCCCAGGGGCGCCAGGTGGAAGATTAATTATCTGCCCAGCGGTAAAACAACGTAAATCAAATTCTGTAGCCGCCTAACAGGAGGAAATGATGGAAATCGCATTCACCCTACCTGATGGTGGGGCATCTCAAAAAGGTGTTGAAGTGTCCGCAGTGACATTTGGAAGAGATTTTAACGAAGCTTTAGTGCATCAGGTTGTTACAGCCTATTTGGCTGGCGCACGATCTGGAACACGTGGGCAAAAAACCCGGGCTGAAGTTCGCGGTGGTGGTGCTAAACCTTGGCGTCAAAAAGGTACCGGGCGTGCTCGAGCCGGAACCATTCGTAGCCCATTATGGCGTGGGGGCGGTAAAGTATTTGCTGCGGTTCCTCAAGACCATAGCCAAAAAGTGAATAAAAAAATGTATCGTGGCGCTATGCAGGCCATATTGTCTGAATTGGTCAGACAAAATCGATTGATGATTGTCGAGCAAATTGAAATTGCTCGTCCAAGAACAAAAGATTTATTGAATAAATTGCAAGAGTGGGGATTACAAGAAGCCTTGATAATCACCGGAGAATGGGATGCGAATTTGTATCTCTCTTCACGCAACATTCCAAAGGTGGATGTTCGTCAAGCTCCGAATGTGGATCCCGTAAGTCTTATCAAATATGCACATGTCGTTATGACAGTAGATGCAGTACGTAAATTTGAAGAGGTATTCAACTGATGGATACAAAACGTTTATATACGATTATTCTGGGTCCACATACCACTGAAAAAAGTGTGCGGGTAGCGAATAAATATCGGCAAATAGTATTTAAAGTTGCAAATAATGCAACCAAGCCGGAACTGATTGAAGCTGTACAAAAGCTTTTTTCAGTGAAGGTAGAGGCGGTTCGAATTGTGAATGTGCTTGGAAAGAAAAAACAGTTCAAGCAAACACAAGGGAAAAGATCCGACTGGAAAAAGGCCTATATTCGCTTGGCGGAAGGTCACGATATTAACTTAGCCAACTTCCAATAATTGAGGGCATGGCATGGCAATTATAAAAACTAAACCGACTTCCCCAGGGCGTCGTTTTGTCGTCAAAATCGTTAATCCGGATCTTCATAAAGGTAAGCCTTATGAGCCTTTAGTGGTTGCTAAGCAAAGAACCGGTGGTCGTAACTCTTATGGACGCATTACCATGTGGCAACGTGGTGGTGGTCATAAGCAAGCGTACCGTCTTATCGATTGGAGACGTAAAAAAGAAGGGATCCCAGGGATCGTTGAACGTCTGGAGTATGATCCAAACCGTACCGCAAATATTGCATTGGTTCTCTATGCGGATGGCGAACGATGTTATATGATTGCTCCTAAAGGATTAAAAGCAGGTTCTGCAGTTGTTTCTGGAAGCGATGCACCTATTGCTGTCGGTAATTGCTTACCGTTAAGGAATATACCGGTTGGATCCACAGTGCACTGTGTTGAAATGAAACCCGGTAAAGGCGCACAATTGGCCCGGAGTGCAGGAACTTCTGTTCAGTTATTGGCCCGAGAAGGCAGTTATGCAACGCTTAGATTGAAATCTGGTGAAGTGCGTAAAGTGTTAACAGAATGCCGTGCGACCATTGGTGAAGTGGGAAATAGCGAGCACAGCTTACGTAAGTTAGGTAAAGCCGGTGCCAGCCGTTGGCGTGGCATACGCCCTAGGGTTCGCGGTGTTGCCATGAATCCAGTCGACCATCCTTTAGGGGGTGGTGAAGGACGCACTTCAGGGGGCCGTCCACCCTGCACACCTTGGGGTGTGCCAGAAGGTAAAAAGACTCGTCGTAATAAACGTACGAATAAAATGATCATTAGACGCCGCAAGGCCGTGAAATAAGGATGGGAGATTAACTCATGCCACGTTCTTTGAGAAAAGGGCCTTTTGTAGACGCACACTTATTGAAAAAAGTGGCGCAAGCCATCACCTCTAGGGTGAAAAAACCAATTAAAACTTGGTCTAGGCGGTCAATGATTCTGCCAGATATGGTTGGATTAACGATTGCTGTGCATAACGGGCGACAACATTTGCCCATTTTAGTGAGCGAAAATATGGTTGGACATAAATTAGGCGAATTCGCACCAACTCGATTATTTCGTGGCCATTCTGGCGATAAAACCGCAAAACCCGCGGCTAAGAAAAAGTAAAGTAGAGAGTGAGGGCTGCCATGCAATTTGTTCAAGCTAAATTAAGTGACGCGCGACTTTCGCCGCAAAAAGCGCGATTAGTAGCCGATCAGGTAAGAGGGTTAGCCGTTGATAAGGCGTTAAATCTGTTGACTTTTAGCCCGAAAAAAGCAGCTGTCATCGTTAAAAAGTTGTTAGTATCCGCTATTGCGAATGCAGAGCACAATCAAGGGTTAGATGTAGATAGACTTTCGATTGTACGAATTTTTGTCGATGAAGCGGCAAGGTTGAAGCGTTCTACCGCACGCGCTAAAGGGCGAGGCAATAGAATTGTTAAAAGAAATTGCCATATTACAGTGGTCGTTGCGGCCTAATAGAATAGAGAGAGGATTTTCATGGGACAAAAGGTACATCCAGTCGGTATTCGCTTAGGGATCACCCGCGAAAGTGATGCTAAATGGGTTCCAGAAAGTGGTAGCGGTTCATTTGCAAAGACCCTAGCCAGCGACTTGGACATCAGAGCTTATGTAGACAAGCGTTTGCCAGAAGCCGCAGGCCTCAGCAGCGTTTTAATTGAGCGTACAGGTCGTAATGTCCGAATTACTTTAAGAACGGCAAAACCTGGCGTGATTATTGGTAAAAAAGGCGAAGATGTTGAAAAGCTAAAAAGCGACATTAGCGCTAAAATTGGTTTGCCGGTTCATATTAGTATTGAAGAAATACGAAAACCTGAATTAGATGCAATGTTAGTTGCTAAAAGCATCGCTCAGCAGTTGGAAAGAAGAATTATGTTTCGCCGTGCCATGAAAAGAGCAGTGACCACTGCGCTTCGATTAGGCGCTAAAGGCATTAAGGTCTGTGTATCGGGTCGTTTAGGCGGCGCAGAAATTGCCCGTCGTGAAATCTATCGAGAAGGTCGGGTGCCTTTACACACCTTTAGAGCCGATATCGATTATGGAACGGCAATTGCAAAAACCACTTACGGTATTATTGGCGTAAAAGTGTGGATTTGCAAAGGTGAAATCATCAAAGGTAAACAAGAACAGTCTACACAAGAAGTAGCCTAGAACCATGTATATTGAGAGGGTAAGCACAAATGCTACAGCCTAAGCGGACCAAGTTTCGTAAACAATTTAAAGGACGTAACCGTGGAGTTGCGACGCGAGGCAATAAAGTAAATTTTGGTGAATTCGGCCTAAAAGCCTTAGGTCACGCCCGTATTACGGCGCGTCAGATCGAAGCTGCGCGTCGATCCATTAGCCGATATATTAAACGTGGCGGAAAGATATGGATCCGAATATTTCCAGATAAACCTATTACGCAAAAACCATTAGAAGTTCGAATGGGAAGTGGTAAAGGAAACGTGGAGTATTGGGTAGCTTTAGTGCAGCCAGGCAGAGTACTGTTTGAAATCGAAGGGGTTACACCTGAATTAGCAAAAGAGGCTTTTCGATTGGCAGCCGCCAAGCTTCCCGTTCAAACAGAGCTTGTGGTACGGGAGATAATGTAAACATGAAATCAACAGATCTAAGATCGAAGGCAGTTTCAGAGCTTAAGACGACATTAAGTGAGTTAAGACGCAAACAATTTAAGTTGCGTTTGGTAAAATCGAGCGGTGAGCTGACGAAAACTCATGAAATACAAGAAACTCGTAGAAATATTGCCAGGGTTGAGACGATTTTGACCGAAAAAGAAGGTAAAACTACATGAGTGAGCAAGTAACAAAAGGTCGAACCTTACAGGGTGTGGTCGTCAGTAATAAGATGAATAAAACGATTACGGTGAAAGTAACCCGTAAAGTTAAGCATCCAAGATATGGCAAAATTGTAACCCGTTTTACCAAGTTGCACGCAGACGATCCTATGGATCAATGTCAAATGGGCGATTCGGTCATAATTAGAGAATCTCGGCCCCTCTCTAAAACTAAATGTTGGGTTTTGGTAGAACGGGTTGAAAAAACAGGATGATAAGTGGTATGATTTCCGACTTTGACGGAGGCGGGCAATGATTCAAATGCAGTCCATGCTCGATGTTGCTGATAACAGTGGCGCACGTCGTGTAATGTGTATAAAAGTGTTAGGTGGGTCTAAGCGGCGTTATGCTGGCATAGGCGATGTAATTGTTTGCAGCGTTCAAGAAGCTATCCCACGTGGAAAGGTTAAAAAGGGCGAAGTGATAAAGGCAGTGATTGTCAGAACCGCTAAAGGCGTTCGTCGATCAGATGGTTCTTTAATTCGTTTTGATAAAAACGCAGTTGTTTTATTAAATAACCAATTACAGCCCCTGGGTACGCGTATTTTTGGTCCCGTAACGCGTGAATTACGGGGTGAACAGTTTATGAAGATTATTTCTTTAGCCCTAGAAGTGTTATAGGTGATATAGAGCCATGCGCAAGATAAAAAAAGGCGATCCCGTAGTTGTAATTAGCGGTAAAGACAAAAGTCGGCAAGGTGTAGTCCTGGCTGTGATTGGTGCAAAAGATCGATGCACTGACGGTTTGCGAGTTATAGTAGAAGGGATAAACCTGGTGAAACGGCATACTAAGCCGAATCCAGCAGCAGAAAAGCCGGGCGGCATTATTGAAAAAGAAGCCTCCATTGCTATTTCGAATGTTGCCATATTCAATAACGCAACCGGAAAGAAAGACCGTATCGGGTTTAAGGTATTAGACGATGGCCGCAAGGTTAGAGTCTTCAAGTCAACAGGAGAGGTTGTTGATGTTTAGCGTATTGTTTTATAGCAGCAGGTTTTAAGTATGAGCAGACTTAAGTTGAAAGAAATGTACACTCAGACCCTTGTTAAGAAATTAATGGAAGAACTGGGTTGTGCAAATATCATGGAAGTGCCACGCATAACCAAGATAACCTTGAACATGGGTGTAGGCGAAGCCGTTAACGACAAGAAAATTGTTGATAACGCTGCAGGTGATCTTGCCAAAATTGCTGGCCAAAAGCCGGTGATTACGAAAGCAAGAAAATCGGTCGCTGGTTTTAAAATCCGTGAAGGTTGGCCTATTGGCTGTAAGGTTACTTTGCGCAAAGACAGAATGTATGATTTTTTAGAGCGCTTGTTATTTGTTTCAATTCCTCGTATTCGCGACTTTCGTGGCCTAAGTAGACGTTCATTTGATGGACAAGGCAATTATACGTTTGGAATTAAGGAACAGATTATGTTCCCTGAAATTCAATACGATAAAATTGATGCCATTCGTGGGTTAGACATTACCATTACAACAACCGCAAAAACGAATGAAGCAGGTTTAGCATTGTTGTTAGCATTTAAATTTCCTTTTAGAGAATAAGGCTTAAAAAATGGCAAGACTATGCAAAATTGAAAAAGACAAACGTCAGCGTAAACTGGTTGATAAATATAAAACCAAAAGAGACGAGCTGCGCGTAAAAAACCGGGATGGAAGCTTAAGCTTTGAAGAAAAATTAGCCGTTCAGCAAGAACTGCAAAGTTTACCGAGAGATTCCAGCCGTTCGCGTTTAAGAAATCGTTGTAAAGTTACAGGACGATCACGCGGCGTTTATCGTAAAGTGGGATTAGGTAGAAATAAATTTCGTGAGTATGCCATGCTTGGGTATATCCCCGGGTTACGTAAGGCAAGTTGGTAGAAATACTGGGAGAGAATAAATGAATTCACACGATCCAATTGCTGATATGCTAACCCAGATACGCAATGCTCAAATGGTTAAAAAAGAAAAAGTCAGAGTGCCGACGAGTAAAAGTAAAGTCGCTATTCTGAAAATTTTGGAAGAAGAAGGCTATATTGTCGCTTTTAAAGAAGCCGACTGCGAAAAAGCATCTTTAGATGTGTATTTGAAATACTTTCAAAACAAGCCAGTTATTGAGCTTATTAAGCGCATTAGCCGTCCAGGGTTAAGAATTTACAAGAAAAAAGATGAATTACCAAAAGTGATGGGTGGTTTAGGGGTTGCTATTTTGTCAACTTCGCAAGGGGTTATGACAGACAAAACAGCGCGTCAACTTGGACAGGGCGGTGAAGTTCTGTGCTTTGTAGCATAAGGGTTATAAGAAATGTCGAGAATTGCCAAAAAACCATTAAACATTCCAACCGGTGTTGAATTTACAGTTCACACAGATGGAGTTAAAATCCAAGGAAAAATGGGATCTTTTAACTATCAGATCCATAATGCCGTTGAAATTGAAATAATCGATAAAGATATTTGGGTACGCGCAAAAAATAAAGTGCATCCAATGGTTGGAACCACCTGTAAATTGCTTGGCAATATGATTAAGGGTGTGAATGAAGGGTTTGAACGTAAACTACAGCTGATTGGTGTGGGATACAGAGCAAAGGTCCAGGGGAAAACATTAGAACTGAGTTTAGGTTTTTCCAATCCTGTACACTTTGAAACGCCAAATGGTGTTACTATTGAAACCCCAAGTAATACAGAAATTCTGATTAAAGGCATTGATAAGCAAATTGTGGGTGAAACCGCTGCTAAAATTCGTGCTGTACGACCACCAGAGCCTTATAAAGGTAAAGGGGTTCGATATTCAGATGAAGTGGTCATTTTGAAGGAAACTAAGAAGAAGTAGGATAAACGTTATGAGTGATAACCAGCTAACCCGTCTTCGTCGAGTTCGCCGTTCTAGAGGCAAAATACATGAATTAGGCACTGTATTTTTAAGTGTGCATCGCACGCCTAGACATATCTATGCACAAGTTTTTTCACCTAGAGGCGCAGTTGTTTTAGCCTCTGCTTCTAGTTTGGATGCTGAGCTTCGGGACAAGAAAATGGGTCCGGGTAAAATGACACTGGCAGAAGCAGTCGGTAAATTAGTGGCAGAGCGTGCAAAAGCTAAAGGGATTAGCAAGATAGCATTTGATCGCTCTGGTTATAAATATCATGGTCGTGTTAAAGCTTTGGCAGAAGCGGCGCGAGCTAATGGCTTAGTTTGTTAAGGGTTTAAAACATGGCGAACGTAGATTTAAATGCAAAAGGGGATGGCTTCCAAGAAAAATTGGTTGCTGTACGACGCAGTGCAACGGTAACCACGGGTGGCAGAAAGTTTAGTTTTTCTGCACTAACGGTCGTTGGCGATGGTAAAGGTCGTGTAGGTATTGGTCGTGGCAAAGGGCGAGAAGTGCCTGGGGCAATACAAAAAGCAATGGAAAGTGCCCGACGTAACTTGGTCCGGATCGATCTAAATGGATCAACCTTGTATCATCCGGTTGAAGCCCATCATGGCGCATCAAAAGTGATTATGATGCCTGCTCATGAAGGAACTGGAATTATTGCAGGAACTTCAATGCGCGCAGTGTTTGAAGTGTTAGGCATCCATAACGTACTGGCAAAATCGATTGGTTCAACCAACCCAGTGAATGTGGTCCGGGCAACTTTAAAAGGTCTGCTAAAAATGTCTTCACCAGAGCAGATTGCGCATAAACGTGGGAAGAAGGTTTCTGAAATTATCAGCAGCCGTTCAAACAAGAACCCTGAAGGAGTTGATCGTGAGTAGCACTAAAACAAGTGGTACTGGAATGCTTTCTGTTACTTTACTTAAAAGCAAATCCGGTAGATTACCTGCCCACCAGAAGACACTTCATGGATTGGGATTAAAAAGAATACGACAAACGGTTCAATTAGAAGATACCGCTTGTGTCCGAGGCATGATTAATCGTGTTTCCTATCTTGTTAATGTGGAGCCCTGCATTTTATGAAACTAAATACTATATCCCCTGCAGCCGGATCCAAGCACAAAGCGCGCCGATTAGGCCGCGGTATTGGTTCAGGATTGGGTAAAACTTCCGGGAAAGGACATAAAGGTCAAAAAGCACGTGCCGGTGGATACCACAAGGTCGGCTTTGAGGGCGGTCAGATGCCTTTACAAAGAAGACTACCAAAGTTTGGTTTTACTTCTCGTACAGCAAGATTTATGTCAGAAATCCGTTTAGATGCACTGAATAAATTACCTTCCGAAATTGTCAATTTAGATGCATTGTATGCAGCTAATTTAATTTCGATGCCAGCTAAAAAGGCAAAAATAATTTTAGCTGGAAAAATTTCTCGTCCTTTCACCATTCAAGGCCTAGGGGTTACGAAGGGTGCAAAAGCTGCCATTGAAGCAGCAGGGGGCAAAGTCGAATAGGATGCAAAAAACAACGCGAACACCTGATGTCTCTGGCATATCTGAACTTAAAAAACGCATATTATTTTTAATTGGCGCTTTATTGGTTTACAGAGTGGGTGCACATATTCCGGTGCCAGGACTTGATCCACTGCGTTTAGCAGAGCTCTTCTCTGGAAACCGGGGTATCTTAGGTTTGTTCAATCTTTTTTCCGGTGGCGCGCTTTCGAGGCTTACGGTATTTTCCTTAGGCATTATGCCTTATATTTCTGCCTCTATTATTATTCAGCTATTAACCGTTGTATGGCCAATGCTGGAACAACTGAAGAAAGAGGGTCAAACCGGTCGACGGAAAATTTCTCAGTATACCCGCTATTCAACACTGGTTTTAGCAACTTTACAAGCGATTGGTATGGCACGCTATTTAGATAATTCCGGTATCGCACTGGATCCAACGCTCACTTATTATTTCGTTGTGACGGTGACATTGGTAACCGGTACTTTGTTTTTAATGTGGTTAGGCGAGCAAATTACCGAACGTGGGATAGGAAATGGTATCTCCATGATTATATTTGCCGGTATTGTGGCAGGCCTTCCGGGTGCTATTTATAACACCATAGAAAAAGTCAGCCAAGGTGAAATGCAGTCTATCGGTCTGCTTCTGTTGTGTGCAATGCTGGTTGCGGTGATTGGATTTGTAGTGTTTGTTGAGCGCGGCCAAAGACGCATTACTGTGAATTATGCGCAAAGGCAACAAGGCCGAAAAATGTATGCGGCGCAAAAAAGCCATTTGCCTTTAAAATTAAATATGGCTGGTGTTATTCCGCCTATCTTTGCCTCAAGCCTGATTTTATTTCCAGCCACCATCAGTCAGTGGTTTGGTAAAACGCCTGGCTTTGAATGGTTAAGTAGCGTTGGTCTTTTGTTATCCCCTGGGCAACCACTGTATATTGCACTGTTTGCCTTGGCTATTATATTCTTTTGTTTTTTCTATACATCGTTGGTATTTAATCCAAACGATACGTCTGAGAATTTGAAAAAGTCGGGTGGTTATATACCTGGCGTACGACCCGGAACGCAAACCGCTCAATATATTGATAAAGTGATGACGCGATTGACGGTTATTGGGTCTTTATATATTACCTTAGTGGCTCTTCTACCTGAGCTGCTTGTATTGGGGTGGAATGTTCCCTTTTATTTTGGGGGAACGTCTTTGTTGATTATTGTAGTAGTGGTGATGGATTTTATGACTCAGGTGCAAGCACATTTGATGTCACATCAATATGAATCATTAATGAAGAAAGCTAACCTTAAAGGTGCAGGTAGGGGCTAGCCTTTAAGTGTATAGAAGAGTATTATCGTTGTCTGTTTATGCTTGTTGCCTCTGGGGATCGAGATGAAAGTTAGAGCGTCAGTTAAGAAGATATGTGATGAATGTCGCATTATTAAACGTGAAAGAGTCGTGAAAGTCGTTTGTAAAAAAACGAATAAACATAATCAAAGGCAGGGTTAATATGGCCATACGTATATCAGGTGTGATACTTCCACCGAATAAACATATTATCATTGCGCTTCGCAGTGTATATGGAATTGGGGCTCCTAGAGCTGCAGCAATTTGTAAGAAAGTTGGTATTGAACCATCTGTTAAGGTCATAGATCTGAAAGATGATTACACCATCCAAATACAAGAAGCAGTCAATGAGTATGAAGTAGAAGGGGATCTACGACGTCGAGTCGCTATGGATATTAAGCGCTTAGGTGACATTAAATGTTATCGGGGTTTAAGACATAAGCGTGGGTTGCCAGTTAGAGGGCAGCGCACCAAGACAAACGCACGTACTCGTAAAGGACGTAAGCGTCAGAGCCAAATAATTAAACCACAATCATCATAGTAAGTAGTAGGAAATATTTAAATGGCAAAGGCAGCAGCAGCGACCCGTACTCGTAAAAAGATTAAACGCACAGTGACAACTGGGGCGGTACATATATTAGCCTCTTTTAACAATACCATTATTACCGTGGCCGATACGCAAGGAAATGTCATTTCCTGGCAAACCGCCGGTGGTGCTGGATTTAAAGGTTCACGTAAAAGTACGCCGTATGCAGCCCAAATGGCCGCCAGGAAAGCAATTCTGCAGGCAAAAGAATATGGCTTAAAAGCTGTGGATGTTTTTGTTTGTGGACCGGGTCCTGGAAGAGAGTCTGCTGTTCGAGCCATCGGTGAGACCTGCAGTATATTGAGAATTGTTGATAAAACGGGCATCCCACATAATGGATGCCGTCCTTCGAAAGAACGTCGTGTATAATATTTGGGGATTATGAAATGGCAAGATACCTAGGCCCTACGTGTAGAGTCGCAAGAAGATTAGGAACAGATTTAGGCCTAAAAAGCCGTGTTCGTGATGTCGAATCTAAGTGTAAATTAACAACCGCGCCAGGCATGCATGGCCAAAAACGCCCAAGAAGCACGGAACATGGTGTTCAGCTTGCTGAAAAACAAAAATTCCGATACATGTACGGCGTTTTAGAAAAACAATTTAGAAAGTATTATGCAGAAGCCGCCAGAAGAAAGGGCACCACGGGTGAAGCCTTGTTTCAGCTTTTGGAATGCCGTTTAGATAATGTGGTTTTCCGCTTAGGCTTTGGCAGTACACGTGCTGAAGCGCGTCAATTGGTTAGGCATAAAGCAGTCTTGGTGAATGGAAAAGTTGTTAATATCCCTTCCTATAGCGCAAAAGCCGGCGATATTGTTGAAGTTAGAGAAAAATCTAAAGCTCAAGTACGCATTCAAGACGCCCTTCGCTTAGCAGAAGGCGCAGGCTTTCCAGAATGGGTTGAGGTAGATGTCAGTAAAATGAAGGGCACCTTTAAACGTATCCCCGATAGAAGTGACTTACCAGCTGAGTTGAATGAGCAATTGGTAGTCGAGCTTTACGCGAAGTAAGGAAGACCTTTGTCTTTAGGAGCTATTCATGCAACGTGCCGTTAAAGAATTTTTAAAACCGAGACTAGTTGATGTTCAACAAATTAGTCATCATCGAGCTAAAGTTGTCTTAGAGCCTTTAGAAAGGGGCTTTGGGCATACATTGGGAAATGCGCTAAGGCGTGTTCTGCTTTCCTCTATGCCAGGCTGTGCCGTCGTAGAAACGCATATTGAAGGCGTTCTTCATGAATATACGACGAAAGAAGGTGTACAAGAAGATATTATTGATATCTTATTAAACCTAAAAGGCATTGAATTTAAATTAGAAGGCAGAGATGAAGTTGAATTGAAGTTGCATAAACAAGGCGAAGGTCCTGTGCATGCTTCTGATTTTGAACTCCCACACGATGTTAAAATTGTAAATCCTCAACATATTATCGCACATATGACCAAAGCGGGCGATTTAAATATGACCATTCGGGTAGCACGTGGCCGTGGTTATGAGCCAATTAGCATGCGCCAAAATGATGAAGAAATTACCAAAGAAATTGGCTGGTTACAATTAGATGCTTCCTTTAGTCCTGTTCGTCGAGTTACCTACGTGGTAGAAAACGCTCGTGTTGAAAAGCGTACCGATTTGGACAGGTTAGTATTAGATTTGGAAACCAATGGTACTATCGAACCTGAAGAAGCAATTCGGTGGGCAGCCTCTATTTTGGTTGATCAACTTTCAGTTTTTGTAGAACTGAAGGGTGAAAAACAAATAGAGCCGGCTCGTCATAGAACAGAGATTGATCCAATGTTACTTCGATCGGTTGACGATCTTGAACTAACAGTGCGATCAGCCAATTGTTTAAAGGCTGAAAATATATTTTACATCGGCGACTTAATCCAAAAGTCTGAAGTAGAATTATTAAAAACGCCAAATCTAGGGAAAAAGTCTTTAACTGAAATTAAAGATATATTATCAACCAAAGGGCTCTCACTCGGAATGCGACTTGAAAATTGGCCGCCTCAGGGTTTACAGCACCATGATAAGCAATAAGGGTTTTTGACTATGCGTCATAGAAAAATAGGTAGACGATTTAAACGTACTTCAAGTCATCGTAAAGCAATGTTTCAAAACATGATTAATTCTATTATTCGTCATGAAATGATTAAAACAACTTTGCCTAAAGCCAAAGACTTAAGACGCCTACTTGAGCCTTTAGTCACTTTAGCGAAAGAAGATACCGTGTCTAAAAGACGTTTGGCATTTTCAAGACTAAGAGATAAGGAAATGGTTACCAAACTCTTTGCAGAGTTAGGCCCAAGGTTTAAAGAAAGACCAGGTGGATACATTCGGATCTTAAAATGCGGTAATCGTAAAGGCGACTGTGCGCCCATGGCGATTGTCGAATTTTTAGAGAGTAATTCATGAGACCGTGTCCTGCACGATCTTGAATGAGATAGCCGGGTTCAAAACCCGGCTTTTTTTTGTGTGGGGTTTTAATGCAATCTGAAAATGTAAAATCTTTTAATCGTCTCCGAAGCTTTTTGTGGCCGATCCATGGCCATGAACATAAAAAGTTGGTGCCTATTTTTATACTCTTTTTCTTAATTTCTTTTGTTTATAATATCTTAAGATGTATGAAGGTGACCCTGGTGGTGACCGCACACGGTTCCAGTGCCGAAGTGATCCCATTTTTAAAAGTATGGGCTGTATTTCCAGGGGCCATTGCTTTAACCTATCTCTACACCAAACTTTCCGGCTATTTAAACCGCGAACAGATCTTCTACGCCATGTTGGGGCTTTTCTTAGGGTTTTTTACGCTATTTATGGTTTTTCTGTACCCAAACCGCGAAGCCTTAGAATTAACGACACTGTCTAATTTTCTTCAAAGCAGATTACCTGAATCGCTAAAAGGCTTAAGCGGGTTAATTATTGTCATTCGGCATTGGCATTTATCTTTATTTTATACCCTCTCCGAATTGTGGAGTGCGGTTGTGCTTTCGATGTTGTTTTGGGGCTTTGCCAATGAAATTACGACCGTGGATGAAGCCAAACGTTTTTATGCCATTTTTGCTTTGGGAGCCAATAGTTCTGGCATATTTTCAGGCCAATGTGCCCAGTGGCTAACCCTGGATCACTATGATCCCAGACTCCCCTTTGGCACTGTCGCCTGGGAGCAGTCGCTGATTTTGCAATTGTGCTTTATTTTATTGTTAGGGTTTGTGATTATTGCTTTATTTAGAGGGTTAAATCGAACGATTTTAGCGACTGAAACACTGGCAACGAACTTGGATGCGATAAAACTGAAGCAAAAAAAGCTTTCTTTAAGAGAATGCTTTGCCTATTTAGGCCAATCACGCTATATGGTTTATATTACCATCATCGTGGTGGCTTATAATATTGTCTACAATCTTTCCGATGTGTTATGGACAGAGCAAATTCATTTGCGTTATCCAGATGCCAGTGATTTTAATGCCTATATTAATGGGATTGCTTCCCTGACGGGCGTGTTTGCGACGCTGTTTGCCTTGTTGCTTTCGGGAAATGTGATTCGTTGTTATGGCTGGACCATCACTGCCTTGCTAACACCCGTTATATGGGTGGTGACCGGCATTGGATTTTTAGGGTGTTTATTATTTTCTCAGCATTCTGTGTTTTCCGATTTTCTAGGTTCGCTATTTGGTGTGCCCTTATATTCGTTAGCGCTGGTTTTTGGATCGGCGCAAATTTGTCTCGGAAGAGCTGCGAAATATACCGTCTTTGATGAGTCTAAAGAAATTGCTTTTATTCCTTTGCCTAAAGATGAACAGCGTAAGGGAAAAGCGGTGGTCGATGGGATTGCCTCACGATTTGGCAAATCCGGTGGATCTTTGCTTATCCAAGCTTTGCTGATTGCCTGTGGCAGTTTAGCCGCCACAATTCCGTTTGTCGTCGCTTTATTTTTTGGAGTGGCCGTTCTTTGGATATTGGCTGCCAAAAAATTAGGGGATATGACGCGCGAGGCTATCGATCAAAAAATACACTCCACTTCCAGTACGACTACGGATTTAGGGAGAAATGCTTTTGCATCGACGAAATATAGGTGTAGTTAAACCTTTGATGCGCTGTTTGACAGGGATAGGTTTTTGGGGCAGAATAGGGGCTCAAATTATGGGCAGATGATTGGCTTTTAGATAGGATGAGCATAACTTATGCAACCTACATCAATGAAACCGTTTGGTAAAATTCGGAATTTCTTCTGGCCTATTTATGGGCACGAACACAAGAAACTATTGCCCATGCTCGCGCTCTTTTTCTTAATTTCCTTTGTTTATAATATCTTAAGATGTATGAAGGTGACCTTAGTTGTCACGCCTGAAGGCTCAGGTGCAGAAGTCATTCCTTTCTTAAAAGTATGGGCCGTACTACCGGGTGCCGTATTATTAACTTACATATACACGCAACTGTCCAATCGACTGAATCGTGAGCAGGTTTTTTACACCATGCTTGCTTTGTTCCTAGGGTTTTTTACCTTATTTTTATTGGTTTTATACCCCAATCGCGCTTTTCTAGAACTCAGTACTTTTTCAGATATGTTGCATGGGGTGCTACCCGATGGATTCAAAGGCTTAATTGCCATTATTCGTCATTGGCCTTTATCCCTATTCTATGTGTTTTCAGAGCTTTGGAGTGCAGCGGTTCTCTCAATGTTATTTTGGGGATTTGCAAACGAAGTAACCACGGTGGATGAAGCCAAACGCTTCTATGCCATTTTTGCAATTGGTGCTAATTTCTCGGGTATATTTTCAGGGCAATCGGCTCAATTTTTAACCCTAGAAGAATATAATCCGCGCTTGCCGTTTGGGAATGCTGCTTGGGAACAATCTCTGGCATTACAGTTAGGGGTGGTATTGCTGCTTGGCGTTGCCATTGTGTTCTTATTTCGCTGGGTGAATCAAACATTAGCCGCACAAAAAATTATCGACTCACGTACAAAACCCATTCTGGACGAACCTCGGCAAAAATTCACCTTGTTTGAATGCTTTGCCTATTTAGCCAAATCCCGTTACATGTTGTACATCGCTATACTCGTCGTTGCTTATAATATCGTTTATAACTTATCCGATGTTTTGTGGACGGATCAAATTAAACAACGTTACCCAGATGCTAGTGATTTTAATGCCTATATCAATGAAATAGCCTCTATCACGGGCGTATTTGCTACCCTATCAGGAATGGTCCTTTCAGGGAACGTAATCCGACGTTACGGTTGGACGGTCACTGCAATGATTACCCCGATTATTTGGTTGATCACCAGCGTGGGATTCTTTTGTTGCATGTTATTTAAAAATAATATTCATTTATCTGATTTGATGTATTCCCTGTTTAATATGCCGGTCGCCAGTTTATTATTAATGTTTGGTTCGGCTCAAATGTGTTTAGGCCGGGCTGCCAAATACACGGTATTCGATGAAACCAAGGAAATTGCCTTTATTCCATTGCCCAAAGATGAACAGCGTAAAGGAAAAGCCGTTGTCGATGGTATTGCGTCGCGCTTTGGTAAATCCGGTGGTTCTTTTATTATCCAAGTATTGTTAATCGTGTGTGGCGATCTGATGTTTACCATTCCTTATATTGCCGCTATATTTTTGGTGGTGATTACGCTTTGGATTATTGCCGTTCGAAGACTTGGGAAATTAGTTGTAAGCTCCATTGATAATCAAGAAATGCAAAACAACCTCCCGCCTACAACAACCCATACCAATGATTCACTTATGGCCTGTTCTAGCGCTTCTTAATTTTGAAAAGTTCAAAATTAAGAACGCAACTATCGGTGGGGTGGATCAATTTACGACCATTGCTGACAATCGATCTAAATAATACTATTTTAATAACAAAATGACGCCGTAATATTCTTCCAGTAATAATTCTCATTTAGATTTGATTATGGATTATTTGACCTAGTATAAAACATTATTGTTTTTTCTGTGCTATATAATTAGAGTGCCTTCTCTGCAGAGGACTGTAGCATAGCGAGTGTGGAATTAGGATCATCCAGTTACGACAGGGAAAGGAGATAGAAAAATGGGTCAATCTTTGATTGCTATTGATAAAGAAATTAATAATTTAAAAGACAGCCTCTCAAGTAGTTTAAAAACTGAGTGCTATCCTTTTGAAAATCCAGAAAGCCTTGTCACGGTTTTAAAGGTAAATGATCAAAAAATAAAAATTTATTGGGATACAAACCAGCCAAAAATCATTTTGTCTAACCATCTGGGTAATAAGCTTGTCAATCTACATGATATTGTTGGCTTGCCTAAAGAATGCACCCTAAGCCGCAAACGTTTATCGGCTTATCTTGAGCACATTCATGTCCGTATTTCTCCGTATGGCAATAATGAAGGACATACACTGTATTTTAATTTAAAATTACTGGGTGGTGCGAATATTATTGATCCACAGAAAGTACCTGATAAGCTCTGGCCTAATGCAATCGTTCCAATTTTTGTAGATTGCAATAGTTTTAATTTAAAAGAATTAAAAATGATACTTTCGGCAGTGAATGATTGGGCTATTCATACAAAATTTCAGTTTAAAGTACATTTCAAAAATTTAAAGAATAACAATGTTAGTATCATTTATAGTTATATGAAGACTCACAATTTAAGGGCAAGTTGCACTGAAATTAATGCAAATGGTGTAGTGACTGGAATATATGAAAATTATAATTGTTGTCCTTGCCATGGTGTGACTAAAATCTTAAAAGAAGAACCAGAATATGACGATAGCATTCTTATTCAGAAATATACCCAAACCTGTATGTCTGATCCAAACCGTGAAGAATCCGATAGCTGCAATGTCTGCCAATCCTTTGTCGGGCGTCAAGGTGGCCAACAACTTATTTCATGCAAGCTAGGAGATAGTTTTGATGAGAGTGCACTCAAGCATGAGTTAGGGCATGCCCTTGGCTTTTACCATGAACAGCAACGATCCGATCGGGATACGTTTGTTAACGCGCCTAATCTCGGGGCCGGGGATCCTAATTATAGTAAGGGGTTTCAGAGTAGCTTTCGCCAAACGTTTGGTGACTATGATTTTAAATCCATCATGCATTACTTCTTTGGTAAAGGGAAAGTAGGCACGCAAGAAGTGAATATGACTGCCCAAAGCAGAATTCCGATTAACCAATATCGCCAGTTAATCGAATTAGGGGCTCCAGGATATACACCTTCATTTCAACTAGAAAAACTACAATCATCGGCAGAGGCTAAACGCGCGCATGAAGGCCTGGGTATGGTTGGAATGAGTGGACGCTTAAGCCAAACGGATATTGATGCTGCCAACTATCTTGCGACTGCGGCTAGAAGCAAATAAAGGTAAGAATGATTTTTTGAGATATTGAACGAAGTCGCATATGGAGTAGACACTTCTTTGTAATTGTTCGTCAGTTTAATAAAGAAGTGTCTACGCAACCGGGAAAAGGTTGTACATCTGCTGAAAGCCAACACCCACCGGATAAAACTATCAATATTTAGGAATTCATTTTGACAAGCGCCGCCTCCTGCTTGAGAGCTTCTACGACTACTTCTTCTTTTGTTGCAGTCAATATTTAAAAAAAACAAAAGGCATAAACCTAGGCATATGATTTTAGAGCGTGTAATTACACTGCATATATCAATAAAATACTTTCGATTTTGGGAACCCTTTATGATAAAACTCTTCTAAAATAATATTATATACCTGGATTGGGAGAGTAATGAATGTTATCAAAGCCTGAATTAAGCAAATGGATCGAAGAAATAGAACAGCGGAAAAGAAAGGCAATCGAAGAAGATCTCCAAAGAAAAAAAGACATGGCTAATTTTTTTTCCATGCTCATTTTTTCACCTATATTTTGTTTTAGGCCAAAGCTTCGAAAGCCGAAATTAGGTATACGAAAACCTAAAAATTGGATTTTACGTAGACTAATGAATGAGGCTGAGGAACAAGCTGAAGCTAAAAAGCATGAAGCATCTTTGTTTGCTAAAAGTGAAAATTCAACAATAACGCCTCATTTTCATATTACCCAACACCGTGCTTCCGTTGAACTGTTGGAAAAATATCAAAAAAATAAGGAAAAAAACCTAACAAAGCTAGGCATGCATTAAATGCTTAAAATAGCACTGTTAGGTTGTATTTGAAATTTCCTATCGAATAGTTGTTTACTGTTTAGGTGGATTTCCATTATTTTTTAGTTAAACGTTCTCGCTCGGTGGCATCTGCTAGTCTGGCTGCCGCTGCTTCTGCTCTTCGTTGAGCATCGACACTTCTATACTGAGACACTAATGGAGCAGGTGCAGAACTTGCGGGACTATGTGCGGCGGCAGCGCTAGCGGCACTTGCTAAATATTCGCTTTCTGCTTCGTCTTTTTTCGACGCATCTATACTGAAGGTTTGAAAATTGTTGGCAGAGGATGATGCGGCTGACGCAGAAGCGTGCGCAATATTATTGGATCCTGAGGTACAGGCTTCCATCATAGATATACTTATAGCCTTTGCTAACTCAAGTTCATCCTCGAATTGTGGGGATTTTTCTTGCTTTGACAGATCTACGGCTTTTTTTATATCAGCTAATTGTTGCATCTCCTGGGCTTCTCTTTCTTCGGCTTGCATTTCGGACTCACGTTGTGCAGCTCTTATTTTTTTTAGTGCTTGTTCCCTTTCGAAAATACTACGTGCTACTTCTTCTCTGGATACCTCTTCGACCGTAGCCAGCCGTCTGGCCTCTTCTTCTAGGCTTGTTTGTAAGCTTAAAGCGATTATCTGCTCTTGAAGCTCATCTTCAATTCCACGCCTTTCAGCGTCTTGATTAATTTGGTTTTGAATATCACGTGCATCTGCAGCCATTTCTTTCTCCTGATTTATTATATTAAAAATTTCATAAATTCTATCATGGCAAAGTAAGCTAGTAAATTAGACGTGAGGAAATGTCAAGTAAAATTGGGTGCACTTGCATCAGAGCTGTCTTTATCGTTTTTAAGATTGTCCCTGTAAAATGGGTTTTAAAAACTGGCCGGTATAAGAGCGTTTTGCTTTAGCAACGTCTTCAGGGGTGCCTGTCGCAATAATCTCCCCGCCTCCGTCGCCCCCTTCTGGGCCTAAATCAATTATCCAGTCTGCAGTTTTTATCACATCTAAATTATGTTCAATAATAATAATGGTATTACCTTTGTTGCCTAATCGTTGTAAAACTTCCAATAAATGTTTGACATCGTGGAAATGTAAACCCGTGGTAGGCTCATCTAAAATATACAGCGTGCGGCCAGTATCGCGTTTGGAAAGTTCTTTTGCCAATTTAATGCGTTGTGCTTCTCCGCCCGATAATGTCGTTGCACTTTGGCCTATTCTGATATAAGAAAGACCCACATCAATTAACGTTTCTAATTTTCGAGCAATGGGTGGGATAGCTTTAAAGAAATCGAGCGCTTCTTCTACATTCATTTCTAACACTTCATGAATGTTTTTGCCTTTATAAAGAACTTCTAATGTTTCGCGATTATAGCGTTTAGCCTGACACATATCGCAAGGCACATAAACATCCGGTAAGAAATGCATTTCAACTTTAATTAAACCATCGCCTTGGCAAGCCTCGCATCGACCGCCTTTTACATTAAAGCTAAAGCGGCCCGCTTTATAGCCGCGACTGCGCGCTTCTTGGGTATTGGCAAAAAGATCGCGTATATCGGTAAAAAGACCGGTGTAGGTGGCAGAATTCGAACGCGGTGTGCGACCAATGGGGCTTTGATCAATATCAATGACTTTATCGAGATGCTCAAGGCCTTGAATACTGGTATATTCTCTTGCCTCTATTTGCTTAGCATCATTTAAAAGTTTAGCCGCTACAGGATATAACGTATCATTGATTAAGGTAGATTTCCCTGAACCCGATACCCCGGTCACGCAGGTGATAAGCCCGATCGGAAAAGAAGCACTGACATTTTTTAGGTTATTGCCAGAAGCGCCTACTAGCTCAATGATTTGATTGGGATCAAATGTTTTTCGAACTTTAGGAATAGCAATCGATTTTTTGCCCGATAGATATTGTCCCGTCAATGAAGCAGCCGATTTCATAATTTGTTTAGGGGTGCCTTCGGCGACAATTTTTCCACCGTGTATACCTGCCCCTGGGCCAATATCCACCACATGATCGGCACTTAAAATCGCCTCTTCATCATGCTCTACCACAATCACGGTATTCCCGAGATCGCGTAAATGGTTTAAGGTTTTGAGTAGCCGACCATTGTCGCGTTGATGTAAACCAATAGATGGCTCATCTAAGACATATAATACACCGACAAGACCCGCCCCGATTTGGCTGGCTAAACGAATACGCTGTGTTTCCCCACCAGATAAGGTATCCGCACTTCGATTGAGTGACAGATATTCCAAGCCGACATTCACTAAAAATTCCAAGCGGCTTAAAATTTCTTTTAAGATCTTATTGGCAATTTGTCCTTTAGCACCCGGTAATTTTAATTTACTAAAGAAATGGAGTGCCTCTGAAATTGAAAGTCCGGTAATTTCTGGCAAATTACGGGTTTGAATTAAGACATGGCGTGCCGTTTCTTTCAGCCGTGTGCCTTTGCAATCATTACACGCTTTGTGGGTAAGGTATTTCGCAAGTTCTTCTCGCACATAATTGGATTCCGTCTCACGATAGCGCCTTTCCATATTGGGAATAATCCCTTCAAAGGCGTGTTTTCGGCTAACGGTTTGGCCATTCTCCTGGATATAGGTAAATTGAACTTCAACATCATTGCTGCCATAGAGCAATATTTCTTGATTTTTTTTGGATAGCTTTTTAAAAGGCGTATCTAAATCAAATTTATAATGTTTGGCCAGAGAAGAGAGCATGCTGTAATAATAGAAATTATGGCGATCCCAATTGCGAATGGCGCCGCTTGATAAACTTAAAGTGTCATCGACCACCACTTTGTTGGGATCCATAAATTGTTTTACCCCCAACCCATCGCACGTTGGGCATGCCCCCGAAGGATTGTTGAAGGAAAATAAACGGGGCTCTAATTCTATCAGGCTGTACCCACACTGAGGGCAGGCGAATTTGCTCGAAAAAGTAATTTCTTTAAGCGTTTTCTGGCTATCATCGGTTATCAGGACCGTGACTAAGCCGCCCGATAAATTTGAAGCGGTTTCTAATGAATCGGCAAGGCGCCCTTTAATATCCGATTTTACTTTTAGGCGATCAATTACTACTTCAATCGTATGCTTTCGACGTAAATCCAGTTTAGGGGCTTCTTCCAATTCGATTAAAGTGCCATCAATACGTGCGCGCACAAACCCTTGGCTTTTTAAAGCTTCTAGTTGTTGAATATGTTCCCCTTTTCTATCTTGAACAACGGGGGAGAGCAGCATGATTTTAGAATCTTCTGGAAGATTTAAAATATTATCGACCATTTGACTAATGGTTTGGGCACTTAAGGGTGCTTGATGGGTAGGGCAATGGGGGGTACCAACGCGTGCAAACAAGAGACGCAAGTAATCATAAATTTCGGTAATGGTGCCTACGGTTGAGCGAGGATTATGAGAAACCGATTTTTGTTCAATCGAAATCGCTGGGGATAATCCTTCAATATGATCGACATCCGGTTTTTCCATTAAAGATAAAAACTGTCTTGCATAGGTGGATAAAGATTCCACGTAACGCCGTTGGCCTTCTGCGTATAAAGTATCGAACGCTAAAGAAGATTTACCGGATCCGGAAAGACCCGTAATGACAATTAATTTATCGCGAGGGAGTTCAATATCAATGTTTTTAAGATTATGGGTGCGGGCGCCGCGAACCGTTATTTTATGCATAGTGGCACCACCTTTTTTAAGTTTCAGTAGTGAGAAGAACTTGCTATTATAGGGTAATTAGCTTAGGTTGTGAAGACAATTGACAAAAGTAACACATATGACAGCAATAACACCCATGGAACGCCGAGCCGTTGCAGCATTGGCAAGCATATTTTCCTTGCGCATGCTGGGATTGTTTATGATCTTACCGGTCTTTGCGATATATGCTAATCAGCTAAATGGTGTCACACCTACTTTGATTGGCATCACCCTTGGAATTTATGGACTGTTGCAAGCGCTGTTACAGATCCCATTTGGCTATGCCTCCGATCGATTTGGTCGAAAACCCATTCTCATTTTTGGTTTTATCGTATTTGCTTTAGGCAGTGCGGTGGCTGCCTGCTCGAATTCTATTTACGGCGTTATTTTCGGCCGCATCTTACAAGGCGCCAGTGCAGTGGGATGTGTGATTATGGCTTTAGTTTCCGATCTAACTCGGGTTGAGGTCCGCAGCCGCGCCATGGCGATGATTGGTGTCAGCATTGGCCTGTCATTTGCGCTGGCCTTTATTATAGGGCCGGTTCTCAATGAATGGATAGGGATCAAAGGCATTTTTTGGATAACGGCAGGCTTTTCTCTGATTGCCATTTTGTTATTAGTGTTTTTTGTGCCAACGCCTTTGGCATCGGTTTCTGTGAGCGAAGGCAGTGCTATCCCGGTGCTTGCGCTTGTTCCTTCCGTATTTAAACAGCCGCAGTTAAGGGCCCTTAACCTAGGTGTTTTGGTATTGCATGCAAGTTTAGTCGCGCTCTTTTTAAAATTACCCTTGGCCGTAAAATCAGTGGGGTATGCGACAGGCGAAACCTGGCAATTTTATGTGCCGGTGTTTTTGTGCGCATTGTTAGCGACTGCACTTTATTTATGGAAAATGGAAAAAAAAACTTCCGCTAAATATGGGATTGCAGGGATGGTCCTGATGCTTGCACTATCAGAATTGGGTGTTTTATGTTTTTTTGAAAGTGGCCTAGGTTTAGCTTTAAGCTTAGGGTTATTTTTCACCGCATTTAATAGTTTAGAAGCGAGCCTGCCTTCTTGGGTGGTTAAATTCGCCCCCGCAGGAAGTCGTGGCACGGCTTTGGGGATATATTCTTCTGCTCAATTTTTTGGGCTTTTTTTAGGCGGCCTGATTGGGGGTTGGTTAGATGCAGGCTATGGCAGAATAGGCGTATTGCTATTTTGTATCATACTTGCGATTATTTGGGTTAGCGTGCATTTCACAGTCAATTTTAGGAGAGAGCGACAATGGCAAGAGGGTTAAATAAAGTTATTATTATGGGGAATTTAGGGGCAGATCCTGAAGTTCGTTACATGCCCAGTGGTTCAGCGGTGACGAATATCCGGGTGGCAACCAGTGAGACTTGGAAAGACAAGCAAAGTGGTGAGCGTCAAGAACGAACCGAATGGCATCGTATTGTATTATTTAATCGTATCGGTGAAATTGCCGCTCAATATCTACGTAAGGGTTCACGCGTTTTAGTAGAGGGATCTTTAAGAACCAACAAATGGCAAGATCAAAGTGGCAACGAACGTTTCACCACCGAAATTATTGCAAACAGCATGCAGTTAATGGATGCTAAAGCCGGATCGGGCGCGCCTGAACATAGCAGTGATGAGGTGCCACAAGATATGGAGTCTTCTTTTAGTGGCAATCGTAGTAGTGCACCGCAACGTTCAGCACCCGCGAAAACGGCGGCTCCTGCTATGCCCGAAGATGATTTTGATGATGATATTCCATTTTAAAAATCCTCAGCATAGACAGCACTGAATAGAGTTTTGAAAGCCCTTTTAATAAGGGCTTTCTTTTATTTAAAAAGTAAGGTTCAAATGGTCAACAGATTGTTGACCAATTCAATCTATGTCGTGGCGCCTGGGGCCGACCTACTTTCATTAGGTGCCAGGCACCGCCTTTACAGCTAAGCAAATTTACTGTAAAAATGACAGCAATATTTATACACCCTTGTTTTAGGAGGCCATTATGTCATCGATTAGCGAACTCAATGAAAAAGCTGGAAAAAACACTGAAAATAATACAAACACTTCTACGCCTAATGCAGATAGCCAAGGCTCTCAAATTAGATTACATCGTATTTATACCAAGAGCAGTTTATTTGAAGCTGCCTCTTTAACGGTTGCTTTACTAGAAAACCCGCCGCAGCCAGTGATTAGTTTGCAAGTCTTTAGTAATGCCTACGCTCAAGATAAACAAATTCATGAAGCGGTTTTAAGTTTGAACCTAAGCGCTAAGCACAACGATAGCTTATTGTGGCGAGTTCAGGTACAGCAAGCAGGACTGTATTCGTTGGAAGGCTTTACCGAAGAACAGCAAAAACAGGTGTTGAATATTTTTTGTATGAGTCAACTTTATCCTTATGCCTGTGTTGCCATTAGTAATCAAGTGACACAAGGTGGATTTGCACCCGTCTATTTAAGTCCGATTAATTTTGAAGAATTATATAAGCAGCAAATGCAAAGCAAAACGCCCGAAGCGGTTGTTTAATTTAGTATCATAAAAAAACCAAAGGATAAGGGTTACAAACGCTTATCCTTTTAGGAGAATGAGATTATGCTACCTAATAGGCTGATTTCTACCAATGCACTAGCGCAGTCTAAAGATTACGCGAATACAGAGGCGGCCTCCATTTTGCAAGGCTTAATGGAAGGCTTAGGCTGGCATGATTTGCAAGCAGACATTCTTGCGCTGGATGCCGAACAGAAAATGGATGAGCAACATTTAAAACTTAGCATCCAGAACCACCTTGAATTCCCCACTGAAAGCACGAGAACCGAACTGCTTTTGAAGTTGGAGGCGCTGAAAAAAATCTTACAACTAGAGCATGATGATGCGAAAAAGCTTAACCGCATTTTTGTAGCCCAAGCCATGAAAGAAAATAATCCATTCGTACTTTCCGCTAAAGGTTGGCGTCAATGGGCGTTCGACAACGTTAAAGATTTTTTTGGTTCAAGCTCCTCTGCATTAGCAGAAAAATACCAGATGATTGCAGAGAATCGTCAATTAAAACTTAGTCAATTATCAGCGCTTATTGAGGCCATACAAAATGAGAAAATAGTCACGGTTGAATTAGAACCCAATTTAGAGCTCAATAGTGAAAGTGTGTTAATTCCTGAGCCTAAAATTAGCTCTGATACTCAGGATACAACGACAGAAGACCTAAAAGAAAGTTTTATGGATCCGCCTTTAAGTTCCCCATTGCAAAGGCGTTTATTATCGACCAATATTGTTAATCCCATTCCAAATCAAGTGACAACCATTAATGAACTCTATCAATATTCGCTAGAGGATACTTTTTCCGAAAATATTACCCTAGTAGCAATGGTTAAGGACAAACCTCTTCCTTCTTGGTTAAGCATCCAATATAAACAACTATATTCTTATCTTGCAGGAGAAGGCCACGCTGATGGTGTCGCTGTTTCAGGCAATACCCTGTTCTTAGCCAATGGATTCGCCGGCCTGCAAATTTTGGATATCAGCAATAATATCAGTAATCCTTATTTTGTAGCCGCCTATCCTGCAGGGGAAGGTTATGCTGCTGGTGTTGCTGTTTCAGGCAACACCGCGTTTTTAGTCAATAGCAACGGCCTGCAAATATTGGATATCAGCAATATCACCAATCCTTATCTGTTAGCCTCTTACACTGCAGAAGAAGGTGTAGCTTTAGGTGTCGCGCTTTCAGGCAACACTGCGTTCTTAGCCAATTATAATGCCCTGCAAATCTTGGATATCAGCAATATCACCAATCCTTATCTTTTAGCCTCCTATCCTGTAGGAGAAGGCAATGCTTATGGTGTCGCTGTTTCAGACAACACCGCGTTCTTAGCCAATTATAACGCTCTACAAATTTTGGATTTAACCCAATGGAAATTTAGTGCTACCTCACCTTCAATGTCTGATACTGGTAATTATAAAGTTCAATTGGTTGCAACAGACTTTTTAGGCGGAAGCGCAACCAGCAATTCTTTTACCATTCGTGTTGAAGGCCCACCTCAATTCAATGGCAGTATTGCGAACCAGTACGCAAAGGTACAACAACCCTTTAATTATTTTATTCCTCAAGGATTTTGCACTGATCCAAACGACGATCCGATTGGCTTTAGTGCCGCTTTAATCGATAAGCCGCTCCCTGCTTGGTTAAGTTTTAATGGTGTTTCTGCAACTTTTACAGGTATTCCAAAAGATAGCGATGTCGGTAACTTTACTGTGGTTATATATGCGACTGATAATATTGCTGGAACCACGAGTACGACCTTTGATTTACAAATTAATCATTTGCCTGTGGTCGCAACGCCTATTCCTCAACCACCTTTGCTGCGTGTAGCACGTGATTTCATTTTTAATGTCCCTAAAGCAACCTTTAAGGATACGGAGAGTGCCCTAATCTATACAGCCACCCTAGCAAATGGTTTGCCTTTACCCAATTGGCTACATTTTAATAACAGCGCATTAATTTTTGTTGGAAAGCCCACCCTAAATGATATGGGAAGCTTAAGTTTGAGAGTGAATGCTAAAGATTATTTAAATGAATCCACTTTTGCACCCCTCACTTTCTTTGTTAGCCAGAATGTATTGCCACAAATCGTGCAACCTATTTCTAACCAACTAGCGAGCGTTGGAACATTTTTTAGTTTCTCAGTGTCGCCCACTACTTTTGTCGCATTGGAAGGGGACACCCTGGTTTATAACGTTAGTTTAAGCGATGGCTCCAATCTGCCGGGTTGGTTGGAGTTTAATGATAAGACGTTGACATTCTCAGGAACGCCTGGCAGAAGGGATACCGACAATTACGCACCTCGGATTTTGAGCGTGGGCGTAAATGCTTACAATTACCCCTTTGTCTATAATAGTTATGCCAGAGCAAATTTTAATATTAATGTGGAAGGGACTTCGTATCTAGCATTGGCGGTGACTATTGGTGCACCCATTCTTTCGGCGCTGACGGTTTTATTTGCGACCTATAAAAAACGCGCACTCTTTTTAAATCACTTGGAAAAACAAAAGAAACTTTACAAAAATCCAGGTGTTATCTTAACTATTGGTGAAGCGTTTAACTATCAACTGAAAACAGCCTTAGAGCAGGTTTATGAGCTAAGCGTAAAGTTGCCAAATTCAGAAAAAAGTAATTGCTGTGGCTTCTTTCACTCTTCTACCAAAAGACTACAAGGCGGCATGACTATGCCTTATTGGTTAGCGTATCATTCTAAAACGAATCATTTAAGATCGAGAGGTCCAGTACCTGAAGATGCTGAAGAAGAATTAATTGTGCAGGTAAAAGATAAAGATGGTCTGATTACTGAAAAATTCAAATTAACGGTTATTGCTAAAGAAGCAGAGTCGTTGTTATTAGCACAAATACCGATACATGAGCAGCACATTATTATTGACAGCAAAGAAACAAAACGAACAGAGAGTTATGCGAATAGGGCTAATGTGATTAGCCTTCATTCACCAGATACTAGCGTGATTGAACTTACAGAAAGAGGGGCTTCTTCTGCTCAAGCAAAGGATGCATCGGATAAACTTCTCCTTTTAGAGCGACTAGAGAAAATAGAAAGGCAGTTATTCTTGCGACAATCCGCAAAGTCAGAGTCGACAAGCTCTGTGGCTGCAATAGCACAAAGCCCTGTTACATTTCGTATTTTTAGCAATGGGGCTAGAAGCCCTGGTTCTGCCCAACCCGCTTCACCCTCAGCATTTGCATCAAGAACTATGAATGCTAAATCTCCATCGCAATCGTAGTTTGGGGGCCATTGAGGGTTTAGTAGGGTGGCGCCAGGTATTGAGAGATCTGGTATATTTTTTTAAACATTTATCTTTGCTAGGAGAATTAGGTTATGCCCATTAAGAGGCTGGTTTCTACAAATGCATTGGCGCAGTCTAAAAATTACGCCAATGCGGCGGACCCCATTTTGCGGGGCTTAATGGAAGGCCTAGGTTGGCATGATTTGCAAGCAGACATTCTTGTGCTTGATGCCGAACAGAAAACGGATGAACAGCAGTTAAAGGTTAGCATTCAAAACCACCTTCAATTCCCCACTGAAAGCACAAGAACCGAACTGCTTTTGGGCTACAGGGTCAAGTCTGGATTTTGGCGTTATCTAACCTCTTTTGTTTATTTTTCCATCAAAAACATGCCCCATTCTAAGATAAAAACCGGATTTAATTATTTATCTTTTACAGGATATTCGCATTTTACTGTTGAAAACAGATAGCCCACTCTTTAGTATTAACATGCTGTTAGCCAAAATCCAGACTTGACCCTGAGGATCAACAGGCACTGCGGAATTATTACGAGGTCTTGGCTAAATCAGTGTGAGCGGCTTCAATTGTTGTTCTGCCCACCGAAACATATCGAATACCCGATTTTGCCATAATGGCAGGCGTATATAAGTTGCGAAGATCAATTAATGTGGGTTCCATCACCGTATTTCGTAGAGAACTTTTAACTTTTTTCATATCCAGATAACGAAAGGCATCCCATTCAGTGATAATGATGGCAGCATCTGCACCTTGCAAAGTGTTATAAACATCTGTACCCCATTCTACATCTACAAACAAATTATTTTTCTGAACAATGGGATCGTAGATAATAATTTTTGCACCTAAAGCTTGAAGTTCAGGGATCAGAGAAACTGCTATGCTTTCTCTGATATCATCGGTATTGGCTTTAAAAGAAACCCCTAAAATAGCAAGCCGCATGCCTGCTATTGGATATTGGCAAGCCTCTATAATTATTTGCTTAATTCTTTTTTTACGCTGAAAATTTGAATGCAAAGCCGATCGAAGAATATTCAGAGGGGAGCCCGCACTCTCTGCAATCTTGATAAGAGATTGTGCGTCTTTTGCGAGACAAGAACCCCCAAATCCGGGTCCAGGTTGCAAGTAATCCTGGCCGATGCGGTTATCAAGCCCCATGCCGTATAAAACGTCGGTAATGTCTGTGCCTAACTTTTCACATAAATCAGAAACTTCATTGGTAAAAGCAATTTTCGTTGCTAAAAAACAATTGGAAACATATTTTATTAATTCTGCATTTTCTAAACTGGTATAGAGGGTTGGTATACCTTTCTCAGTAATGCCTTGATATAAATTGCTCATGAGGGTGCGAGTTAAACCGTTGGTTAAACCAATCACTATTCTATCGGGAAACATAAAGTCTTTTATACCTGATCCTGCTCTTAAGAATTCTGGGTTGGATACAATATCAAATTTAGCATTGCAATTAATTTCTTTAATGCTATCTTGCAGTCTTTGGCAGGTTCCGACTGGAACGGTAGATTTGATAACAATGACTTTATGATTGTGCAATAGCGGTGCTATTTTTTTTACCGCCATTTCAACTTCAGAAAGATCAGCATTACCATCTTCTTTGATGGGTGTTCCAACCGCTATAAAAATAATATGACTGTTTAAAGTTGCTTCTGATAAACAATCTGAAAACGCTAGCCGTTCTGATTTTAAGTTTTTCTTTATCAATTGTTCTAAGGTGGGTTCATAAATGGGCACGTTGCCGTTTTTTAAATTTTTGATTTTATGACTGTCTTTGTCAATACAAATCACTTTAAATCCAAGTTCAGCAAAGCAAGCGCTGGATACTAGGCCTACATAACCTGCCCCAATTATCGTTATTTCAATTTTGTAATCCGTATAGCTTCTCATATAAGGTTTAGAATACTTTTAACTTGCAATTAATAGGATCGTTTGATTCAATAGTAAAATTCGATCTTATTCATTAGGGAAGAAGAGTGCAAGGAAATAAAATCTTGATTACGGGATCCTTAGGCTTAATTGGTAGGGAGCTTGAAAAGCAATTAAAAATTTTAGGGATCCCTATGCAGGGAATTGACTTACTGTATCCTGCTGATCACCCACTGCAGGGAGATATTCGAGATGTCGAAAAATTAACAGAATTGGCGGTTGATTGTATAGGGATAGTGCATTTAGCTGCAGTCTCACGAGTCATTGCCGGGGAACAGAATCCAGAACGCTGCTGGGATGTGAATGTGAATGGTACTCAAAAGGTGCTTGAAGTTGCGCAAAAATCACGCAACAAGCCTTGGGTACTATATGCAAGTAGTAGAGAAGTATATGGTCAGCAGCCTGTGTTGCCAGTAAAAGAAAATGATCCACGATTACCGTGTAATATTTATGCACGATCGAAGGTGGGTGCAGAAGATCTCATGCAAGCGTACAGAAGGAAAGGATTGCAGATTGCTATTCTTCGTTTTTCGAATGTTTATGGCCGCACACAGGATTATGAGGATCGCGTTATTCCAGCCTTCTGTAAAGCGTCAGCTTTTGGGGGATCCATCCGGATCGATGGGGGTCATAACACCTTTGACTTTACCTATATTGACGATGTGATCGATGGCATCCTAAAAATGATACAAAAATTACAGCAAGGTTATTGTGATCTCCCTCCGATGCATCTGACTTCCGGTAAAGGTACTACGTTGTTAGAAGCCGCCGAGTATGCAAAAGGGGTGAGCAAATTTGATATCGATTTTGTCGAAGCCCCTTCACGTACGTTTGATGTTGCTACATTTTATGGCGATCCTACGCTTGCCCATGACATACTGGGTTGGCAAGCAAAAGTGGGTATTCGAGAGGGCATTTCGTTACTCGTTAAGAGCTTTGAGAAAGAAGGTTTTCACGCGGCTAAATCTGCCAATTTATGAAAATATTAAAGATCATACATGGCTATCCACCGCTTTATAATGCTGGTTCAGAAGTATATAGCCAGATCCTGTGTCATGGTTTATCAAAAAATCATGAGGTTCATGTTTTTACCCGAGAAGAAAATCCATTTGCGAATGATTTTTCATTACGGATGACACAAGACTCATTAAATCCCGATATCACATTACATTTGATCAATATTCCTATAGAAAAATTTCGGTATCGATATCAACATCCTACCATTGATCAAATCTTGGGTAATTTATTGAAAACAATAAAACCTGAGATGGTTCATATTGGACATTTAAATCATTTATCCTCCTCATTAATGACTGAGATAGCTAAACAAAATATACCCATTGTTTATACTTTGCATGATTATTGGCTAATGTGCCCTCGAGGGCAATTTATTCAGCGTAATTCCTCGAAAGATGAGGAACTATGGGCGCTTTGTGAGGGTCAGAGTGATCAAAAGTGCGCCAAAAAGTGTTACGCGGGTTATTTCTCAGGTGCTATTGAAGAAGAATCGATGGATCTAAACTATTGGACCGATTGGGTAGCGCGTCGCATGGAACATATTCACGATATGCTGCAATACGTAAGTTATTTTATTGCGCCTTCTCGTTATCTGTACAAACGATATGTTGAAGAATTTGGATTACCGGAAGATAAACTTATATACATAGATTATGGATTTGATTTAAAGCGTTTACAAAATCGTAAGCGGATCCCCAATGAGCCTTTTACCTTTGGTTATATCGGGACGCATATTCCTGCTAAAGGGATCCAACATTTAATTTCAGCTTTTGGTTTATTAACGGGGAATTGTGCTTTACGTATTTGGGGGCGCCCCAATGCGCAAAATACCAATGCTCTACGTTCAATCGCGGCTGCTATACCTTTACAAAATCAACAAAGCATTGAGTGGTTATCTGAATACAAAAATGAGTGTATTGTCGATGAAGTTTTCAATTTTGTCGATTGCATTGTTGTTCCATCCATTTGGGTGGAAAACTCTCCATTAGTGATCCATGAAGCTTTACAACTTAAAGTCCCGGTTATTACGGCAAACGTCGGGGGGATGTCAGAATATGTTCAGCATGAAAAAAATGGTTTAACGTTTGAGCATCGCAATGTCGAAAGTTTGGCGATACAAATGCAACGTTTAGTAGACAATCCAACGTTAGCACAGCAGTTAGGTGCGCGAGGTTATTTACAATCGACAAACGGAAATATTCCGGATTTAGCTGCGCATGTTGATGAAGTAGAAAAAATTTATCAGCGTGCGCTCAATAAGCAAAATGATCTAAATATTCATTAGAGGGAAACTCTGTTATGGAAATGAAATCTGGACCTTGGCGTATTACCTTCGATACCAATCCGGATGACTGTAATTTAAGCTGCATTATGTGCGAAGATCATTCCCCTTATAGTACCACTCAACGAGAGAGAATAACCGGAGGGATCCCAAAACGTCGGATGAGCATTGAATTAATTAAGCAGATCTTAGGCGTTGCCGAAGGTTCAGCTTTAAGAGAAATTATTCCCTCCACCATGGGTGAACCCCTTCTGTATAAACATTTCGAAGAAATTTTGCAGCTTTGTCAACAATATCAAATTAAATTAAATTTAACCACGAATGGTACTTTCCCACGTAAGGGGGTAGATGAATGGGCAAAACTGATTGTGCCGGTGACTTCTGATGTCAAAATTTCTTGGAATGGTGCGACAAAAGGCGTGCAAGAAAAGATCATGCTGGGAACGAACTGGGATAAAGTGCTCGATAATGTCAAAAAGTTTATTGAATTTCGTGACCAATATGCGTATTCCAATAATCACTACTGTCAGGTAACCTTGCAGCTAACTTTCCTGGAAAGTAATGTTCAGGAACTTGCTGATATCGTGCGGCTCGGGATTAATTTAGGGGTGGATCGCATTAAAGGCCACCATTTATGGGCACATTTTTCTGAAATTAAAGAATTGTCTATGCGACGGAATACCGAAGCCATTGTTCGGTGGAATAACGCCGTTATTAAAGCACAAGCAATCGCGAATGCGCAGCCTTTAGCGAATGGTAAATGGATTAAATTAGAAAACATTCATTTATTAGCGGAACAGGCAGAGCAGGACTTAGCACCCGGAGGAGAATGTCCCTTTCTAGGAAAAGAGGCATGGATAGCAGCTGACGGCCGTTTTAACCCCTGTTGCGCACCGGATAAAGAGCGGCGCAAATTAGGAGAATTCGGCAACTTAAATGATACCTCTCTCGATCAGATCTGGAATAGTGTAGCTTATCAAGATTTACGAAAAAACTATATGCAACAGGATGTTTGTAAAGGGTGTAATATGCGAAAGCCAATCAATAATCGTCAGCAAAATCAACCATTCGTAGCTGTCACAGATATATGAGTAAGGTACGCTGGCAAAAAGCAATTCTATCTCCTTGTGAAAAATACCATTTAGTCGATGGTGAACCTTTGTATCTAAACCAATTTACGCAAGTGATGAAATACCACGAGCCCGGTTTAGCGCCGGCTAAAGATTGGTCAGGGGCTTTTCATATTGATAGTGAAGGGCGGGCAGCTTATATAAATCGGTTTACCCACACTTTTGGATTTTATGAAGGCTTGGCCGCCGTCGAGCGGCAAGGAGAATGGTTCCATATTACCCCGACTGGAGAGGCGGCCTATCCAGAGCGCTATCAGTGGTGTGGAAATTTTCAGCAAGGCTACTGCGCGATTAAAGATAAAACAGGCAGTTACTTCCATATTAATGGCGCAGGGGGCAAGCCCTATCCCGAACACTATTGCTACGTGGGAGACTTTAAGGATGGGATTGCGGTTGCGTGTAATGAGAATGGGTTGCATACCCATATTAAACCAAGCGGTGAATTGTTGCATGAACAATGGTTTATCGATTTAGATATTTTTCATAAAGGCTTTGCGCGGGTAAAAGACGAAAAAGGCTGGTTTCATGTGAATAGGGTAGGGATAGAGGCATACCCTCAGCGCTATCTCAGCGTTGAGCCGTTTTATAATGGCGCAGCCCGGGTTGAAACTTTTGACGGCGGATTAAGGGTTATTAATAGCAGTGGCGAAAAACTGGCTGAATTACGAGCCCCTTTGCAAAAACCCTGGCAACAATTATCAGGAGACATGGTTGGGTTTTGGCGTACAGAAATCATAGCCGCAGCGGTTCAGCTCAATATATTTCAATATTTACCCGGGACACTTTTTACCATTGCCGCTCAATCGAATTTACCTATTCGGCATTTAGAACGACTATTGCGGGCATTATGGGAAATTGGCTTGGTTGATTTTCAAAATAGGGAGTGGGAATTAACCGATAAGGGTGAATTGCTGGTTGCCCAAAATGAAAACTTTTTAGCCTCGGCTGCCATTATGTGGTCTGATGTGAATTCAGAAGGCTGGAAGTGTCTACCCGATTATATTCGAACTGGGGTTAATCAGTATCATCCTTTGTTCAAAGCGATGGCATCGGATGAAAAACTAAAAATTTACCATAAAGCCATTGATGGGTATGCAAGGCAAGATTTTACCGCTTTTATTTCCGCTGTCGACTGGCAGAGGCACCAGAAAATAATGGGGGTGGGTAGAAGCGCTAAAGTTATATTAGAAAGCCTTTTAGAAAATCATGCACACCTAGAAGCAGTGTTGTTAGGCGAGGAATACATTTTAAAATATTGCAATCTAAACGCTAAACTGCAGCCTCGCTATTCTCTAAAGCCACATAATATTTTAGATCCATGGCCACAAGCCGTGGATGCCATTATTTTACCGCGGCTTTTGCATTACTGGCCTAACGAAGAGGCTTTAAGAATTTTGAAGTGTGCAAGGAAGGCTTTGCTGCCAAAGGGTAAAATATATGTATTAGAAATGCTGCTCTGTGAAGAAAATCCCAATGGAAGTTTGCTCGATATCAATATGCTGATTGAAAGTGGAGGTGGTTTGCGCTTTTTATCGGATTGGATAACTATATTTCAAGCCAGTCAATTACAGATAAAAGCGCACAGTATTATTAATCCCTATTTACATTTACTAATTTTAGAGCCTTAATCTAATGAGAAAGTGGGAGTTTGCAAAAAAGGAATTTCTTAAAAGCGGTTTTTGTGTGCTTGAAAATGTTTATGGGGCTGCTGAGGTGGAAAAGATTTATCATAAAATCCACCTCAAAATAGAAGACTGTGCCAATGAGTTAAATTGTAGAAAAATAGAGTATCTCAGAAATATTAGTCGCTGGGTAGATCCTTCGCCGCTTACGAGTACAATCTATCCACTCATGAATAATCACTTTAGCAAAGTGGCGACAAATCTTATGGGCCAAGAGGTCCAGCTTGAAAAAGTCAATATTATTTCCAAATCGCCTTATGCCGCAGGTCCTGTGCCTTGTCATCAGGATATTGCCTATTCCAAGACAAATCCCTATCAATTTTCTTTATGGTTAGCGCTGCAAGATGTCAATTTAGCGGATGGAACTTTAGAGTTTTTGCCAGGCAGTCAATTAGAGGCTATTACACCTGCTATTGATTTTTGGCAGCCTAATTTTGAAGATAAAATACATGCTTCTTCACATTGGCAAGAGAATTTTGTTTCGGTGCCCGTCAAAGCAGGGGATATTATTGCATTTGATTCGAGAATTTGGCATCGCAGTGGAAAAAATCAATCCAATCATTATCGCTTTGCGCTGGTTTCACGTTGGCGTGCAATAGATTATGTACCCCCACTTGATATTCCTGAAAAAATACCCGTTGAATTTGGTATGTGGAACTGTGGGCAACGAACAGAATATATTTTAAAACAAGGATTGCTATATTGTTTTGATATAAACGCATCTGCCAATTTAGAAACCTATATTCATTTGTGGCAAGAAAATCTCAACAATAAAATGCCGTTAAAATTCAGCGTTGATTTGCCACAAGTACAAAAAGCGTTAAAGGATCTATGGATTTTGCACCGTGCGACACAATTACATAATGGGGGTGATGCCCAAGGGGTTGTCTATCCGAACCTTTGGCATATTTTCTTGACGCCATTGTCCAACTGGTTACATCAGTTTAATTTGAATTCTAAAGGGAATATTCGATGAATATACAATTTGAACGCGAAGGATTTATTCATATTAAGGAGGCTTTCAATCCCGAAGAGATCCAGCAGTTGATAGTGGCTACCGACAGTATATTAAATGATCCTAAGCATAAACAGGATCTGCTCTCAATTGATGAGAGTCTGCATACACATAAAATCTTATACCCGTTTGGTAAGCATGAATTATTTTTGAAATCACTGGTCCATCCCAGTATATTAAATGCTTTGTTATCGACCATTAAAAATCCTTTGGAAATTGTGCCGACATGGGAAGATATTTTAATCAAACTTCCCTTTTGTGGGATCCCGGTAACCTTTCATCAAGATCTAGCTCTTCAATCCTCAAAGTACGATATTTTTAGCTTTGGTATTTATTTTCATACCTCCGAGCATAATCCAGTCTATTATTTGCCTAATAGTCACCTATTGGGCGCATTAACTAAAAAACAGTTATATGAAGTTTCAGAAAAAAGGCTTAAAGAATTTGTACCAGTACTTGCGAAGCCTGGAGATATGATTATGCATAATGTTAAAACGATACATTATTCTGAAACCAATCTCACCCCTTTTCCTCGATATACTTGGTACTTGGAGTTTCGTACTTTATCGCAGTTATATGATGATAGCCCTTGGGATAAGCATTGGATTTTGGGTCGTCGGGCTATTTTTGCGCATGCGCTAAAAATCTACCAACCATCTTATTACGATGCGCTTATTCAAGACGCAGACATTCTTGAACCGTATTTGCGGAACCTACAATTGCGGATCCCACATGAAACCGAAACCGTTAAATATGATATGGAAAGTCCGTATAACCATTTTTCTTATTAAAATACGTAAGATAAGGATCCTATAAAAACCGTAGCAATCAAAAGCGCTTTATTTATACTTGAGTTTAACAAATGATTGATCTAAGAAGTGATACCGTGACAAAACCCTGCGATAAGATGCGTGCCTATATGGCACAAGCACCGGTTGGCGATGATGCATATGGTGAAGATATTAGTATTAACCGTCTACAAGATTATTGTAAGGATCTTTTTCAGGTGGAGGATGCTTTGTTTGTGACCAGTGGAATGATGGCCAATCGTTTGGCATTCATGTCGCAGACCAATAGGGGGGATGAAGTCATTACGGAAAATTCATACCATGTCAATTTTTTCGATAGTGCACCCATGTCGGCAATTGCGGGGGTTGTTATGAATCCCCGCTTGAGCGCAGATGGAATTATTAGGGTTAAAGACGTTGAGCAAGCAATTCACTCAAAACAAAGATACGACTATTTTGCACAGGCAAAGCTTATTTCGGTTGAAAATTCTATTAATGGTTGGGCGGGTAAAATCTTCCCTTTTGACACCTTGAAATCCTTGTATATTTTTGCCCAAGAAAACAAATTATCTCTTCATTTAGACGGCGCAAGGTTGTTTAATGCCCATGTTGCAACGAATATTGCGTTAGATCAATATGCACGTTATTGCGATACACTTTCCGTTTGTTTTTCAAAAGGTCTTGGGGCACCATATGGGTCAATGCTGATGGGCACTCGAGAAACCATTCATAAAGCTCGAAAATATCGTATTTGGTTGGGTGGAGGTATCCACCAATGTGGTATGCAAGCGGCGGCTGCTTATTATGCTTTACGCAATAATTTTGAGCGTTTAAAAGAAGATAATCACTTGGCCAAATATTTTGCCAATGCTCTGCTGGAAATTCCAGGACTAAGCCTTAATGAACGTGAAATTGAAACCAATATTGTACAATTTAGCCTGAATAGCAGCCTAAAGCGCGATCTTAACCTTCTGGAACAATGTGGAGAGCAAGGTTTACTGTTGTTTCCATGGTTGCCGGGCGTGTTTCGAGCAGTCATTCATAGACATATTACGCAAGAAGCGTTAGACAGCGCAATTAGAATTATTCAAAACTGTATTCTAAATGGTTAAAGTTCATAATATTTTGTAGCCCTAAGGGAACCCATGAGAAAATTTAAGATAGATTTATTTAGCGATACGAATACCAATCCATCCCAAGAAATGCGGCAAGCTATGTGTCAAGCAGAGGTAGGGAATGAGGTGGCAGGTGAAGATCCAACCGTTAATAAGCTCTTGGAAAGAGTTGCAGCACTTCTCGGGAAAGAGGCTGCCGTATTTTTACCCTCTGGAACCATGTGTAATGGGATTGCCTATAGGGTACATTGTCAACGCGCAGGCGATTTGGTTATTTTAGATGAAACCGCACATTCATTAAACAAAGCTGCAGGACTGATCTCGGGGCTGGTACAAGCCCAACCTTACCCCATTAGTGGGAAAAAAGGCGTATTTTCTGCTAAACAAATCGAGCCCATTATTTCTAAATCTATTGGCTACAATCTGGCACGTGCGCGTGTTGTCTCGGTAGAACAGACGACCAATTTTGGCGGTGGTGCAATTTGGCCATTGCAGACGCTGGATGCTGTATGCGAACTTGCGCATAAGTATCAGGTATATACGCATATGGATGGGGCACGGCTTTTGAATGCAGTAGCTGAGACAGGTGTTTCAGCAGCAAGATATTCGCAAGCGTTTGATTCAGTGTGGGTTGACTTTTCTAAATGCTTGGGGGCCCCCATAGGGGCCGTATTGGCGGGTTCTAAAAATTTTATAGATGAAGCCTGGTATTACAAATTTCAGCAAGGCGGGGGCCTGCATAAGGCTGGTATTCTTGCGGCTGCCTGTCTATATGGTCTGGAACACAACATTCAAAAGCTGCCTGAAATTCACCAAATGACAAAGCAACTGGCCGTGCTTTTAAGTGAACTACCCTTTATTGAGTTAAATCCCAATGAGGTTCAAACGAACATTATTATTTTCCAAGTTAAGCACCTTCAACTGTCAGCTTGTGATTTTGAAAAACAGCTTGGCGAGAAGGGGATCCGAGTGTTGGCTTTCGATCAAAGAAAAATCCGCATGATCACTCATCTGGATATTACATTTGCGGATATCCAATCCGTTTTTTCAGCCATTCGTGAAATTGGGGAAGAAAATTAATCAAACGCTTAACTTTAGGGCCCCAACGCTAACCTATTTATGGAAATTATTTTATCCATTTTTAAAGTCTTACAAGCTAAAATTAATGTTGCTATTCATATTGCCGGTTATTTGGTGTCTTGTAGAAACAATCGTGCCTTATTTGATTAAAATAGTTATCGATAAGTTGGCGATGCACGGATCTAATCCCATTGAAACGCAGAGGGTGTTAATCAATAGCGCATTTTCTTATACTGCTATGATTTTGCTGTTAGAGCTTTCCATTCGTGCTTGTCAATATGTTTGGATGAAAACGTTTCCAAGCATTCGAGCCGATATTCAAGCCAAGGTATTAGAGCTCACTCAAGAACAACCCTACCAATTTATTTATAATCAACTGGCTGGAGACTTGATCAATAAATATCGAAATTTAACCGAAAGCTTTGAGCAATTGTTTAAAATGCTGTTGTACGGATTTTATCCAACCGTGTTGTCATTCTTTTTTTCATTGATATTGATAGCATTGATCAGCAAAGCTTTTTCAATCCTATTTCTATTTTGGTTTCTGGCTATGAATGCTGTTACCTTTTTTTATTTAAAGCAGAGCATTCACGCTGCAAATAAGCAATCTGGCGCACAAAGCCATTTGATTGGCTATGTTGGAAATTTTATTTGTAATGCTATCACTATGATCACTTTTCCCAGAAGGCTTTCAAAAGAAAAGGAATTTTTAAAATTGCTGAAAGAGGGGATTTCTTCTACAGAAAGATCAGAGTTAGTAATATTTAAAACCGATCTTTGGCGTGGATTGCTTTCCTGGGTTCTTTTAGTAAGCATGGTTGTTTTTTTAAGCTTTGGATGGACTCAATCTTGGATTACGTTGGGAGACTTCTCTTTTATCGGCGCCACCTGTTTTTACATACGACGTACCATTTGGGTGAGTTCAGCACAATTATCAGATTTTTTAAAGGTGCTGGGTATTGCAGAAGAGTCTTTATCCCTTATTATTAAAACAAAGCCTGGCAAACATAATTTTTGTATGGAAAATCAGCAAGGGCTTTCGAAATCCTTAAAGGCATCCCTAGAGTTGAATCAGATACAGTTCAACTATTTAGGAGAAAAGCCCATTCTTAATAATATAAACTTGCAAATTCCAGCTGGGGAAAAGTTGGGAATTATGGGAAGTTCTGGGGCAGGAAAAACATCCCTTGTCTATTTATTATTGCGTATTTATGATCCGGCGCAAGGGACATTAATGCTTAACGGACAAAACTATTCAGAATTGGAAGTTGAAAATTTAAGAGATCATTTTTCGTATGTGCCACAAAATGTTTCTTTGTTGCATTGCTCAATTTTTGATAATATTGCTTTTGGGAAAGAAAATGCTTCTAAAGACGAGGTGTATGAGGCCGCACGAATTTGTTTGTGTGATGAATTTATTTTAGCAATGAAAAATGGTTATGAAACAATTATCGGTGAAGGCGGGTGTAAGTTATCAGGCGGGCAACGCCAGCGTATTGCAATTGCGCGGGCCTATATTAAAAGAGCTCCCATTTTTATTTTAGATGAAGCCCTAACCGGTCTGGATCCAGCTTTGGAGAAAAATTTGATCGAAAATCTTTGTGAAAATCTAAAGAATCATACGCTAATCGTTATTTCACATAATCTCTCCGTATTGTCAAGAATGGATCGTCTTGTTGAATTTAAACAAGGGCGAATTATCCATGATGGTTATCAAGCCAATATTTAACATATCTTTTGCAAGAAGAATATGTCTCACTATTCCATGATTTGCTAGATGACATCCACTTGCATTACCAACTTGAAATACATTCCCCTCGCTAAATAGGAAACCACCATTAATTATGTATCAGAACATCTAATGCCAATTTAGGAAAGTCAATGCGTCTTTTGAGCGGGGTATTTAAACAAAGATATAATAATTTAATAAAACAGATGGTCCACTCTTTAGTATTAAAACGCTGCTAGCCAAAATCCAGACTTGACCCTGAGATATTCAGGCTTAGCCTTTAACTGGATATAATATCGCATATCTTGTCTGTGCTAAATGTTCTCTTAATTCGAAGAAGGGATCCTCATTATTCCAGTTGGCCATTTTAAAAAAGAAAAGCCGACGTTTATCGTGTTCGCTTTTAGCCTTTTTATAATCGTAACGTTCTTTTCCTTTATCACTCCAAAGATGGGTTGGCTCTGGCGCGTCGTAGAAGTGATTGGCGCCACCTATTACGAATTTACGTGTGCAATCTTGGTTGTCTGCTTTGGATTGTAAGTTGCTGGCTGTTTTTATTAAATAATTATTACGCGCCTTAATTTTAGAAACAGTATTTGTATTGCGAAAAACCGATTTAACCTCCGTGACCAAATCAGAAATCTCTTTCTGACAAAATACTTCACCATAGTGATCGAGTGTTTCTTGACGAGGATTTATATGTTTGATGATATTCACAATTCTGCCCGCAATAATGTCTTTGGTCAGCTTATAGAGTGCATCTGGATGGTTTTGGAGTTTTTCCATCGATAGCATTTCAGCATCATTCACAATGCCAAAATGAATGTCGGGGAGTGAAAATTCATTGAGCGGTAAAAGCTTGCGCCATTTTGTGAGCATTTTTTGGGGATTGCTGACCAATGTTTTAGAAAGTAGGGGATTGTATTTATGCACAATAGCGATTAGCTGTTCAACAACAGGATTAAGACTTAAGGCAGGGTGGTTCCAGCCTAGACAGCTTATGTTTTTACCCAGTGTGATCCCGCTTAAAATATGAGAAGGGCAAGATGCAGGCGTGAAATGTTCAATGCCTTCTAGCAATAAATAATTTTTTTTGTTTGATAGACGTGGAATATATTTTTGTTGTAAAGCCTTATGATGGTGTGAATTATGCAATTCAGAAAATATGACATATTCCGTATATTCAATGGGAGTGTTTGCAAAAATCACATAGTCTTGATGTAGGGTGGTTAATGTTTCTTTGTCTACAGGATATTGAATAGCATTTGTTGTTAAAAAAGGATGGTCGTTTAGTGGAGCAAAACTCGGGCATTGTCGGAGTGCTTTATGTGCGGAGCTTGTGTTTACAATATGAAAAATGGAACATAATAATGTTAGGTATTTAAGAAAGTTATGCCATTTTCTGGCATTGCCTTTCTTAAATTGAAGGGCCGGCTTTTTGGTTGGATAAGTTTTACTTTGCGTGTACATATCATTTGTTATAATTTATTTTAAGTCAACATTCAGTGTTCAAGTTTTAAGACGTTTTGATGGCTTCTTTTTCTAAGACTATGCGATCATCAAAAATAAAGCATTTGCCTTCCCATAAGCTATTTTCAGTCTCTGTTTTTTCAAGATACTTTAAAATCCCGCCTTCTAGCTGGTAGACATTTTCAAACCCTTGTTCTAAAAGATAAGCCGACGCCTTTTCACACCGAATACCACCGGTACAAAACATGGCAATATTTTTGTGTTGCGTAGGATCTAATTGCTCTGCGACATAGCGAGGGAAATCTCTAAAATATTCTGTATTTGGGTTGATGGCATTTTTAAAAGTACCCAATTCAACCTCATAGGTATTGCGCGTATCCAATACAAACACATCAGGTTTTGAAATTAGATCATTCCAATGTTCTGCGGCAACGTGAACGCCTGTTTTGTGTTCAGGATTAATATTCGGCATTCCGAGGGTAACAATTTCTTTTTTAAAATAAACCTTTATTTTTTGGAATGGCATCACATCATAAATCGAGTATTTACACTCTAGATCGGCAAAGGGGGTATAGGATCGCAAAAATGCCACCATTGCATTGATATTGTCTTCCGTGCCGGCCAAAGTGCCATTAATGCCTTCAGGGGCAAGCAGCAGGGTGCCTAAAACGTCTTTCGATTGCGCAAACTTCTTGATAGCAATTTGCATTTTGGCTATATCAGTTAGTTCTATAAATTTATAAAAGGCTGCTATGGTGTATGTGCTCATGATTAATACTTCGTGAATAAGTTTTAAGATGGCATATTGTCTTACATAAGCCCTTTTTTGTCAAAAACGGAGAGGAAAGATGGATAGAAAAAATTAAGGAATTCTTTCCCCTTTTACCAAATCGGCTAAGGTTTCTCGGGTTCTAACGACTTGGTATGCATTCTGATGTACCATCACTTCAGCCGCGCGTGGCCGACTATTGTAATTCGAACTCATGCTAAAGCCATAGGCACCTGCGGAAGCGATCATTAATAGATCGCCTTCTTGTATGGATAACATGCGATCTTTACCCAAAAAATCTCCCGTTTCGCAAACAGGCCCTACAATATCAAATAGCCGTTCAGGCACCTGATGGAGGGCGCCGGGATTAACCGGGATAATGTCTTGCCATGCGCCATAAAGCGTGGGTCGTATCAGATCATTCATGGCAGCATCGACAACCGCAAAATATTTATCTTTTGAACCTTGTTTTTTGATATATTCAACCCGCGTTAATAGAACACCCGCATTGGCGACAATCGCACGCCCCGGCTCAATGTGTATCGTTAGATCGCTATTGTTAAGTTTAGATAAAATTGCCGTGACATATTCTTCAGGCGTTGGAGGCGTTTCATCTTGATAACGTACCCCAAGCCCTCCGCCAACGTTTAGCTGTGGAATAATAATTCCAATTGCTTTTAATTTTTCAATTAAGGCGATAATTTTATCGAGAGCTTCTAAAAAAGGAGCAAGGGAAGTCACTTGTGAGCCAATATGGAAAGCAAGTCCTTTTATTTTTATGCCTGGTAGGGTAGCTGCTTGTTTATAGTGCTCTATGGCTTCAAAGATGGGGATGCCAAATTTATTTTCTTCTAGACCCGTCGAAATATAGGGGTGACTTTTAGGATCGACATTGGGATTAATGCGCAAAGCAATGGGGGCCATTTTTTTCAGTTGAATGGCAACAGTATTTAGACGTAAAAGTTCCGCTAACGATTCTACATTAAAACAACCAATATTGGCTTCAAGTGCGGCTTTTAATTCTGCCGTTGTTTTTCCCACCCCTGAAAAAATAATTTTTTCCGGATTTCCATTGGCTTTTAATACGCGAAATAATTCCCCACCCGAAACAATATCAAATCCAGAATTTAAGGAAGAAAGCACATTTAAGACGGCGAGATTGCTATTGGCTTTCACCGCATAATTAATTTGATGCGGATACTCTTTGAAAGCGGTGTGGAAAGCATTCCAAGCGTTGATGAGCGCTGTCTGGGAATAGATATAACAGGGCGTATGAATGTCTTCAGCAATGCTTTTAAGCGAGACATCTTCTACCCGCCATTGGTCATTTTTTTGCGTAAAATAGTCCATGTGAAATGTTAGCATTTTATTCGGTGCAATAGAAGGCTATTCATTTTAAAGGTTGGTTGCTATTCAAGATATTCCGCTTGCCATTGTAAATACAGCCTTTCAACATGAATGCGTAAGGAGGCTTGATCTAAAAAAAGTGTCGGATCAATCGCGTCATAGACAAAATAATGAGCGGTTTTATTCGAACTGTTCGCAATTTTCCAAAGCTTAAGAATTAAGGATTCACCGGGTAGCCATTCAAAGACTTCTTGCGCTTCATAGTGCAGGAACACGGGGATAATGGCGGTTTTGGTTTGAATGGCGGCGTTAAAGGCACCCTGCTGAAATGGCAGAGCAATGCGTCGTCCTTTACAACCCCCTTCAGGATAAAGTCCTATGTTTTTCCCTTGCTGTAAGGCTGCTATTAACATTTCACGCGCCTGTTTTCTAGATTCTGTAGAGTCTCTTTGCACATACAGAGTGCCAGCCGCAAGGCTAATACGGCCTAAAATCCACCATTCCTTGATTTCTTGCTTGGCAAGGTAATGTGCGGGAAATAAAGCAGACATGCCAATATCTTCAAAAACGGAGGGGTGATTGGCGATCACAATATAATGCGCCGGCAAAGGATGGCGGTTTTTTTGATGCAGTTTTAGCTCAACGCCAAGGGCGCGGATAAAGGCCCAGCACCATTTTTGGAATAAATACGGGTAACCCTTGTCGATTACCTTTTTAGGAAAAAAACTAAACAGATATAATAAACCGGTGATGCCCAGCATATCGAGCCAGGCAACGGTAGCAATTATTATTTTCCCAATACGGTATAGCATGATTTAAAAATAGACCATAATTCAGTAGTTAGCTAAATCTATTGCGCGGATGATAAGGCTGGTATTTACCCTAGGCAATTTTCAAGTTCAGTGCCATACTATAATGCATATGAGATATGCGTTTTTATTTTCTATTTATGGTATAGCCGTTAGCTTAAGCGGGTGTACTTTACCTTTAGAGCCGCCGCCTCGCGTTGTGCAGGGCGGGGATGATGCTATTGTTTTTAGCAAAAGATCAGAAATTTACGCGCCGGGTTTTAAAACACAGCGAGACAAATCCGTTGAACACACCCTGTATTGTGCGAATCGGGGCGATCCTTTAGCAGAGGCACGCCTTGGCGAAATGTATTTAAATGGGGAAGAAGGATTTTTAAAAAATCCCCCCCAGGCCCTACATTGGTTTTCCAAAGCGGCACAGCATGGATTAGGCTATGCACAAGTTCAGCTGGGCCATTTTTATCGCGATGGCTTCCAAGTTGCAAAGGATATTCATCAAGCCATACATTGGTATGAATTGGCTGCACAACAGGGTGAGATGACTGCCATGCTGGCTTTGGGGGATCTCTATAAAAAAGGTTGGTATGGCATAAAGGCGAATGCTCAAAAATCATTCAATTGGTATTCAAAGGCCGCAGCGCTTGGCTCAAGTGAGGCAGAATATAGGCTTGCTTGGCTTTTAGTGCGAGGTGCTAAAGGCTCGCACAATAGGCAGATGGGCTTAGAAATGCTGATGGCAGAGGCCGAACAGGGAAATGCCGAGGCTTTGTCTGATTTAGGGGATCTCTATGCAGAAGGCACCCTATTTGCCAAAGATCCAGCGCAAGCGCGAGAATATTATAAAATGGCCGCTCAGCAGGGTTCTTTAGAAGCTGCCTTTAAATTGGGCATGATTTACGAGACGGGAGAGGGCGTTCAAAAGGATCACAGTGAAGCTACCCGTTGGTTTATGTCGGCAGCCGAACGCGGTTTTCCAGCCGCCGAACTGCAAATGGGCAACCTGTATCGCGATGGTTGGGGTGTGCCTAAAGATTATAAACAGGCGGTATTTTGGTATTTAAAAGCCGCTGATCATCAAGTGGGTTTAGCCGAAAGTGAATTGGGCGATCTTTATCATGCAGGCAAAGGGGTTAAACGTAACTTACAAGAAGCCGCGCGGCATTATTTATTAGCCAGCGAATATGCGCATCAACCCTATGCAGAATTAATGCTGGGCGCCATGTACCAATTAGGCCGTGGTGTTCCGCAGGATTTGGCAAAAAGTGTTTATTGGTATAAAAAAGCCAGTAAGCAAAGCGGCTTTGAGATGGCTCAATATCAAATAGGCCGCCGTTTTGCGCGCGGTTACGGTTTGCCTAAAAATTTGAATGAGGCAGCTCGCTGGTATTCATTAGCGGCAGAACGCGGATTGGCGCTGGCTGAGGTTGAATTGGGCGAATTATATTATAGCGGGATTGGCGTTTCCCAAAGTGATGAAAAAGCTTTCTATTGGTATGCTAAAGCGGCTAAACAAGGTCACGCCTATGCACAAAATATGATCGGACACATGTTACTAGAAGGGAAAGGCCATACACAAAATGCTGTGATTGCCTCATTGTGGATCAGAAAAGCGGCTTATCAAGGGGCAAAACAAGCACAATATCAATTGGGATTATTATATTTAAATGGGATCGGCGTGCGGCAAGATGACGCTGCTGCCTATGGTTGGTTGAAAATAGCGTTAGAAGAACAACAAGATCGAACGCCTACGGTCATGGTGTCTTTGATAAATACAATGGATCCTGCTGTGCGTGAAAAAGCCGTAGCCCTTGCAGATCAATTTAAACATAAATATCCTTCCACCGCTTATTCTCAGCGCTAGCGCTCCACGCGAGCGTTTTACAGGTAAAATCCCTTCAATATAGCCATTTTATGGCAAAATAAGTTTTAGATTCTAAACCACACAATACGTGTATATCTGCTAAAAACAAAAGCCATGGGCGTTTATTGCGTCTTAAAGCGCTTGATTTCTCTTTACAGCCAAGCTTTGTTTGGGGCACACTAACGAACAAGATTTACGTCCCATACCGATCACTTGATGTGAGGAATATCCCGATGAATTCAAATAGTTTTGCCCTCCCTGACCAGGAAATTGCTGCACCTTTTAACCGAAGCCGTTTATGGCGGGCAGCGATAGTCTGGGGGCTGGCTACATTTTTTTATTTTTACGATAACCTGTTACAAGTTTCTCCCAGCGCGATGAAGCCGGAATTATCTCTCGCATTTGCCAGTACCGCTGAGCAATTTGGCAGTTTATCGGCCTATTGTTTATATGCATATGGGATCATGCAGATCCCCGCAGGTCTTTTAATGGATCGTTTTGGGCCTAGACGTTTATTAACCTTTGCGTGCATTTGTTGTGCGCTTGGAAGCTTGATGTTTGGGATTGCGACAACCTTGGGGGAAGCAAAATTTGGTCGTGTGATGATTGGTGTAGGTGCAGCTTTTGCACTGATTGGGTGTTTGAAAATTGCACATCATTGGTTTCCGGCTAATCGCTTTGCTTTAATGACAGGCTTAAGTGCGACGGTGGGATTTTTAGGTGCCGTTTTTGGGCTATCCACCGTTAGCAAAGTGATCGAAATCTTAGGTTGGCGAGCATCGATGCAATGGGGGGGCGTTGCAGGGTTATTGTTAAGCGTATTGCTTTGGGTGATTATTAAAAATGACAAACCCAATGGACATGGACACGTGCTTAGCCCTCACGCAAAAACGGTCAACAGCCGCGAGCTGCTCGCAGGGTTTGGTGAAATTTTAAAACATAAACAAACGTGGTGTGCAGCTTTATATGCAGGCTTAATGTATGTGCCGACTTTAGCCTTTGGTGGACTGTGGGGAATTCCTTTTCTGCAAGAAGCCCATGGATTTGATCGAGCGACCGCCGGTGTTTCCATTTCATTAATTTATGTGGGTTGGGCATGTGGTGCTCCTTTTTGGGGATTTATCTCTGATTATTATCGCAGACGCAATACGCCTATGATGGTTGCTACCCTGGCAACCTTAGCGATATGTTTGGCTTTGCTTTATATTCATCCCTTATCATTGGGGACATTAAATGTTCTGTTATTTACCTTAGGATTTTTTTCCAGCAGTTTTATTTTGGCATTTGCCGTGGTCAGAGAAAGTACACGTCCGCAAAATGCAGCTACTGCCATTGGGTTTACCAATGCAATTAATACCTTTGGTGGAGCCATTGCGCAGCCAATTATTGGGAAAATCTTAGATATGAATGCGACAGCCAACGGGGTGGGAGAAGCCACCGTTGAACGCGTTTTTAATTTAAGCCAATATCAACACGCCTTAATTTCGCTGCCTATCGCATTGGCGATGTCTTTTTGTTTATTACTATTTTTAAAAGAAACCTATTGTCAGGGTAGAAAATAATGACTGAGTTAACAGCTTTTTCAATTTTCCTTTGGCAAGGATTTCGAAGCGTTGATGAAATAATAAGGGAGTGCCATAAATAATACTCCACTGACAATATTGCCTAATGTAACGGGTATTAAGTTATGTATCAGGCCGCCCCAAGATATTGCAAAACCGCCTTTATTAGGCAAAAAATTTGCCAAAGTTAACAAGGTCATATTCGCGATACTATGTTCATAACCCGATCCAACAAACCCTAATAAACACCACCAAACCATAATGAGTTTGGCCGTTTCGCTTTTAAGACGAAATGTACACCATACGGCAAGCACAACTAGCCAATTGCATAAGATACCTTTTAAAAAAAGTGTCATCCATATCCCATTCATTTTTTTTTCGGCAACCGTTAGGATCCAGCTGGGATCTAGGATTATGGTTGCCTTACAAGCAAGGAAAGCTAATAAAATGGCACCGAAAAAATTCCCTAAATATGAGCTTAGCCAAACTTTTAGTAAGTCGAAACACGTTGTCTTGTTTTGCAATAGCCCAATGACCATAATCATGGTGTTGCCGGTAAATAAGTCCGCACCTGCAATTATCACTAACGAAAGTGCAATACCAAAAGTAGTTCCCATAACCAAACTTAGTGCGGGAGATTGCGCTTGAAAAAAAGCAGTGCTTAATGAGAATACTAAAATGACCCCGAATCCAAGATAAATGCCTGCCATTGCAGAATGAATAAGAGAAGCCACTAAATTGGACGAGCAAAGCTTTGACTTTATTTTAGCCGAATTGGCTATTAATTCTAAGGTTTCTTGGTACACACGCGTATCCAAAAATAAAATAATAAAATACTACTATTTTTTTTGAATTGCAACTTGCTGGCGCTAAACAATAGCCGCTATATTCAATTAAGCCTTACAATAATGGGCTTCTAATATCTTCTGGGTAAAAAGGCTTCTTAAATAAAATCCCCTGGGGTTTTGAAACATGTCTTCCCCTTGCTCATTAATGCCTGGATTTACAATACGGCTATGTGCTGCTTTGGGGCGGATCTGTAAATAGGTCCCTAATTTAGCGGATAGATTTGCTGTTTGGCCGAGGTGTAACATAAGCGTAAGTTCTTCCCAATCCTGACGAAGAATAGATTCGGTAGCCGGATCAGGGCTCCACAATAAAGCTGAGCCAATGCGTCGTTCATTTAAGGGAATTTTGGGATCGGCTTCAAAAGGTACCCATAATACGCGCGCTAATTTTTTACGGACGCGTGAGTTTGTCCATGCTTCGATTTCGGCATTGAATGAAATAGGGGCTGTACAAACATAGGTAGATTCTCGAGGCTCGCCATTGGCATTGAGGGGCAAGGTTTTCAATTCAATGCCCAGATGTTGAAAATCCGGTTCTGGAAGATTGTTAGCGGTGGCGCCTAATACCTGTTCCATTAATTGACCCATAAAGCCTTTGGCTTGGATAAGCGAAGTCGGCAGAGTTTGATTATAGGTCGAGGCAAGGGTGGCCCATGTCATGCCAGCGAGTTTTTGGCAGCGCGATAATAATTCTGCTTCCGTTTTGGGTGAGGTTAACTTTTTCATGGTTGTGGTAATATACCATGAGATAAACCAACGGAGCGTAAATTTCTGAGTAAAGAGTATGTGGATTGTTCTATGTTAGAAAAAAGCTGGCAACCCATTTTAGGACCCGAATTTGATGAGCCGTATATGCAAAAATTACGGATTTTTTTGCGTCAAGAAAAAGACAACCAGAAGACAATTTACCCAACAAGCGCGCATGTGTTTGAATCCTTTAATCTGACGCCGCTGCCTAAACTAAAAGTGGTTATTTTAGGGCAAGATCCGTATCATGGCCCCAATCAAGCCCATGGCCTTTGTTTTTCCGTACAGCCTGGTGTGCGACTACCCCCATCTTTAAAGAATATTTATAAAGAATTGCAGTCAGATCTCAATATTCCCCCTTCCAGCAATGGCTGCTTGGTGAATTGGGCAAAACAGGGCATTTTATTATTAAATAGCGTGTTAACGGTAGAAGCCGGCAGGGCTGCTTCCCATCAAGGACAAGGCTGGGAGAAATTTACGGATAAAGTGATCAATGTGATTAACGAGGGGATGTCAGGGGTGGTCTTTTTATTGTGGGGGGCTTATGCTCAGCGCAAAGGTCAATTTATTCACCCTGATCGTCATTGCGTGTTAAAGGCAGCACATCCTTCGCCATTTTCGGCCTATCAAGGTTTTTTTGGGTGTAAGCATTTTTCAAAAACCAATCATTATTTAGAAAAGAATCATCAAACCCCCATTGATTGGCGAGTTTAAAAAGCGTATGCGATATGTGGTTTCTTTTTGTCTATTGTTACTGGGCTTATGGTATACAACCGTTAGTCTAGCCGCGGTTTATCGCTGTACCTCACCGGAAGGACGTTTTGAATTTCGCGATAGGCCGTGCCAAAGCAGTCTAGAAAAAGGGGTTTTGTTAGCGCATATTGAGCAAAAAACGCAAGCCAAAACAGCGATAACGGCGGATCTTCCACTAGCTAGCGTAGGTCTTAGCGCCATAGAGCAGCAAAAAGTCTTGAAAAAAGAAGCCCGAGTTAAAAAACGGGCAGAACAAGAAATTTTAAAGACTAAGCGTCGGGAAAATCGGTGTTTGAAAACTCAGGAGAAGATCAAAACCATTCAGGATCAATTACGTTTAGGCTGTAAGCTTCGACGCTGTAACCGCCTTAAAGAACAAATCAATCATTTTGAGCTAATGAAGCTTCGTTATTGTGAGCAAAGATGAGGGAACCCAAACATGTCTGAAGGGGCTATAGAAAAGTTAAGTGGCTCTATAGAGCGTGTAACCTTCCACAATGAAGCGTCCGGTTTTTGTGTGCTCAAAGTAAAAGCCAAAGGGCAGCGCGATTTGGTAACCGTGATTGGCAGTTCAATTGCCGTCAATCCTGGAGAATATGTTGATTGTACGGGTGTTTGGGTTACCAATCGTGAATATGGTCTGCAATTTAAAGCGGATCTATTAAGAATTGTTATGCCTTCCACCTTAGAAGGCATTGAGAAATATTTAGGATCTGGGCTGATAAAAGGAATAGGGCCGCATTTTGCCAAACGTCTGATAGAAGCCTTTGGCTCACAGGTATTGGATATCATTGAAAGCACACCGGATCGATTAATGGAATTATCGGGTATTGGGCAGCATCGCCGAGATACGGTGGTCGAGGCTTGGCAGGACCAAAAAACAATCCGCGAAATTATTGTGTTTCTTCAATCTTATGGGGTAGGAACCGCAAGAGCTGTGCGCATCTATAAAACCTACGGGCAGCAAGCCATTGCAAAAGTTCGAGAAAATCCATATCGGTTGGCATTAGATATTCGAGGCATTGGTTTTAAAACGGCAGATGCCTTAGCCGAACGCTTAGGCATTTCTCGGCATTCTGCAATGCGGGCAGAAGCAGGCCTTCGGCATGTATTGCAAGAAAGTAGTAATGATGGTCATTGCGCGATGTCTTTAAGTCAGCTGATAAAAGACTCGGTAGAGTTGCTGGAAATTCCAGAAGATATTATTTTAGCCTCTGTTGAAGCCGAGCAAAAGGCCGGTAGAATTATCGCCGATCAAATTGGTTGGGAACCTATCGTTTTTCTAGCGCCTATATATCGTGCAGAAGTGGGCGTCAGTGAACATTTAAAACGTTTATTGCAGCATAAAACGGGTTTAACCAAAGATATCGATATTCAAAAAGCTATTCCCTGGGTGGAAAATAAAACACAATTAAAATTATCGAGCACCCAAAAAGAAGCGATTTATATGGCATTGCAGAATAAAGTGGTGATTATTACCGGAGGCCCTGGGGTCGGTAAAACCACTTTGGTGAACAGCATTTTACAAATTATTCGTGCCAAAACGAATAATATTCTGTTATGCGCACCCACTGGGAGAGCGGCCAAACGGTTGTCAGACTCCACTGGGCTGGAAGCTAAAACGCTACATCGATTATTAGAATTTGATCCAACCGGCCAAGGATTTAAGCGTAATGAAAACAATCCCTTAGAAACCGATCTTATTGTGGTGGATGAGATCTCGATGGTCGATATTTTTATGATGAACAATCTTCTAAAAGCTATCCCCGATTCTGCCGCATTAATGTTAGTGGGAGATGTCGATCAGCTGCCGTCGGTAGGACCTGGGGCAGTGCTTGCCAATATGATAGAAGCCGAAACCATTCCTTTAGTTCGATTAACGGAGATTTTTAGGCAAGCTAAGGCTTCTCAAATTGTATTGAATGCGCATCGCGTGAATCAAGGCTATTTGCCCGAAGCATCCTCCGTATCAACAGAATTAAGCGATTTTTATTTTGTACCTGCCGATACCCCTGAGCTTATTCATCAAAAACTGGTGTATATGGTGACAGAACGAATACCGCTTCGGTTTGGCTTTGATCCGATTCGGGATATCCAAGTATTGGTTCCGATGAATCGAGGAGGACTCGGTGCACGAGCTTTAAATATAGATTTACAAAAACGCTTAAACCCCAATAGCAAAAATGCGGTTTCTCGTTTTGGCACAACATTCGCTGAAGGCGATAAAGTGATCCAAACCATCAATAATTATAAAAAAGAAGTTTTTAATGGTGACATTGGTTTTATTACCACTATTGATGAAGAAGCCGGGATATTACATATTTTGTTTGAAGGTCGTTTGATTGAATATGAAATGGATGAATTAGATGAGCTGTCATTGGCGTATGCCACCACCATTCATAAAGCTCAAGGCTCTGAATACCCGGCGGTCGTTATTCCCATAGCGACCCAGCACTATATGTTATTAGAAAGAAATTTATTGTATACGGGCCTAACAAGGGGGAAATCCTTAGTGGTTATTGTGGGTCAGAAAAAAGCCTTAGGCATTGCGGTGCGCACCCTACGGTCGAGTAAACGATTAACCAATTTAACTGCGCGTTTAGCGAGCCCCTAGGGAAAACGCGGATATTTGCAGCTTCATATATTTTGATCTATTGTTCATTATCAATGGTGTTCATTTTATTCAAGGGAAGGAAAAAGCATGAAGAATCTTTTTGTGAGTGCACTCGTCGCAGCAGCTCTGGTTTGTCCAATGGCCAATGCCCATGAAGTGGAGCAGGCTCCACCCGCAGAAGCGATTCATCAAGTTGAGGCTGATCACGCGCTAAAAGCGCAACCTAAAAAGCACGTAGTTAAAAAGCGTAAAGGCAAAAAGAAATGTCATGGTAAAAAGCACCATGCCAAGAAACATCATCACAAAAACCACGCACATCATGGGCATGCACACAAAACTGTGGCTGAAGAAAAGGTAGAGCAAGAAACTGAAAAAACCAATCGTTAAGCTTTAAGGTCTTGAATAGGCTAGCTTAGGTCGCATGGCGGGGGAGAGAAAGATCAATTTCCCATTCGGATTGAGATAAAAGCGGACATTGTCGCTTATCTCCCCCAGCGGTTTAAAACAAAGCGCCATAGAGCTTCTATGCGGTTGATTAAAGACTTTTACCCCAATTTGGCCTAGGGCATTCGTTAAGCATTCTATGATCTGAGTATTATCTAATTTTGGATCAACCCTGACGTGATTTAATTCGAATAACATCCCTTTTAATAATACTTCAGCGTTTTGAATAGGGCGCTCGGAAAACTTTTGTTTTGACTCTAACTTAATACATTCTGTTATATAAAGTTGACTATTTAATATAAACTCATACGAGCCGCCCAATTGATGAGGGGTGACTTGACGCGCATTGATTAATATTTCGGTAGCAACTTGCATATTGACTCTATCGGCCACAGCCCTTCAAAACTTGATATAATCTACTTTCATAGTCAGAACGACTGCTAATAGGCGTTGAGAGCTAAGCCAATCCAAGTGTTAAGGGGCCACAATGACCAAATTAAAAGTTTCGTATACCTGCACAGAATGTGGGGCCATGAGCCCTAAATGGAGCGGTCAATGTAGCGATTGTGAGGCTTGGAATAGCTTAACCGAGGTCGCTATGGCTACGACGAAAAGCGCTTTGTTAAACCAAAACTCGCGCTTTAAGGGCTATGCAGGGGTAGAAGAGATAGCCGTAGTGGGATTGGCCTCTATCCCCACTAGCCTTGAGATCCGGGTATCTTCAGGGCTAACGGAGCTCGATCGCGTATTAGGCGGTGGGTTGGTGTCTGGTTCGGCCATTTTAATCGGCGGCGATCCAGGCATAGGCAAATCGACGATTTTATTACAAACATTATCCAATCTGAGTCAGCATTGCCAAGCATTATATATAACGGGCGAAGAGTCATTACAACAAGTGAAGTTACGTGCAGAACGATTAGGGGTTGCAGAAATGCAATTACAGTTGTTAGCCGAAACCCAAGTTGAACGGATCTTAGAAATTGCGGCCAAAGTAAAACCGCAGATTATGGTGGTCGACTCCATTCAGACGATTTACACCGAATTATTACAATCTGCTCCCGGTTCTGTGGGGCAAGTGCGCGAAAGTGCTGCCCAATTGGTGAGATATGCAAAACAAACCGGGACGGCATTATTTTTGGTGGGGCATGTGACCAAAGAAGGGACTCTAGCGGGCCCCCGCGTATTAGAACATATGGTAGATACCGTTTTATATTTTGAAGGCGATCCGGACAGTCGTTTCCGCGTGATTCGGGCGGTGAAAAACCGTTTTGGGGCGGTCAATGAATTGGGTATTTTTGCCATGACCGATCGTGGCTTAAAAGAAGTGAATAATCCATCGGCTATCTTTTTGTCTCGTTATAATGAGCCGGTTGCCGGCAGTGTGGTGATGGTTACCTGGGAGGGCAGTCGCCCTATGCTCATTGAAGTACAAGCTTTGGTAGATGAAAGCCATTTAGCCAATCCCAGAAGGGTTACCGTGGGATTAGAACAAAATCGTTTGGCTTTAGCCTTAGCCGTATTACATCGTCATTGTGGGGTTGTTACCTATAATCAGGATGTATTTGTGAATATTGTTGGGGGCGTTCGCGTGACAGAAACGGCAGCGGATCTGGCTATGTTGTTAGCAGTGGTTTCGAGTCTTAAAAATAGAGCATTGCCACATGATTTAATTGTGTTTGGCGAGGTAGGTTTGGCTGGAGAAATTCGTCCTGTGCAAAGTGGCCAAGAACGCTTAAAAGAAGCTGCCAAACATGGGTTTAAGAGGGCGATTGTCCCTTTTGGCAACGCCCCCAAATCCCCAATTGATGGGATGGAAGTGCTCCCGATTAAGCGCTTAAGCGATGCACTTTTGCATGTTTAAGCGCATTAAATAGATCAGGCAACGGTTTGTAACTTTCTATATTTTATCCGATGCGGTTGCAATGCATCAGTTCCTAAACGGGACAGACGATCGGCTTCATAATCGGTATAGTTACCATCAAACCAAGTCACGCGTCCTTCATCTTCAAAGGCTAATATATGGGTTGCAAGTCTATCTAAAAACCAACGATCATGTGAAATAATCAATGCACACCCTGGAAATGCACCTAATGCTTCTTCCAGTGCTCTCAGCGTTTCAACATCTAAATCATTGGTAGGCTCATCTAACAGTAAAACGTTACCGCCACTCTTTAGAAGCTTGGCTAAATGTACTCGGTTACGTTCTCCCCCGGAAAGATTGCCAACGATTTTTTGTTGATCCGATCCTTTAAAGTTAAAGCGGCCAACATAGGCGCGGGAGGGCATTTCAAATTGGCCAACCATCATAATATCTTGGCCTTCGGATACTTCTTCCCAAACCGTTTTTTCATCTCTCAATGCATCTCGAGATTGATCAACATAGGCTAACTGTACGGTTTCGCCAATGCGGATATCCCCTGAATCCGGTTTTTCTTGCCCAGTAATAAGCTTAAAGAATGTGGATTTCCCGGCACCATTCGGCCCAATAATACCGACAATAGCGCCTTTAGGAATACGAAGATTTAAATTTTCAAACAGAACTTTATCACTAAAGCCTTTGCTAATATTGTTTACCTCGATAACCACATCGCCAAGACGAGGTCCGGGTGGGATATACAGTTCAGTGGTTTCAGCCCGTTTTTGAAATTCTTTAGAATTGAGTTCTTCAAATCGAGCAAGACGTGCTTTGCTTTTGGCATGTCGACCTTTGGGATTGGTTCGTACCCATTCTAATTCTGCTTTAATCGTTCGTTTATGCGAAGACTCTTGACGTTCTTCCATGGACAAACGTTTCTCTTTTTGTTCTAACCATGAGGAATAATTGCCTTCAAAAGGGATCCCTCTTCCGCGATCTAATTCCAATATCCAACCAGCAACATTATCTAAAAAGTATCGATCATGGGTAACAGCCACGACGGTTCCGGTAAATTCATGCAAATAACGTTCCAACCAACCGACACTTTCCGCATCTAAATGGTTTGTCGGTTCATCAAGCAGGAGTAAATCTGGCGTAGACAGTAATAAACGGCATAGGGCGACGCGGCGGCGTTCTCCGCCCGATAATTGTTCAACATTGGCATTCCAAGCAGGAAGGCGCAATGCATCTGCAGCGATTTCTAGGGTTCTTTCTAATTCCCAACCATGGGCGGCATCAATTTTATTTTGTAACTCGCCTTGTTCATGCAATAGCGCGTTCATTTCATCATCGCTCATAGGTTCTGCAAATTTAAGGCTAATGGCATTAAACCTATCCAAAGCTTCTTTGACCTCATGTACCCCTTCTTCTACATTTCCGCGAACGTCTTTAGCGGGATCTAATTGGGGTTCTTGATGCAAATAACCAATTTTAATATTTTTTTGGGGCGTGGCTTCACCGATAATATCTTTTTCGATGCCGGCCATAATTCTCAGTAGAGTAGATTTTCCGGATCCATTGAGACCCAGAATACCGATTTTGGCACCATGGTAAAAAGAAAGCGAAATATCTTTTAAAATTTCACGTTTGGGTGCGACAACTTTGCCGACTTTGTGCATAGAAAAAATATATTGACTCATGCAGATCCCTATTTTAAGTTAGCCAATGTAAAACTACCTGGGCTTATATATATGTGCTAATATCATACCACATTCAACAGCAAACGATGGCCGCTTCATGCGATGTGTCGCATATTGTATATCAACTTCCTTTGATTTAGCTAGGCTATCTAGCTATCTTAAATCTTCTTATCCGTTAACCCGGTTTCGAGAAGTTTTGCATATTTCTTTAGACAGCCCAGAGCATTCCACGCATGAACATCGGGAAGGCGATGTTTTTTTCTTCCCATTTGGCACGATTGTTTGTTGGGGGCTGGATGAAGCAAAAGAGCGTCAGCTGCTTCAAGAGATCCACCCCTATGAGCAACAGCATTTAGAGATGATCGAAGACGATGTCTTTTATTATACCTATGGTGAAGCGGCTAAAATTGAAGATGATGAGATCACTTTACCTGAGAAAAATGTATTAACTAAATTAGCTTTTTCTCATGGGCTAGCGCAATCGGTTAAATTAAGTGTTTTCGAGCAGACGATTCAAAAGACCATTCATTTGACGAAAGAATTACCGGAATTGCTTGCATTGCAGGGTAATATCAAATTGTCACGCAAAGACATTCGTCGTATGATGGGACGATTGTTTATCGATAGAAGTTCTATTAATTTACATCAAGAATTATTGGATACGCCGGAATTTTTTTGGAAGCTTTCCGATTTAGAATCTTATTATGAATTGGTGGCACATTATTTAGATCGCGAACGACGCGTAAGCGTATTAAATCAACGTTTGCGTATTTTACAGGAACTGTTTGACATGTTGGCAGCAGAGCTCAATCACCAGCATTCTTCTCGTCTAGAGTGGACTATTATTGTGTTGATCGTGATAGAAGTGCTTTTGCATGTGATGACAGATATTTTGGGATATTTTTAGGATAAAATTATGCGCTATATAGTAATGATGTTGTTATGCGGTGCCATCACCGGTTGTACACGAAATGCTCAGCCTGCAACGCCTGCAGAGCAAGAAGAACAAGAGATCAGAATGCGTAATTTGTTAAATGATACTTCTCCACGCAATCGAGATCATCGGCTACCCAAAGTGGTGCCTGAATTCTCTAAACCCTTTAATACCCACGAAAAATCCGCCAAGGAAAATGATAAGCCTGCAGTTACAGAAGAAAATAAAAAGTGGTAAAACTTTTTTAAATATTTTGCTCAGATCCCATTCTGTAAACTTTTAAGGAATGGGATCGATGCGACAATCTGCGGGTGCATACTTTTTAAATTCAACAGGGCTTGTTAAGCATGACCATTGAATGGTGCCATTTTTGGCTTTAGGCATAAGCTCAACTCTAAACGTTTTGTTTTCTGGTATGCCTAATGCTTTAGAATTTCCGGTAATCGTAATAATGGCATTGGCAATAAAAATATCCTCTACTTTCCCCACATTGATTGTTTTTTCCAATCCTAAGGTATCGTTATTGATTTCATTGATGGGGGTGTGCGAAATTAAAGCCTCGGCTACCGCAAATTTGGCAGGCTCTGCTAAGGCAAAAAGTTCAATGACTTTGGCCCTGATAATATGATCGGTATACAGGGGTATAGCAAGGCTACTTAAAATACCGATAATCACAATAACGATTAAGAGTTCTATTAAAGAAAAGCCGCGTGTTGTAAGTTTAGAACTAAGTGACATCTGCATTTATTCTCTTATCTATGATAATAGGCAATTAAGCATAGTTTTGCGGATGGCAGCAGGCTTGGCAATCCGTTATTTTGCGGATATTGCGCGGATAAAGGATGCAATTGTATTGCTCTGGCGAGCAAGCGTGATTTATAATCGCCAGCTTAGTTCTTAAAATGTCTAAAATTGCCGGGGTAGCTCAGTTGGTAGAGCAACTGATTCGTAATCAGTAGGTCGGAGGTTCGACTCCTCTCTTCGGCACCAGTTATCGTTCGGGGTCAGATCTGGATTTTGTCGTTTGGGGGTTCAGATCTGGAGTTTGGAAATAGAAAAAAATTCTAAGTGCAAAATCTAGATCTGGCCCCTCCATCTATTCAGCCCTGAAGATATGTTTGGAAAAATCTGAAGATGTAAATTTGGGCGACATAGCGAGTGCGATAGGTGCTAATAGGGTTAAGAATAAAAAGATCTGAAAAATGTTTGGATTCTAAAATGAAACCAGAAGAAAAAATTCTTGACAATACTCATCTTGATTTTATTTTGCGTTGTTTTATAAATATTTTACGGTCGCCGAAAAACGTAATACCAAATGAATTTATTATGCAAATAAAGCAAATTTATTATCTGTATGGGAATGAGTAGACTTGGCATTGCTTCTTGACAGAAATTCTAAATTTGCCGAGTAAACTCAGCAACATTCTAAACAATTTCTAAGAGCGATGGTTTTGAGCGGCACGATTAGTAGAAGGATGCGAGGCATTTGGGCCCCTTCGTTCACATTATCTTGGACAGACCTCGCCTGGTAGCTAGTTCATGCGCAGCTTGCTCTTTTTTCTGCTCTAAATGTATTCTTTCCATCATTACTTGCGCCTTTAATAATTGCTTTGCATCTTCTTTATCTCTTTCGATGTGAGCAATGCTGATAATGTCCTCTGTTGAAGAATCATAATGCTTTTTTGTAAGCTCCCAGTAAGTTTGTCTAGATAATCTATAAAATAATTTCGAAATAACCGTTTGGGTATGTAATAGGGATACTTTTATGTGTTGAAAACCCAAGTTGTAAAATTTTCCAAAAAAAACTATGCCCCGCTGGAAATTCAAATTAAAAACAGGGACAGTTTTAAGTCCAGCGATTCTATTATGGGTTTTTAGGGTTCATAGTTTGTATTTTAAGAGATTTGCTAAAATCACTTTCAAGATTGTTTTGTCCAGACTCTTTGCATTCTTCAAAACCCTCTCGCTTGTCCTGGTTACTTGACTTTCCATTGGGAGAGGTCGCGCTAGCATCTTTTAGTGGGGTAAAAAATGCTGATGCAGCTTGAATCATTTCTGATGCTATTGCTTGGCCGGGAGAAGAAACGGATCGCCCTAAATTAGAAGCTTGCTCGTCTTGGGCCCATATTTTTTCCCTATATTCAGTGTCTAGATCATCTTTAATTTGGTTTCCGACAAGCATCGTTAAACGAGATCTAGTGGTAAGCTTATTCCTTGTATCCTCAATAGACTTAGCCGTTAAGAAATTGTTATTTGATAAGCTTATTTTAACGGTTCTAAGTCTCTGGTTAAATTCTTCAGAATTTCCTTTAATTAGCGCTGCTATAAATTCATCTGTGAGATCATTAAAATCTAAATAAACAATTTTAAGCTTAGGATGCTCATTAATAATTTTTTTGATAGCGGAGACTGATTCCGGTGCGAGACGATTGTAAGATAGATCTAAATCTTGTAATTCATGATGGTTAGAAAGAATTTCTGCCAATTGATTTAACTGCTTTGCTTTTATCCAATTACTTTTCAAGCTAAGGTCTTCAACTTCAGGAGATAATCTTAATTTTTCTAAAACCTTAACGAATTGAATCTTAAATTCTGGCGAATCAAGATCAGGGTTTCCTTCAAATTCTGGATCAGCTTTGATGGCATTTCTAAAGTTTAATTTTTTCATCTTGTGCCTCTTTGAAGTTGAGAAACTATCACTCAAACCCACTCATCAAATGGTTACACTAATTATAGTATTCTTTTTGATAATATTGTTCAAGGCAAGCACGTTTTTTGGTCAAGTAACTTTGTAAATCAACAAATTGACTATACTTAAATTAAACCAAAAATTAGAGATATGGCGATGTCTGCTATTCCAGAACATTTAGATATAAAATACCGTATATTTACCTTGGAAAAAGGGGATGAGTTAGCTCGTGGTAAAGATGGTTGGATAGCGTATCTGCAGAGTAAAAAATTAGATTCCAGCTCAATAATTCCCAGCGATCTAAAAACAGGACTCAATTCTTATATAAAAAGACAAACCCCATGTATAGTTGCAGTACACGGCCATGGTGCCGCTCCTAGTTTACAAACAAAAGGACAATGCATATACACCTCTGATCCGGGAGATAGAGATGACTATGAAAGCAAGAAAAAATACAAGCAAGCCCATAAAGAAGCACAATTAAACGCAAAAGAATTCGCTGATTACCTGGTAAAAAAAGGGTTACCAAAAGAGGTTCAAGAGTTACAGGTTTTAGCCTGTTATACGGATGTGTTTGCAAAGGATCTCGCCCAAGAATTGGCCATGCGAGGCTATGAGAATACCACTGTAGTAGGATACAAGGAAGAATTTAGCCTTTGCCAAGGTGTAGGAGGCTCATCACTTGCAGGTTTAAGTCCCAAGTTAACACCTATGTTATATGAAAATGGAAAAATAATTTGGGATAATTTAAGCAAAGCACTAAAATTAAAGCATGCTGCCATCAATTATGAAACAAGATTTAATACTTCAGATTTTCTTAAACATAAAAATGATGAGGCTTCGGCAAATGCTTCATCTGCTCCTGCAACCGCTGCCTCAGCTGTATCCCCTTCTCCTGTTGTTGCAGCCTCTAGCCAAGCAGCAGTGGCTGCATCATCTTCAAGCATTAGTGCGCCACCACCCCATTCTCTACGTTCAATTGACAGCATTAATGCTGAAAAAGCAGAAGAGGAAACTGCTTCAGAAGCAAGAATTGCCAGAGCAAGAGCTGAAGGTGCTGCAACCGCCGCAGCGGCTATCTCAGCAACACCACAATATTTCAATAGACAATTACGCTCCACTGAGCCTTTAATTTCAGGCGCCGCCAAGACAAAAGACAATATCAGTAACGAAGCTTCAAAGCCTGAGCCCGTTAAGCATAAAGGGCCACATTAATAAAACCTTTCTAAAGGAAGGTATTGCATATTCACGCTTTTGAATAGTGGAGGGGTCAGATCTGGAGTTTGGAAATAGAAAAAAATCCAAGTGCTAAAATCCAGATTTGACCCCTCCATCTTTTTTATCTTTCGTATCTTGATAACGTTGCCATCCTTTGCAAGCAAAGTAAGCGCCATAATAGATGAAGCCCGAAAAAACAATAAAGCTGAATATTGTAGATAAAATAATAATTTCTATACTTAATAAGAAACCACAGGCTCCACCCAAAATAATAGCGTTCTGTGCTATCAAAAACGTAGTGATTCCAAGTGTAAATAGCATGGCAATGCCATATAGGGTCAAATAAACAAGGGTTTTTTTTGAAGCGGCGTGTACTGTCTCGGCTGTGCAATCAAAAATTGAGATTAATTCGTTCACTAAAAACCTTTTAAGCATGATGACTCCCCTCAGTTGTATTTCTTCTTGCAATTATACCATAATATTGAAAATAGACTACACAATGTATATTGCAATTACACATTGGAATGAAACATTAATATAAAAATTTACGGCTATTAATAATATTTTCGATGGTATTTCAATGCGATGATTTAGGCGATTCCCTCTGGCCCCGTGACCTTACAACCGAGTTATATTCGGAACGCTATTAGAATTTTAACCAAGGATATTTTGCTATTTTCATTTTGATTTCTACAGTGTACATTTCTCAACCCAAAGAAAATTCCGAAGAAAATCGCAAAAAGGAATAATGTCTTCTTCTACACTTGCCTTTTCTAATGCATTCATGTATTGCTGTCGGTGTTCCACAGGAATAATTGTCCATGGATAGTTGCCGGATGCACACATGAGATTCATCAAAAATCTGCCTATTCTGCCATTTCCATCCATGTAAGGGTGAATAAAAACAAAGAAAAAATGGCCTAGCACAATACGCACAGAAGCTTCTGCCTCATGTTCTAATAAATCGAAAAATTCATGCATGAGCTCAGAAACAGTTGAAAAGTTAGGTGGGACATGCATGGAACGGCGTATATAAACGGGATGGCGACGATACCCTGCCAGTTCTGCAGATTTTAAAATGCCGGTAGTTACACTAGGTCCAAATAATTCGCGAAACCAATCTCCATGATCATTCCAAGCCACTTTTCCAGGATTTTCACCCATCAGTACTTTTTGAATACTACGTTTCACAGCTTGAAATGCTTGCCAATACCCGCGCGCGGCTAATGCATTTTTATGATTGTAGTCAGTTTCATCGTTATCTGGATTCCATTTTCCTATGCGCACCTTGTTAATCAGCTCGGCGCTCACGTGATAACCTTCTATAGAGAGGGAATGATAGGCATCTGCAACATACTGTTCCTCAACTTTGTGCAGATATTCTTTAACATTGATTGAAATATCTGGGGATATAGGAAATCGTTCTATAATGGGTATTCTCATCTCTTGCCATAAAATGCGTATACGATTTACAGATGGGGGTACCATTTTCTTTAACAATTGTACCTTAAATTCCGATTCAAAAGGGTCTTGTTCACGTATATCATAACCTGCAGCAGACATTGTTTTTTTAATATCTTCGGCGATGCGATTTTGACCGATATTGTTAAAAGCACCCATTAAACGCCCTGCGATAGTTGTATGTCCACCCTCTAAAAGGGTCGGAAGAATTTCCGAAGCATCCTGAATACTGGCTAATAGGGTGCGGGCATCTGTTGGATACAATATAAAGAATGAAGGTGAGCAAGCAATAAGCGCAGGAATTTTAGCAAATAGTTTTAAACCGTTTTTTTCTTCCACCTCGGTTTTTTTGGGCATTGTATAACGTACATCTAACAAAGAGGTATGAAACAGCAATTGTGTTATTGTATTATTTCCTTTCTTGGAACGAACAAGAAGCTGTTTGGGAACTGTCCAATTCTCAGCATGGATCAATAAAGACTGTTCTGGAGATAAACACCATGCGTTACTAAAGCGTGTATTTAGATAGGACGCACAAAAATGCCAAAATGAAACATACCAAGAGGTACTATCTCCTTGGAATTCATCGGGACGGCAAGCAATATACCAACCTTTAATCACATCTTTTAAAAAACCATTTTTCATGAGCCTATTAAGATGAGTCCGAGTTAAATTACGAGAACGAATGGCAACTATTCCATTTTTTTGAAGTTTTTGTAGCTGTTCTAGCGATTGTGCTAATTTTTCTGATTGAGTCATTACGTTGTGATCCTAGGTTATGCCGTTGTACTGATCCTAGGGTATTCAGTTGTGCTGATCCTAGGTTATTGCGTTGTGTTAATCATAGGTTATTAGGTTGTAAAATTGCAAGAGGCACTATTAAGTATCGCTATATCAATCAAATTTATAGGACGGATCTATGCGACTGGGTTTTGATTTGTATTGTATGGTCAGGCATTTATCACGCACAAACGATAATAAAAAAAATTATAAATCAACAGTTCGGTCTTCTTTGGCTGGCATTATAATCAGTTTCAAAGAGGTTCGACGCCTCTCTTCGGCACTCGTTAAATTCAATACTTCATCTACCTTTTGCACATTAGAAAAATCTCCTTGCCAATTTTTTCTGTATGGAATGTATAGAGAAGGTCTTGGCTTTACGCCTATTCGGGAAATTTCTGAACGTTGGCTTCAACATGTGGCTAATAATAAAGGTCTGTGTGGAGGGGGCAGATCTGGATTTTGGATTGTATGGAGAGGCAGATTTGGAGTTTGAGATCTGGAATTTGGAAATAGAAAAAAATTCCAAGTGCCAAACTCCAGACTTGACCCTGAAGGCAAGTCCAGCGATTCTATTAGGGGTTTTTAGGGCTCATAGTTTGTATTGAAAGAGACTTTTTAAAATCACTTTCAAGATTGTTTTGTCCAGACTCTTTGCATTCTTCAAAACCCTCTCGCTTGTCCTGGTTACTTGACTTTCCATTGGGAGAAGTTACTCTAGCATCTTTTAGTGGGGTAAAAGGTGCTGATGCAGCTTGAATCACTTCTGATGCTACTGCTTGGATGGGAGAAGAGACGGATCGCCCTAAATTTACAGCTTGTTCAGCTTGCTTCATTATTTTTTTTCTATATTCGCTAGCTACAGCTATTGTAATATGGTTACCAACAAGCATCGCTAACCGTGAGTCGTTGTGCAACCTGCTTTCAGTGTCATCAATAGATTTAACCGTTAGGAAATTATTGTTGGATAAGCTTAATTCAACCGATCTAAGTCTCTGGTTAAATTCTTCAGAATTTTCTTCAATTAGCGCTGCTATAAATTCATCTGTTAAATCATTAAAATCTAAATAAACAATTTTAAGCTTAGGGTGATCATTAATAATTTTTTTGATAGCAGAAACTGATTCCGGTGCGAGACGATTGTAAGATAGATCTAAATCTTGTAATTCATGATGGGTAGAAAGAATTTCTGCCAATTGATTTAACTGCTTTGCTTTTATCCAATTACTTTTCAAGCTAAGGTCTTCCACTTCAGGAGAAAATCTTAGTTTTTCTAAAACCTTATCGAATTGAATCTTAAATTCTGGCGAGTCAAGATCAGGGTTTCCTTCAAATTCTGGATCAGCTTTGATGGCATTTCTAAAGTTTAGTTTTTTCATCTTGTGCCTCTTTGAAATTGAGAAACTGTCACTCAAACGCACTCTATTAAGTGGTTACATTAATTATAGTACTCTCTTTGATAAAATTGTTCAAGATAAGCGCTTTTTTGGTCAAATAGCTTTTTAAATCAATAAATTGGCTATACTTAAATTAAATCAAAAATTAGAGATATGACGATGTCTGCTATCCCACAAAATTTAGATATAAAATACCGGATATTTACCTTAGAAAAAGGGGATGAGTTAGCTCGTGGTAAAGATGGTTGGATAGCCTATCTGCAACATAAAAAATTAGATGCTACCTCAATAATTCCCAGCGATCTAAAAACAGGACTAAATGCTTATATAAAAAAACAAACCCCATGTATAGTGGCAGTACACGGCCATGGTGCCGCTCCTGATTTACAAACAAAAGGACAATGCATATACACCTCTGATCCGAGAGATAGAGATGATTATGAAAGCAAACAAAAATACATGCAAGCCCATAAAAATGCACAATTAAACGCAAAAGAATTCGCCGATTACCTGGTAAAAAAAGGGTTACCAAAAGAGGTTCAAGAGTTACAGGTTTTAGCCTGTTATACCGATGTATTTGCAAAGGATCTTGCCCAAGAATTGGCTGTGCGAGGCTACGAGAATACAGCAGTAGTAGGATACAAGGAAGAATTTAGCATTTGCCAAGGATTTGAGGGTTCATCAATTGCAGGTTTATGCCCTGAGCTAACACCTGGGTTATATGAAAATGAAAAAATAATTTGGAAAAAATTAACTGAAGAAATTCGAATAAAGCATGCTGCCGATAAACATGAAGCCAGATATAATACTTCAAATTATCTGAAACATCGGAAAGAAGGCGCCTCTGTTACAGAAAGTTCATCAAGCTCGGCTGCTGCCGCTTCAGATGTATCCCCTTCCCCTGGTGTTGCAGCCCTTAGCCAAACAGCAGCGGCGGCATCATCTTCAAGCATTAGTGCGCCACCACCCCGTTCTCTACGTTCAACAGATAGCATTAATGCTGCAGAAGCAGAAGAGGAAACTGCTTCAGAAGCAAGAATTGTCAGAGCAAGAGCCGAAGCTGCAGCCGCCGCCCTAGCGACTATTTCAGCACCACCACAATATTTGAATAGACAATTACGATCCGCTGAGCCTTTAATTTCAGGTGCCGCCAAGACAAAAGACAGTACCAGTAACGAAGCTTCAAAGCCTGAACCCGTTAAGCATAAAGGGCCACATTGATGAAACCTTTCTAAAGGAAGGTATTGCATACTCACGTTTTTGAAAGTGGAGGGGTCATATATGGACCGTCCCTATTTGCAAGGATTTTTTCATTGTTTTAGCAGAAAAGTTTGCAGTCATATATCCGGCCTTTAAAATTGAGCAATTTCTTACTCGGGCCCTGATGGAATCTGCGTACTCTTTCGTTTTATCTTAACAAATCTTCGGCTTTTAAAAGCCCTGACCCCTCTCAGGTTTCGAAAAAGTCGGTTTTACCTGTCTTGCCATCACTCTGAATTCATCTTCGCAAATTATTTAACACTTTTTAACCATCTCACTGGCAACAGCTGTTTATTTCAGTATAAATACTTCTTGGCAATTAACTATAATAATGAATGTACTTTTGTGCCTTCACTGCAATAAGCAATTTTATTTGTTTTAGGCTGCATAACGATAATCCTCATTTTTGGCCAACAGAGCCCATATAATTCTTGCATTTTTATTAGCAATAGCAACACATGCTTTATTTGTTCCTCTGCGTTCTTTTAAACGGATAGCCCATTGATTCCTCAAGTTTTCTTTATCATGCATTCTGTATAATACAGACCTTGCACCATGTATTAATAATGAACGTAAGTAGCAGTCTCCACGTTTACTAATCCCCAACAAATTTTGTTTATTGCCGTTGGAACATTGGCGAGGCACCAACCACAACCATGCTGACAATTCGCGCCCGCTCTTAAAAAGACTAGGATCGCCAATTGCGGATACTATAGCAGTTGCGCAAATAACCCCGATGCCTGGGATCTTTTCTATTCTTTTGCACCGTTCATCTGATTTAAACAGCATATCTATCTTTCTATCATATTCTTTGATTCTCTTATCTAAAACAAGAAAATCATTGTATAACCCTGAAAATAATGCTCTTGAGAAATCACTCAGATCATTTTCCCTATCGTCAATAATAGTTGGCAATTGATTTCTAATATTTTGAATTTGTTTTGAAAAAATTATGCCATACTCTGCTAATAATCCTCGGATTTGATTTGCCAAGGCAGTTCGATTCTTCATCGATTGACTACGCATTCTATGTAATGATTGCATGTCTTGCTGCTCTATTTGTTTAATTGGGACAAAACGCATATTGGGTCTCGTCACTGCTTCGCAAATTGCTTCTGCATCGTTTTGATCTGTCTTGTTACCTTTGACATAAGGCTTAACAAATTGCGGGCTCATCATTTTTACGCTATGACCATAAGCAATAAATTTTCTTGCCCAATAATGACTACTGCCACAGGCTTCTATTCCAATTAAACAAGGTGGTAGTTTTGCAACAAACTCAGGAAGAGCAGAACGCGACAATCGCTTTTTAAGGGTTACTTTACCTTGTGCATCCACGGCCATGCAGTTGAAAAATATTCTTCGCTAAATCAATACCTAACGTTATAATGTTCACTTGGACCTCCTATCTGAAGTTAATGATTACTAATAGCAATCATCATTTTGGCCCATTACGAGGCCGTATAGTAGGGTGGGGCGGTCCATACTATTAAATCTGGATTTTGTATGGGAAGCTCAGATCGGAAAATTACGAGCGGGAGTTTGGGGGTAGAAAAAAATCCAAGTGCTAGAATTCAAACTTGATGCTTTCATCTTTGTGATTAAATGTTTTTATCCTTCATATCTTGATAACGTTGCCATCGTTTGGATGCAAAGTAAGCGCCATAATAGACGAAGCCCAAAAAAAGAAGAAAACCGAATAGTGTAGATAAAATAACAATTTCTATACTTAATAAGAAACCAAGCCTCCTCCCAAAATAATAGGGTCCTGGGGCATCAAAAACGTGGTGATTTCGAGTGTTAATAGTGTGGCAATGTCATATAGGATCAAATAAACAATGTTTTTTTGAAATGGCCCACACCGTCTTAGCTATGCAATCAAATATTGAACTTAATTCAGTCACTAAAAATTTTTTAAGTACGATGCCTGTTCTGCTGTTGTATTCCGCCTCGCAATTATATAATACAATTGTTGTATATCTGGAAGCCGATGATTTAGGGGGCAGATTTGGACTTTGTATGGAGGGATCAGAACTGGTGTGTGGAAACAGAAAAAAATTCAAGTGCATGCCCTCCATCCAAGTGCAAAATCCAGATTTGCCCCCCCTCAGAGTGCGCGGAATATGTGCAAGGAGATAATTAGATGAGTGTAACATTCACTGAAATTAAAGAAAGAATCGTCCAGGATTCATTCATAAAAACAAATGCATTGCACAAGACGCTTGTTTCTTACATTCAATCTTTGCAGCTGCAACCCAAAGATGTTTTAGAAAATTATAATGTGGCAAATTATGACGGGGCAGGGTGCCGAATTGACTTGCATGGATATTCGGTTCAGAAATCAAAAGAATATGTTATAGATATGGTTAAAAAAACACATTCGAATGATAATTATGCATTGATTCATGTGATAACCGGGAGAGGGAATCATATTAATTCCAGTGGGGCGAGGGGGGTGCTTTTCGAGAGTTTGCAGAAGTGGATAAAAGATCCGCAAATCTCGGATCTTGTGAAGGAAGTCAAAAAAGAGCAAGGCGCATATCTCCTAATACTGAATAAAGAGCCTAAAATTTCAACAGAAAAGCCCTTATATCAATTAAAAGAAAGTATCTTACGCGGTTTTGCCAATACGGGCAATAAAGATGCTCAATGTGAACTAGGGAAGCGCCTTTTTGCAAAGAATAATAAAGAAAGCCAAGGTTGGTTTTTAAAAGCAGCCCAGCAGGGGGATTTTGAAGCAATGCAAATGCTGGGCTATTGCCATGCCATGGGCCGCTGCGCTCAATATAGTCCGCAAGCAGCAATGAAATGGTACGCCCGGGCTGCAGTAGGTGACGCCGCTGCTTGTAATAATCTAGGAATGATGCATTTTAGCGGTGAAGCGGGAAAAGTAGATTATCAGCAGGCAATATACTGGTATAAACGGGGGGAAAAATTGGGGAATGTACAATCACAACGTTTTTTAGGCATTATATCTTATAAATTGGGTCGCTATGAAGAGGCTTTTGTTTGGAATGATAAAGCCAGTGCCAATAATGATCACCCTGCTCAAGTTAATTTGGGGTGCATGTATCAGCAAGGCTTAGGCGTAGCCAAAAACGAAAAAAAGGCGGTTGAGTTATTTAGATCGGCCGCAACAGCAGGGATTGCTGAAGGAAAGATGCGCTTAGGTCTTGCCTATATCAATGGCATTGGATGTGATAAAGAGTATAAAGAAGCGGCTAAATTATTTTTGGAGGTTGGCTTATCTAACCAGGATACCGTGGGCTCTGATTGCCAATTTCTTCTTTATAAAATGTATAAGGAAGGTCTTGGGTTTACGCCTAACAGGCAAATTGCTGAACGTTGGCTTCAACGTGCGGTTAATAATAACAATAGGGATGCTCTTGCTGAGTTAAAATTAAGAAATACTATAGAAATAAATGAACTTGATGAGTTGGTTTCATGTTTTGGGGTGCCTGCTGCAAGCCTGGAGGCAGGCTTGCGAGCACTTGAAAATGAGTCAGATTGTATGGAAAATAAAGAACCTATCAATGTTGCATCACAGCTATTTAGCATTTCTAATGCCCTGCCAGTAAAAACTGAAAGCAAAGATCTACACAAAAAAGAAAGTGCAAATATTAAAGTCGCAAAAACATTACAGAAAAATACGGGTTATTGTCCTTGTTTTTCACGATACATATTATTATCAGGTGCTATGGTCGCTACGGCTGCGATTTCTGAATATGTTCGCCGAAATTATGGTTCATCCGTGTAGGTTTTGGGAAGCATCCATTAATATCCATCGGTTGCGGCAAAAAGGAATTGAGATGATTTATTACATCTGTGTTCTTCTATACCAGAGGCTATCTAAGCAAAAAATCAGCACATGATTGCTCAGATTAATATTTAGTGTTAAATTATAAAAAAATTAGGCCAAGTACACGGTAGCGGAAATTTGAAGTGCATCAATATCAAGATTTAATAAAACTTTTCAATCACTGCTTCTTAGAGACATATAATACTCAGTTGGCTAGCGGCAAAGATGAGCCTCTCTATCTACCTGCCGATGAAACACTGCCCCATAATACTATTTTCTTTGCGCACGATTATTTTGCGAGCGCCTTACATGAATGCGCGCATTGGTTACTCGCTGGAGAAAAGCGTAGAAAACAAGTTGATTTTGGTTACTGGTATGAACCGGATGGACGTAGCGTAGAACAGCAAGAACTTTTTCAGAGCGTTGAAGTGAAACCACAGGCTATGGAATGGGTTCTTTCTGTCGCTGCAAAATTTAGATTTCGAATTAGTGTCGATAATCTCAACGGCTTGCAATCAAACAGTGAAGCATTTAAGCAAGCGGTTTATCAGCAAATCAAAATTTATTGTGAACAAGGGTTACCTGAAAGGGCAGAAAGATTTCGTCGTGCGCTTTGTCAATTTTATAATACGTCTTTAAAATTACAGTTTGAAAGTTTCGATCTTGAGTAGAAGGATCGGATCTGGATTTTGGACCCCTCCACTATACTAAGAGATGTTAAAATGCATTCAATGTCAAATAACAGTGAAACTTGCCAAGTTGGTATTGCGGAAAAAGATCGAAAACGCAAGCGTTTAACGGTGAAAGTCCCAAGTGCATCCATTGAGCCTAAAGAGCCTAAAGATGCACAAACGCTTGAAGTGGATTGTGAAGATCTGCCAACTCCGATCGTCGATACGAATCCTTTCTGCACAAATTTTGGTGCTACGTTACTGTTCTTTCATCAGCTGGAAGAAATCGAAGCTTTATATGATAGTGGAGATGAAGGCTTAAACCTGAATTCTCAGCAAAGTGAAAAAGCAAATGCGGAAGAGACAACAGCTAAAAAGCCCAAATTGAAGTCTAAGCCTTCTATATAATTAAGGCCGAACGCTACCGTAGGGCTTTTCTCGGATCCAGATGTTGCATGCCCATTTCTCAATGTTTTCATTTTTAATTTCCTCCCCACCATGCAGGGTTAAAGGTTGCACATGCCCATTATCATCGAGTTGTTTAAAATAGAGGGCAGTTTTTATTTTGGGTTGCACGCGAATGTTTAGGTCAGGAAAAAAAGTTGCGCCGCCATCTTTTTCTGCGACATCATTTAAATAAATGAGTAACGTATGCGCTCTCTGAAAGTGCTGATGAGGCAGCTCTTCTTGGGTGAAATAATCATAATGCGGAGAAAATATTTGCCCTTTTGAATAGTGCACCACTTGTATGGGTTCAATATATTCAATGGGGCATCCTAATAATTGACTTACTTTTTGTTCAATTTTTTGGATCACTTTATCTTCAGACTTATTCAGGTAGGCAGTAGAAGAGCTACGTGAGTGGATATCCCGGTTACCTTTTCCGTTCTGCAACACTAAAGAGGGTGTAAGCCTGTTTTTAGAGAGCGCAATAAGATGTTTAGCTTGTTCTTCGGTAATAAAATTTTTATACAGTCGAATATCCGGGACTTGGGATAAAGTGACAAACCCATTTTTGGTTGTCTGTAAAAATTGTACAAGCTTTTTAGTTTTATGGGGATAAAGCTGCGTTAAGGAAAAAATAACCAATAATGAAAGTGTGGTGGCTAACACGCGAGTGGCGATGGTATAAGAACGACGTTTGGATTTCATGTTTATGGGTTCCCCCTTAATTCATATGATAAATTATAGTCAAGTCTTATCTCAGCATAGGGCGGTGGCTTACCCAAATATAGATTCTTGTTCTCTTGGCTATGCAATTTCTGTGCGATTTCAATATATTCACCTGCAAATTAAAACAGTTTTAAACATTTGATTATAATTCCCAATCAGGTAAAATGACCGTTGGGTATATTTACGTAACTACATAAAAAATTGGAATACAGCATGTCCTTAATTATTCAAAAAATTGCCAATGAATTAGCAGTAAACCAAGCACAAGTGGCTGCAGCAGTCGTGCTCCTTGATAACGGCGATACCGTTCCTTTTATTGCCCGCTATCGTAAAGAAGTGACCGGTGGCTTAACCGATACGCACTTGCGTACGCTTGAGGAGCGTTTAGGCTATTTACGGGAACTGGAAGATCGCAAGACGGTTATATTAAAAAGTATTGAAGAGCAAGGTAAATTAACGCCAGAACTTGCGCAAGAAATCCAAAATTCTGACGCTAAAGCACGATTAGAAGATCTCTATCTGCCTTATAAACCTAAACGTCGCACCAAAGCACAAATCGCTAAGGAAGCCGGTTTAGAGCCGTTGGCTCATGCTTTATTAAATGATCCTATGCTGGATCCCCACACCACTGCTGAAGGCTATATCAATGCTGAGCTGAATGTTTTGGATGTAAAAGCAGCTTTAGAAGGGGCCCGTTTTATTTTAATGGAACAGTTCTCAGAAGATGCTGATCTGATTGGTCGGTTACGCAGTAAATTATGGGACGAAGCCGATTTAACTAGCCAAGTTGTAGAAGGTAAAGAAGAGCTCGGCGAAAAATATAAAGACTATTTTGATTATTCAGAATCGCTTAAAAAGATCCCTTCTCATCGCATGTTGGCAATTTTGCGCGGACGTCAAGAAGGCATGCTGCAAATTAATATTCTGTGCGAATCGGTTGCTTATGAATCTATTCTTGCAAATCATTTTAATATTATGGATAAATCTCGCCCGGCAGACGCTTGGCTGCTAGAAACGGCTCGTTGGACTTGGAAAATTAAATTATTCACCCAATTGGAAGTGGAAAATGTTGGCCGAATAAGAGAAAGTGCCGAAGAACAAGCGATACAGGTTTTTGCCAATAATTTACGCGATCTTTTGATGAGTGCGCCTGCGGGTGCCAAAACCACCATGGGATTGGATCCGGGCATGCGAACCGGCGTTAAATTGGTTGTGGTTGATCCGACCGGAAAAGTATTGCAACACGGTGTGATTTATCCCCATGCCCCTAAAAATCAATGGGAACAATCGATTGAGATATTGCAAAAAATTTGCGTTTTGAACCAAGTAGATTTAATCAGCATTGGTAATGGGACTGCCTCTCGTGAAACGGATCAATTAATTTCAGATATGATGAAAAAATACCCGGAATTAAAAGTGAAAAAAATAGTGGTTTCTGAAGCCGGTGCTTCGGTTTATTCTGCTTCTCAGCTCGCTTCCGATGAATTTCCAGATTTAGATGTCAGTATTCGAGGGGCGGTTTCAATTGCCAGACGATTGCAGGATCCATTAGCAGAGCTGGTCAAAATCGATCCAAAAGCGATTGGGGTAGGACAATATCAACACGATGTGAGCCAGGTATCGTTAATGAACTCATTAGATAAAGTGGTGGAAGATTGCGTGAATGCCGTTGGCGTAGATGTGAATACTGCTTCTGTCCCTTTATTAACGCGGGTAGCCGGTTTAAATGCAACCTTAGCCAAAAATATCGTAGCCTTTCGTAATGAAAATGGGGCTTTTAAAAATCGTAAGCAATTAGCAAAAATCCCGCGCCTTGGCCCCAAAGCTTTTGAGCAAGCAGCCGGGTTTTTGCGCATTATGACCGGGGAAAATCCTTTAGACGCGTCTGCAGTCCATCCAGAAGCGTACCCGGTTGTGGAATGTATTTTATCGAAAACCCAAAAAAATATTAAAGAGCTTATTGGAAATAAAACATTTTTAAATTCTTTAAGGCTTGAAGAATATACCAATGAACAATTTGGACTTCCAACGGTAAAGGATATTGTTCAAGAATTAGAAAAACCAGGACGGGATCCGAGGCCAGAATTTAAAACCGCAAGCTTTAATCAAAAAGTACAAACGATGAATGATGTAAAGGCTGGAATGATTTTAGAAGGCGTTGTGACCAACGTTGCGAATTTCGGTGCCTTTGTCGATATTGGCGTTCACCAAGATGGCCTCGTGCATATTTCTGCATTATCCAATCGCTATGTGGAAAATCCACGCGATGTGGTGAAAGCCGGGGATATCGTGACCGTTAAAGTATTAGAGATAGATGTAAAACGTAAGCGGATAAGCCTAACGCTTAAGTTGCAAGATGAAATCAGCCGAGAGGTGAGCGCTACTTCTCCAAGACGCATCAAACAACCCAAAGTAGAGAACAAAGCGCCGTCCTCGTTATTTGGGTCTGTGTTACAAAATGCGTTAAAGAAAAATTGAGGGTGGCTTGAAATGATCGTTTGGATGTACAAAAGCAGACACAGCGGTCTGCCCCTACAGAGGTTGGGATACCAGACCTGATCACAAATATCAAAACATATGCAAATAAACCTTATATTGAGGGTATTTGAAACAATTATTGGAAACCGTATTTAAAACGGTTATGGCAACGAGAGTGTCCGGAACACATTATTCGAAATACCAATGATTGAAATAGGGTTCGTGAATGTATAATTAATAACCCCATCACATGGCATTTAGACAAAAAAATTGAATGGATCTTGAAGTCTGACGGCTTTATTCATGCAATATCTGTAGGGGCAGACCGCTGTGTCTGCCCGAACAAACGAAATGCGAACACCCATATAAAAAGCGACAGGTGAAATAGGGTATTTCAATAACAATAAACAAAGCCACGTTATTTTAAAAAACAAAGAATATACGCAATGAAATTAAATTTTAGGTTCAGTTAATCAACAAGATGTCAACAGACCTTAATGCTTGAGAAGTGGGGGCGGTTTAAAGTGAGCGCTTAACAAACACTCCCTTGTGCTTTGTTAAGCGTATTTGGAGCTTCATGCTCCTGCGGTCTTCCCTATACCGCCAATATCCTTAGGTAATATCCTTTTTAATCCGTGAGAGCAGAATATCGTGTTCTTCAGCTTGATAGGAATAGTAAATTGCTCGTCGATCTGTAAGCATTTGACTATGCTTACCGAAGGCCCAAAGCTTAAGGGGCGTTGCTTTTGCGCTTTTTTATTATGGAATCCAGGCAAAAGCCGGGCCCAAAATGGTTTTATCAATTTTCGCTAACAGGGTGGCCTGGTAATCTTTCGTTTTGATTTGGCTTTGCCGTCTGTTTAAATTTAACCAATGCTTAGGTGGCATGGCTAGAGTGTCTTTTAAACTTACGCTGGATGAAGAGGGAGGGGTTCCAATTTTATTCTGCACCAATGCAATAGAAGCATCATTTTCCAGTTTAGTAACATATCTAAGAAAAAGTTCCTGATATTCCCTTTCAAAGCGATATTGCATACTAGTCAGAGTCCTTAGTATTGAAAGATAACTTTAATAGTAATTCGAAATCTATTTTTTGTCACGGTTTGTTTGTTATCGTATTGGCTAAAGACTAAAATAAGCAGACTTCAAAAGGGAGAAGAAACGAATGGGAATATGTAAGTTTACAAGCTTTGCTTTGATTTTTATCGCTGGCCTGATGGGGGCTCAAGTTCTGAACGCCATGGAAGTAACCGTTAAGCTTACAGATGTTCGGGCAGAAAGAACCCTAGAAAAAGAGGGTGATGAAATATACTTTAATATTACGCAATATTCTAATCAACATAAGCCCCAGGACCTTAGAATCCCGGTATACCCTTCGCATTGGCTTTCAAAGCAGTTATCGAAGGTTAAAAATGTGATATTGTGGCAAGGGACCGTGGAAAAAGGAGAGTCCATTCGGCTCATCCTAAGCTTGTTGGAGCAAGATTCTCCCCCTTGGGATTTGGATACCATGATTGGCAGTACCGAATTAACCCTAGAAAATCGTCAGGGAAAATTAATTAAAACATGGGGTATCCCCGCCTTTGAAAAGAGGCAAGAGGCTGAAATGCTAAAACCGTCTGATCCGCAGCGTTATGTGTTCAAAGGGGCCGGATCGCGGTATGATGTGGCTTTTTTGGTAGAGCAGAAAAAGTAGAAAATAGGTATGCGGATTGATATCGAACAGGGCTTATTACTGGATGCTCGTCAAGTTGCCTCCCCAAACCATGATGAGCGGCCTTTTGGCATGACCATTGATTTATTGGTTGTGCACAATATTAGTTTACCGCCGGCCGTGTTTGGTGGACCTTATATCGATCACTTTTTTACCAATGCACTGGATCCATCGCAGCATCCTTATTTTTTGGAAATCGCCTCTTTTAAGGTCTCCAGCCATTGTTTGATTCGGCGAGACGGTGAAATTGTTCAATACGTGCCTTTTAAGAAGCGTGCTTGGCATGCAGGTGTTTCACAATTTGAGGGACGGGCTGCATGTAATGATTTTTCCATCGGGATCGAATTAGAGGGGACGGATACCCTACCATATAGTGAAAACCAGTATAGCGCTTTAGCCAAGTTGACACAGGTGTTGCAACAAGTATATCCGGCGATAACGGCAGATAGAATTGTTGGCCATAGCACCATTGCCCCCGGTAGAAAAACCGATCCGGGCAGCGCATTTGATTGGGGCATGTTTACACAGCGTTTACAGCAGTGATCGCTATTCGTAAATCGCACAAACGAAAATTTAAATAGGGTAAAAGATAATGCATGATGTAGATAAAATTGAAACCCAAGAATGGTTAGAAGCCTTAGAGTCTGTTTTAAAAGCAGAAGGGATAGAACGCGCAGGCTTTATTCTCAAACAATTAATGAGCAAAGCGCGTGAATTAGGATGTTCGGTAGCAGATACCTTACAAAGTGCTTATCTGAACTCTATTCAAGTAGACCAGGAAGCCAAAATTCCTGGCGATCCTGAAATGGAACGGCGCATTTTATCGCTCATTCGTTGGAATGCCGTTGCCATGGTGGTTCGTGCAGGCAAGATCGATCCGGATTTAGGCGGGCATATTGGCACATTTGCTTCTAGCGCAACGCTGTATGATGTGGGCTTTAATCATTTTTGGCGAGCCGCTACGGATACGCAAAATGGCGATTTATTATACTTACAAGGTCATACTTCTCCAGGCATGTATGCGCGATCTTTCTTGGAAGGCGAGCTATCTGAAACCCAGCTTACCCATTTTCGCCAAGAGGTAGATGGAAAAGGCATTTCCTCTTACCCACATCCTTGGTTAATGCCGCAATATTGGCAATTTCCGACGGTTTCAATGGGATTAGGGCCTTTGCAAGCCATTTACCAAGCCCGTTTTATGCGCTATTTAGAAGCACGGGGGCTAGAAAAAAATGCATCGCGTAAAGTCTGGTGTTTTTGTGGTGATGGCGAGATGGACGAACCTGAATCTTTAGGATCAATTGGGGTGGCAGCGCGTGAACGCTTAGATAATTTGGTGTTTGTCGTAAACTGCAATTTGCAGCGCTTAGATGGACCGGTGCGTGGCAATGGCAAGATTATTCAGGAATTAGAATCCTTTTTTAAAGGCGCCGGTTGGAATGTCATTAAAGTCGTCTGGGGCGGTTTATGGGATAGATTATTGGCCAAAGATAAAAGCGGTATGCTTTTAAAGCGTATGGAAGAAGTGGTTGACGGTGAATACCAAAATTATAAGGCGCGTGGTGGTGCATACACCCGTGAACATTTCTTTGGAAAATATCCCGAGCTTAAAGCCTTAGTGGCGGATATGAGCGATGATGACATTTGGCATTTAAATCGGGGTGGTCACGATCCACAAAAGATCTATGCGGCTTATAAAGCGGCCAGCGATCACAAAGGCCAACCGACCGTTATTTTAGCGAAAACCGTTAAAGCTTATGGATTAGGGGATGCGGGCGAAGGATTAAACACTGCGCATAATGCGAAAAAAATGTCTACCGAACAATTAAAATATTTTAGGGATCGTTTTGCGATTCCGATTTCAGATGAGAAGGTGATAGACGCACCTTTTTATCGCCCAGCGCCGGATAGCCCAGAAATTCAATATCTGATGGCCAGACGCAAAGCATTAGGAGGCACTTTGCCCCGACGTCGATTAGAAGCCAGTGAAACCATCACGATTCCGCCGCTGTCTATTTTTGAGGCGTTATTAAATGGAACGAATGAACGAAAAATCTCAACGACGACGGTTTTTGTAAGACTGCTGACCGCTTTATGTAAAGATAAAGCTATTGGAAACCGAGTGGTTCCGATTGTCCCCGATGAAGCACGGACATTTGGTATGGAAGGTTTATTTCGCCAATTAGGCATTTATTCGCCTGCGGGACAATTATATGATCCCGTGGATTCCGATCAAGTCATGTATTATAAAGAAGCCAAAGATGGTCAAATTTTAGAAGAAGGGATCAATGAGGCAGGTGCATTCTGCTCATGGTTAGCCGCAGCAACTGCATATAGTACGCATAATCAAACGATGTTGCCCTTCTATATTTATTATTCGATGTTTGGATTTCAGCGCATTGGCGATTTAGCTTGGGCGGCGGGTGATTCACGTGCAAGAGGCTTTTTAATCGGCGGAACCTCTGGTCGAACCACGTTAAATGGCGAAGGGTTACAACATGAAGATGGTCATAGCCATATTATGGCCAATACCATTCCAAATTGTATTTCTTATGATCCCACTTTTTCCTATGAGCTCGCGGTGATTATTCATGATGGATTAAGACGTATGGTGGTGGAAAAAGAAAGTGTTTTTTATTACCTAACCGTGATGAATGAAAATTATGAGCATCCGAGCATGCCAGTCGGTGTGGAAGAAGGCATACTAAAAGGGATGTATCCTTTCAAATTGGCAGAAAAAACCAATAGCAACGTTGCACACGTGCAGCTGATGGGATCAGGGGCCATTTTACGGGAAGTGATTGAGGCTGCCAAATTGTTAGAACAAGATTTTAATATTTCAGCTGATATTTGGAGTGTGACCAGTTTTAATCTGTTAGGCAGAGAAGGATTGGATATCGATCGTTGGAATCGTTTCCATCCGTTAGAAAAACCGAAAGTGCCTTATATTACGGAATGCCTAGAAAATACGGTAGGGCCGATTATTGTTGCTACCGATTATATGAAGCAATATGCGGATCAAGTGCGTGCTTTTATTCCAAGGCGATATGAAGTGTTAGGCACCGATGGATTTGGCCGCAGCGATACGCGGAAAGCATTGCGACAATTTTTCGAAGTGGATCGACATTACGTCGTGGTTGCAGCATTAAAAGCCCTAGCCGATGATGGGGTGATAGAAAAAACCGTGGTAGAAAAAGCCATTAGGCAATATCACATTAATCCCGATAAGCCAAACCCATTAACGGTCTAAATTTTTTCCGTGGGCGAGGTATACAATTGAATGCTCACCTCACTAGAGGTGAGTAGACGTAAGGATGAATCATGTTAAAAGAAGTTCTAGTTCCCGATATTGGTGATTATGCGAACGTAGACGTTATAGAGGTTTTAGTGTCGGTAGGCGACACGTTGAAAAAAGACGCCTCTATTCTTACCTTGGAGACGGATAAAGCAACCGTTGAAGTGCCAGCCCCTTTCGCAGGAATTGTTAAAGAACTTCATGTGAAAGTCGGAGACAAGGTTTCCCAACACAGCTTAATTATCACGCTTGAAGTCGCAGAGGAAACCGCTATTGAACCTGTTGTATCAACGGAAAAAGCTGAAAATAAGCAAACAGTGATTGTTAAAGAAATTGTTGTGCCTGACATCGGAGATTATCGTAACGTCGATGTTATAGAAGTTTTAGTTGCCGTTGGCGATCATTTTCAAAAAGATGCCTCTTTAATTACCTTAGAAACCGATAAAGCAACGGTTGAAGTGCCGGCGCCATTTTCGGGTGTGGTTAAAAGTATACAGGTTAAGGTGGGTGATAAAGTTTCAGAAGGGCACTTAATCGTAATGGCTGAAACCATTGAAGAGAATGCCCCTAAAGCGGCAGCACCTGCATCGAATGCAGGGCAGCAGGCATTGGCGGCAGAACCGATTAGCAAGCCGCTGCCAGAAACCCCGAGAGCCCCGACTAACCTTGGCTATGTGCATGCAGGCCCTGGGGTCCGGCGTTTTGCCCGGGAATTGGGCGTTGATCTGTCTAAAATCAGAGGCACGGGGCTGAAGGGAAGAATTGTCAAAATAGATATACAGGCCTATGTAAAAGCCATTATGGCCGATCGCCAAGGCGGAGGGAATAACAGCGGAATGACCGTTGCCCCTTGGCCACAAGTTGATTTTGCCAAATTTGGCGAAGTCACCAAAACTTCGCTTTCCCGAATTAAAAAACTGTCCGGCGCCTACTTGCATCGTAATTGGGTAATGGTGCCCCATGTGACGCAATTTGATGAGGCGGATATTACCCAGCTTGAAAAATTCCGTAAAGAACAACAGCCAGTGGCAGAAAAACAAGGGGTTAAATTGACTCCCTTGCTCTTTATTATGAAAGCGGTTGCAGAAGCCTTACTGGCTTTCCCAACTTTTAATGCCTCTTTAGATGCCAGTGGGACTGAACTGATTTTGAAAAAATATGTTCATATTGGCATAGCCGTTGATACTCCGAATGGCTTAATGGTGCCGGTGGTTCGCGACGTCGATAAAAAAGATATATTCCAATTGGCCAAAGAGTTAGGGGAAATAAGCCTTAAAGCGCGAAACGGACAATTAGCCGCCCAAGATATGCAAGGCAGCTCTTTTAGTATTTCCAGTTTAGGGGGTATTGGTGGTACGGCTTTTACACCTATCATTAATGTGCCCGATGTTGCCATTTTAGGGGTTTCAAAATCTCAAATAAAACCCGTCTATACTGAAAGTGAATTTAAGCCGCGTCTTTTATTGCCTTTGTCATTATCGTATGACCATCGGGTGATTGATGGCGCAGAGGCTGCACGTTTTATTACATTGTTATCCAAGAAATTATCCGATATCACCAGTATCACAACAGCATCTGCAGAAGGAGTATAGCGGTGGAAAAAATTCAAACAGAGGTTGTGGTTTTAGGTTCAGGTCCGGGTGGCTATACGGCGGCTTTTCGTGCGGCTGATCTTGGGAAAAAAGTGGTTTTGGTTGAGCGCCTACAAATCGATGCGGCTTATCGACTAGGCGGGGTTTGTTTAAATGTAGGATGTATCCCTTCCAAAGCCTTATTACATGCGGCAAAAGTGATTGAAGAAAGCGCAGATTTTAGCAACCATGGCATTCGTTTTGAGTCCCCGACCATTGAATTAGATAAATTAAGAGATTGGAAAGAAAGTGTGGTTAAGCGTTTAACCCAAGGTCTGACCGGTCTGGCTAAACAAAGAAAAGTACAGCTGGTGTATGGCGAAGGAAAATTTATTTCGCCACACGAATTAGCGGTTCAAACGGCAGAAGGTGTTCAAACAATTATGTTTGACAATGCCGTTATTGCGGTTGGATCACGGCCGATACAACTGCCTTTTTTACCCGATGATCCGAGAATTATGGACTCGACCGGGGCTTTAGAAATCGCCGACATTCCCCAACGTCTTTTGGTCATTGGCGGTGGTATTATTGGGATGGAAATGGCGACGGTCTATCATGCATTAGGCTCTAAAATTACGGTTGTCGAACTGATGGACGGTCTATTAGGCAATGTGGATAAAGATATTGCAGCCCCTTTATTTAAACGCGTGAAAAAACGCTATGAAAATATTTTATTAGAAACGAAAGTCACACACGTAGAGGCAAAAGCGGATGGGCTTTGGGTCACTTTTGAAGGGAAAAATGCACCGAGCCAACCCGAGCGTTTTGATCGGGTTTTATCATCGGTAGGGCGTGTGCCTAATGGAAAATGTATTGATGCTGAAAATGCAGGCCTGCAGGTAGATGACAGAGGCTTTATTGCGGTTGATACACAACAACGGACAAATATTTCACATATTTTTGCAATTGGGGATGTGACGGGTAATCCTATGTTGGCCCATAAAGCAATGCCAGAGGGCCGAATTGCGGCAGAAGTGATTGCGGGTAAAAAACATTTCTTTGAGCCCAAATGCATCCCTTCGGTTGCCTATACCGATCCAGAAGTAGCTTGGGTGGGTGTGACCGAAAATGAAGCAAAAGCGAATAATCTGAATTACGATAAAGGCATATTTCCGTGGATGGCAAGTGGTCGTTCCTTAAGCTTAGGTCGAGATGAAGGCTTAACAAAGTTGATTTTTGATAAAAATACTCATCGTATTTTAGGTGCCGGAATTGTCGGCCCCAATGCAGGCGATCTGATTTCAGAAATTTCATTGGCGATTGAAATGGGCTGTGATGCAGAAGATATTGCCTTAACCATACATCCGCATCCGACCCTTTCTGAAACTATCTGTTTAGCCACAGAAGTGTTTGAGGGAACGATTACGGATTTGTATTTACCGAAAAAATAGTTAGGCTATTGCCAATAGCACGGGTCGGGAAGGGATAGAATATCGAGTAGGCTTTCTATATAATTGCGTTTTACGTAACGTAAATGTAGCACTGTATGGAAAGCCAGATAAAGAATTTAAGCATTTCGACTTTCTCGAAATTTTCTAAGCAAAAAATAACGGAAGCTAAACGTTTTGTGTCTACCTGTAAACGTTTAGATAGATGCACGCCGATATTTTATTGGAATAGTATTGCCGATAGAAGAAATCCCGGCATAAACGAAATTCTAATATCCAACCCAGAAAAAGCCATTGTTGCCTATATTGCTTTATATCATTTTGAAGAAAAAGAAGTGGAAATTACCATTGCCGCCCATCCTGATTATCGAACAACGGCATTGTATGCGTTAATGTGGGATGAAATAAAACGCGCAGTCGGAAAATATCCGATTCCGATTTCCCGATTTACGTTTACGTGTAATGAAAAACAACCTTTTTTAAAAGAATATTTGATTCAGCTCGGAGCACATTGCTCGCAATATACCTATAAGTTACAGTTGAGTGCAGCAGGGTTTGCAAAAATACCCATGCAGGGATCTTTACCGATAGATTTGCGCAGTGCAACGGATGAAGACATCCCCGCCTTATTACATTTAGAAAAGGAATGTTTTCAGATCCCAGAAGCCATTTACACAGAGCATCTATTGCAAAAATTAAAAGATCCGCAAGAAGACATTATCATGGCTGTACAGGGTGATCGGGTGGTGGGAAAGCTGCATATCCAAACGGACAAAACGCACGTCTTTTTATATGATTTTTGCGTAGATCCGGTTGATCAAGGAAAAGGGATCGGTGGATATCTATTGTATGGCGTTTTAAAGAAATTTTTTGCACACAATACAAAGAAAGTTTTTATCGATGTTATAAACATTCAAGATTTAAACTGGTACAAAAAATTTCAGTTTACCTGTGCGCAGATCTATGAACATTGGAAATTGGCGGCAATCAAAAATCCAGTTAAAGAACGTGAAAAACAATTGGATACATTATTGCTCAATTTTCATTCTCCTCAAGTTCAAGATCAACTGTCTCCCACTTTTTATAAACATTAGGCTTATCTTATGAACTTACCGGCTATTCATCTTTCCAGTGATACTTCATCGCTCGTCGCCTTTGTGATTTACATGGGCATTGTTATGTTAGTCGGCGTGGTCGCTTTTATGGCCACCCGAAATTTATCAGATTACGTGTTGGGCGGACGTCGTTTAGGGGGGGCTGTTGCGGCTTTAAGCGCGGGTGCATCCGACATGAGCTCTTGGCTATTAATGGGGTTGCCGGGCGTTATTTATGCTGATGGCCTGCGCCAGATCTGGGTGTCTATTGGTTTGACGATAGGGGCGTATGCCTGCTGGCGGTTAATTGCTAAGCGTTTACGGATTTATTCTGAAATCGCAAATGATTCGGTGACGGTTCCGGCTTTTCTCGATAACCGTTTTAGAGATACTTCAAAAAGTATTCGAATGATTGCGGCTTTAGCGACTTTATTATTTTTTGTTTTTTATGTGGCCTCCGGCTTATATGCCAGTGGGATATTGTTAAGCTTAACCTTTGGATTAGAGTATCAGCAGGCGCTATGGTTAGGCGCTGCCGTTATTATGCTTTATACCTCGATTGGGGGGTTTTTGGCTGTGAGCTGGACAGATTTTTTTCAAGGCAATTTAATGCTGGTTTGTTTATTAGTAGCGCCACTGTTTGCGATCCACAGTGTTGGCGGCTGGGAAATTGGTTTAGCCAAAATCATTCATTTAAAACCTGATTATTTAAGTCTCAGCAAAGACTTGTCTATTTTGAAGGTGATTAGCTTGATGTCTTGGGGGCTAGGCTATTTTGGGATGCCGCATATTTTAGTTCGATTTATGGCGGTCAAAACCGTCAAGGAAATTCCACTCGCAAGGCGAGTCTGCATTGGCTGGATGGGCTTATCTTTGATAGGGGCTGTACTGGTGGGTATGGTAGGGGCCATCCATTTTTGTGCATCTCCGTTAGGGAACGCTGAGACGGTCTTCATGGAACTGTCTAAAGAGGTCTTTCCCCCTTGGATTATGGGCATTATTTTAGCGGCTATTTTATCTTCGAGTATGTGTGCCATTGATTCGCAAATGTTGGCTGCCTCTAGTGCATTAACCGAAGATTTTTATCGCACGCTTTTTAGAAAAAAAGCCTCAGAACGTGAATTAATGATGGTTGGGCGAATCACTGTATTACTGATTGCCATCGTGGCGATTAGTATTGCCAGCAAGCCCAGCCAAAGCATTATGGATTTGGTGGCTTTTGCGTGGGCAGGGCTAGGTGCGACCTTTAGTGCGCCGGTTGTATTTTCTTTATATTGGAAGCGTGCCACGCGTAATAGTATTGTAGTTGGAATGATAGCGGGCGCGAGTACCGTTATTCTGTGGCGGCACCTTGAGCTGAGTCATCTGATGTATGAAATTTTACCTGGGGTAATGGTATCCAGTTTTGCATTGGTGATAACGGCACTATGGGATAAAGCGCCCGATATCGCGATTATGCAGGATTTTAAAAAAGTACAAGATATGGCAGCGTAAAGTCGCCATAGGATACTGTCATTGTTGCGGAGAAATGTGTGTTTACTGAAACAGAAAAACTTGCTACGCATTCCAGCAAAGAAAATTTAAGTAGGCTGCAATTTAATCTGGATATTGCGCAGCGTATTTGCGCGCTTATCTACACTAATACCGATTGCCGCCACCGCCCAAGCCGCCGTTTCCCCCACTGCGGAATTGTTGCCAGCAAAGACGCCCAATCCTCATTCCCCGTAGATAAAAAATCAGCCCATTAAAGCGTTGAGGGAACATGCTAGGCGAGTTTGACAAACTATGGCCTTTTTTTGTGCTTTCCTTGACTAGATGCTGGCTTAGGATTGTGTGCAGAATGTCTTTGAGGCGTAGGTCTTGAGGAAAATTGCATACCCTTACCATTCATTTGCATAGCGTCACTTCTCGCTTGTAGCATACGTTCATGTATTTCGTGTTCTGCTTGGGCGGAGGGACTTTGATATTGTTTAAGATCATGACTGAGATTTTTGACGACATTTTCTAGGAAATGGATGGTGCTTTTTAATTTCTTGTGTTCTTCTAGAAAAAATTCATTAATAATCACAAGCTCATAATTCAAATTTGCATCTTTCTTTGCTTGCAGTAAAGCTTTTGCTAACTCTTTTTCTATTTCAGCTCTGACTGTCGTTTCAAAGAGAAGCTTAGATTCTAGATCTTTTATAGGCTTGCTTTCGTTAACCATTTTTATCCCCTGATCTTATCCCTTAAACCATCCTAGGTAATGTATACCCTAAGCTTAGCAGAATATATGTAAATTGGATAAATATATTGACCGGGGATTGTTCTAGTTTAATCTTCTGGTGTTAGTTATCCTAAAAAAGCGTGCAGCTGCTCCGTTAGATAGCCCCGCTTTCACAGGATAAGCGGATTTCTTTACCTAAAGTTAATGTGGCAGGGGTCCCTATAGGCATAGGATGGTTAATCAGCCCGTGTCCCATACCTGGAAATGAGATGACCGGGACCTGCAATTTTTCCGCAAATCGCCTGATCGCATAAGGGCAAAAATCGCTGCCATCTTTCTCTTTTTCGGGGATAAAATCGCCTAATATTAAAGCTTTGATACCTGTTAATATCCCGGCTTGGTATAAATGTTCCAAAGATCTATCTAAACGATAGCCGCGTTCTCTGACATCTTCTAAAAATAAAAATTTACCTTTGGTCTCAATTTGCCAATTGGTGCCAATACTATGTTCAACTAAACATAAATTGCCGCCGGTCATGGATGCGGTTATCGATTGCGCGATGTTTGCCTGTATATTGAGCGGCGTTAAGGTATCGTAATTTAAAATTGGTTGGCCAAATATTAATTGTTGCATTTCGATGAGCGATGGCTCGTGTTTTTCAGGTTCATGAATAAATTGAAATAAACATTTTCCATGGATGGTTGGCCATCCCCATTTTTGGTTCATGAATATATGCAATGCGGTTATATCGCTAAAGCCGATAAATAATTTTGGCGTTTTTGGTGGGGGCAGTGGGTTTAGCAAAGGGATTAAACGGGAAGACCCGTAACCACCGCGCATACACCAAATGGCTTGGCTCTTTTCATTGCGACACGCCTCATAAAAATGGTTTGCCCGATATTCATCGGTATTGGCACAGAAAGGATCAGAGCCATTATCAATTAGCCATTGAGAGGTCTTCTTTAGTTCAGAAGGTAAGATAGGGTTAAGGCCAAGGCTTATTAAAAATTCCGCCGCTTGTTGTAAATCACCTGAGGTAAATCCAGCACTGGCTGGGGCGATGATTTCGACACTATCCCCTGGTTTTAAAGCGGCCCACGTTTTATTCATATTTTAATGCGTTTTTAGGGATGCAATTTTTTGGCATCTACACTGTCTGGGAAATTAGTCTCTAATGTTTTTAATGCACTTTCAGCAAGTTGTTGCATACCTAAACGACGGTAGGAAACCACCATTGCAGAAAGTGCTTTGGGTACAACATCGGTATTTGCAAAATGTTTGACAATATAATTGGCTCTATTTGCTGCTGAAAGATAAGCACCGCGTTTTACGTAATATTCAACAATTTGTATTTCATGATTGGCTAATTGATTGCGCAAGAAAACCATACGTTTTTTTGCATCAGCGGCATATTGGCTCTTTGGAAAACGGTCTACAACTTCTTTAAAAGCATCGAAAGACTCTTGTGCGCTTGCAGGATCTCTGGCACTTTTATCGAGCGGAAAATATCGAAAGCTAAAGCTATAGTTTTGATCGAAGGTAATTAATCCTTTTAAGTAATAGGCATAATCAACCGTTGCATGATGCGGATTCATACGGATAAAGCGATCGGCAGCAGAAAGCGCTAATGCTGAATCATTTTGTTTATAATACGCATGAATTAACCCAAGCTGGGCTTTATCCGAATATTCGCCATAGGGAAAACGGGCTTCTAACGCTTCAAAGTCTTTAGCGGCTTGTGTAAAATTTTCTTTGGACACATTTTTTTCAGCCCGTGCGTATATTTCTGAGGCAGACATACCCTTATAAATATCTTTATTATCGGTTTTACAGCCCGTTAACAATAGGGTAGCAAGTAAGGTTATCAGAATACGTGTATTAAACAATAGAAGCCCCATTTACAATTAGCGTACAATTGCGTAAGTTTAACCGAAGATAGGTCTTGTCGCAATTAATTGCGTTTTTCGCCATTAAGCGTTCTGTTTTAGGGGGTATTGGATTTAGTTTCTTAACTATCTCTAAAGTTGAGTGCTGTATATTTTTCTTGATTTTCATATAAGGTTAATGTAAGCTGGTTTTCGTACTATGAGTGAACCCACTGAACACATTTTATTAGCAGCTGAAGTATCAGCAGAATTGTCTGGAAAACGACTTGACCAGGCTATGGCTTTAGCGTTTCCGCAACATTCCCGTTCGCGTCTAAAAGACTTTATTGAAAAAAACCAAGTGACCGTCAATGGAAACTGTAAACGTCCGCGCGATAAAGTGCATGAAGGCGATCGGATTGAGGTGGATGCTTACATTGAGGTGGTGCTTGATTGGGTGGGTGAAGCGATTAACTTAGACATCATTTATGATGACGAGCATATCGTTGTGATAAATAAACCTGCCAATTTTGTGGTACATCCGGCAACGGGCAATAGACAGGGCACCTTAACGAACGCTTTACTGTATCTCTATCCCAGCTTAAATCAAATTCCAAGGGCGGGGGTTGTACATCGATTAGACAAAGACACTACCGGCCTAATGGTGATTGCAAAATCTTTAGTGGCGCAAACAAAACTCGTCGCCCAATTACAAGCCAGAACCGTTAAGCGTGTGTATGAAACCGTGGTGTATGGCAGTGTGTTGTCTGGATCGACGGTGGATGCGCCAATGGGAAGAGATCCGCATGATAGGGTGAAGATGGCGGTTGTGGAAACCGGCAAGCGCGCAGTGACACATTATCGAGTGATTGAAAGGTTTAAAGCCCATACCCATCTTAAAGTTCAGCTAGAAACAGGTCGAACACACCAAATTCGTGTCCATATGGCGCATGTTTATCATCCGATTATCGGGGACAAAGTCTATGGCGGGCGTTTGCGTTTACCCCCGAATTCCAGCGAAACATTACGGGACTGTCTAAGGACATTTCCAAGACAAGCATTGCATGCAAAAAGCTTAACCCTGATACATCCGGCTACCAATGAAGAAATGAGTTGGGAAGTGCCGATCCCTAAGGATATGCAACAGCTATTAGAGACCCTTCGAGCTTCTTAACTTGACGTTCTGCAGCACAACCTCTTAAAATTAGCAAAATTTTGTAAATGCGATTATTGGTTTTATATGTGTCGAATAGTATGTCTTTTATGTTTAAGCCTATTTTCTTTTTTCCCGGCATGGGGTAATACAATCGATCAAGCCAATGCTAAAACGATAGGTATTAGCCAAATGGTGGAACATCCGGCCTTAGATGCCGTTCGCGAAGGGTTGTTTGCTGCTTTAAAAAAGCACGGCTATGAGCCAGATAAAAATTTAAAAGTTTATTATGAGAATGCACAAGGTAATATAGTCACCTCTACTCAAATTGCAACAAAATTATTAAGCATACCTTTAGATGTGATTGTGGGCATTTCAACGTCTTCTGCGCAAACGGTCTTGTATGCGGCAAAACGGCAAAACAACACCGTGCCAATTGTGTTTGCCGCGGTGAATGATGCTAAAGCGGCAAAATTACAGCCGGGCGAGTCTCATTATCCGATTAGCGGCATTACCGATACGCCAAATTTAGAAGCGATTGTACGAATCATGCAAAAAATGCTCACCGTAAAAAAACTCGGATTTTTATATAATCCTTCTGAGCCCAATTCTGTTTCTACATTAAATAGCTTGAAAGCATTGGTCGAAAATAAGGGTATTCATCTTCACGCAGTGGCCATTTCTTCTACCAAAGATGTTGCCCAAGCCATGCAGAGTTTAATTGGTAAAGCAGATGCTCTGTATCTTCCGCAAGACAATATGGTGGTTTCGGCCATTGAAACGGTAGTGAATATTGCCAACCAGCCAACTTCAGGACCCCTCGGTGCGTTACCGCTTTTTTGTAATGATCCGCTGTTGATAGAAAGAGGCGTTTTGGCAGCCGTTGGTTTTGATTATTATGAAATAGGAAAAGAAACCGGCGAAATGGTTGTAAAACTATTGAAGGGTGAAAAAATCAAAGATCTGCCTATGCATAATCCGGCAACCCTTAAAACGGTCATCAATAGTCCGTTGGCCGAAAAATTGAAATTAATTATTCCAAAGTTGTAAATACATATTATCAAAAATCATTTTTATGTGATCTATTCCATAAGCCTCCGTCTGATTTCACGCTGCTTTGCAGCTATCCACTGGCTCTTCGTTTTCGTCATTTGTGGCTTTCCTTGGCTCATCCTTAGAAAAGGAGGGATAAGGAAATAGTCATAATTGTCTACTATAAATAATATAAATGCGTAAAGCTTTACCGTGCCATTGATAGTGGCTGGATGTCATTATTTGTTGTAAAGGAATACCCAATGAAACAGCATTCTTTTTCTGTCTTAGCCTTAATTGCTTTCAGTTTATGCCCATTAGCGGCACACGGTGCCCCAGGTGCCCTAACAGATTTTGGAACTTTAAATAATGGCGCTTCCTCTTATGCTTATGGCATCAATAGTGATGGCAGCGTGGTAGTGGGGCAGGCTTTTGATGGACAAGCTAATATTAATTGTGCTTTCCGCTGGGCTCAAGCCGAGGGAATGGTAAGCCTCGGGACACTACCGGGCGGCGTTTCCTCTCAAGCGAATGGCGTTAATAGTGATGGTAGCGTGGTGGTGGGACAGTCTTATGATGGCGTAGCGAATGCCAATCGCGCTTTTCGCTGGACGCAAGCAGGGGGAATGGTAAATCTGGGTATGCTACCGGGCAGCACCGCCTCTCAAGCTTACGGCGTTAATAGTGATGGCAACGTGGTGGTGGGGCATACTTATAATGCTGGTAATGCTGGTAACCATCAGGCTTTTCGCTGGACCCCAGCAGGGGGAATGGTAAATCTGGGGACACTACCGGGTGGCGCTGCCGCTATAGCTTATGGCGTTAATAATGATGGTAGCGTGGTGGTGGGGCAGTCTACTGCTGATGGCGGAGATTCTAACAAAGCTTTTCGCTGGACCTCAGCAGGGGGAATGGTAAGCCTTGGGACACTACCGGGTGGTGTTAGTTCTACAGCGAATGGCGTTAATAGTGATGGTAGCGTGGTGGTGGGGCGGGCCGTTGATGGGTTTAATTTCATTCGCGCTTTTCGCTGGACGCAAGCAAGCGGAATGGTAAACCTGGGGACATTACCGGGTGGTCACGACTCTCAAGCGAATGGCGCTAATAATGATGGCAGCGTGGTGGTTGGGTCGGTCATGGATGAGCATTATCGCAGTCACGCCTTTCGCTGGACGCAAACAGGGGGACTACAAACGGTTGACGATTGGTTAAGAGCCAATGGTGTCATCGTTCCAGCGGATATTACCTCTGAAGCTAAAGCTGTCAATGTCGATGGCTCTATTGTGGTAGGGCAGCTAGCGAATCAGCATGCCTTTATTGCACGAGTCAGTACCACAGGAAGTGGATTAATAACGCTCGCAGATTTACAGCAAAGTTTACTAAGTATCACTCCTATTCCTACAGCTGCAATGCAGATAACCAGTACTATATTGCATGGAGCTAATGGGAACCCATTGTCTAAATTATTAGAAAATGAGCAAAAGACAGGCATGTGGATCGGGGGAGACTGGGGTAAAATGGCTTCGCAATCTGAGGGTGGCTTAGCAGAAGTAGGTGCTGCCTATCGGTTGTTGCCAGGTCTACAAGCTCAACTAGGATTAGGCAAAACTCGAGAACGTCAAGCGCTCGCATTGGGTGGACGGGCGAGTTCAACCGGTCAATATGTGGTAGCGGAACTGATTAACCATTTACCGATTAAAAACCTTTTTGTAATTGTGAGTGCTATTCACCACTGGAGTGATTTTAATATTTCTAGAGGATATATCAATGCGGGTAATCCTGATAGTTCTAAAGCCAAAACTCGGGCTAAAAGTCCTGCTTTTAGAGCACGTTTAGAATGGAAAGAAGGGATCCAGGCTCGGGCATTACGACTTTCGCCTTATGCAGAACTGAGTGCACAATATACGCATGTGAAAGGGTATACAGAAAATGGTGGGGGATTTCCAGCCCGGTTTAATGGCGTAAGCATCGCTACCCGCAATGCGCGTTTAGGGATCAAAAGCCGATTACCTATCAATCATGACAAAACATCTATTGTCGCCAGTGTTGAGGGCATACATAGTTTTTATCAAAAGCAAACACACGCTCGAGGTCAAGTGCTAGGCCTTTTTGCATTTGACTTAGCATCGCCGATAAGCACGCATCGCACTTGGGTACGAGGCTCATTGGGGATGGATCATAAAGTAGGACCTGGCACCGTATCATTGGCTGTCAATGCGACCACTAAAGGACAAGAGGCACCCTTTTGGTTAGCCGCTTTTTATCGCTGGGCATTTTAGGCGTTAAAAATATTAGGCCTTTTAATGAAACAAGGGTAGCGTATCAACCACTGGATAGACACGGATAGATGATTTTTCTTGACATCTATTGTGTGACAAGATACGCTCCTTTTTATGAAATCTACAAAAAATACACTGAATAGAAAATTTGGATGGCGTTGGTAATACACCCAATGTGCCTATTTTCTCCCGTGTAAAAAATATTTAAGGATTTCGAAATGTTACCATTCAATACTTTCCTTTATCAAAACCTATCTTTAAAAACATACAATGGCTATCGTTGGCAAAGCTATTTTTGTTTAGTTAAATTTTTCTTTTTTCAAAAATGATCTGAAGGGTTTTAGGATGTTTAAAATAGCTTTAAAACTGGTTTTTGTTCTGTTATCTAGCGTTGAGATTTGCTATGGATTGGGAGATGCTCAACCAGAAGCAAAGAAAATTACTATTGGTATCTTAATGCCGATTGAACACGCAGCCATTCGCGAGATTGTCGCAGGGTTTACAGAAAAAGTGCATGAACAATATCCGCAAGTGGTTTTTAATGAACAGGGGGCACAAGGGGATATTAAATTACAAAGAAATATCCTCGAACTTTTTGTCGGACAAGGTGTCGATTTGGTGGTGCCCATTGGTACCAGTGCAACACAGATGGCCTTAGCCGTTGTTAAACATCAACCGATTGTCAGTCTTGCAGGTATTTATGCCGAAAGCGAACGCCAAAAACGAATTCCCCTGAATATCACTGGAGTGTTAGATGAAATTGGTGGAAAAAATAAACTGGATTTTATTCGTGAAATTCTGCCAGGGATCAAAAATGTAAGTTTGATTTTTCATAGTGGCAATGAGAAAAATCATCAGGAAGTCGCGGAAATTATTGCCTATGGAAAAAAGATAGATATCAGGATCGAAATAAAAAGTATTCAAACCTTTTCTGAATTGAAAGCCGCGACAGAATCGATAAGCAATGACAGCCAAGCAATATTAATTTTAAAAGATCATTTGTTGGCAAGCGGCATTCGAATGTTAGTCTCAATTGCTGCAGAACGTGCCATCCCCTTAATTACCTCCGATGAAGGAACCGTTCAAATAGGTGCCACGATTGCACTCGGTGTGTCTGAACGCATGATAGGCGAAGAGGGCGGCAGATTAGCCATAAAAGTATTACAAGGGCATTCGATGGAAAAGCTTCCTATGTTGGACATACAAGAACTGGCTGTATTTTATAATAAAGAGGCTTGTCGGCAAAAGCACATCGATTTAACAAAAATTCAAGCGTATGCGGCTAAACATAAATATCGGCTGAATCCTGTATCTGGTACCTAATGAGAGTAGATTGGTGCGAGGCACCATATTAGCCTTTGCTCTTTAGGGCAAGTTCGCTAAACTGTGTGATTACAGAACAGCAGTCCCCACTCTAGAGCCCTTCAATAGGAAATTTGGAAAGGGAAATAAGGGCACCGTAATACGAGGATTAAAAATGAAAGTTAGCGAACATTGGCTAAGAAGCTTTGTCGATCCAAAGGCTTCTATGACCGAATTGGCCGATCAATTAACCCATATGGGGATAGAAGTTGAGCATCTAGCGCTTGGAACGATTGATAAGCCACAAGCGGTGATGACCCTTAAAATACCTCCTAATCGGGGAGATTGTTTAAGTATGGAAGGGATCGCAAGAGAACTTTCTATGGCAAATGATCTACGCTACCAACCGAGTAAAACTGTAGCGCCACCGGCGACCATTTCCAATACCTGTGCCGTGCGCATAGAAGCGCCTGAGCTTTGCCCTCGATATTTAGGGTGCGTTATCAAGGGTATCAATAACGCGGGTGCTGCGCCACTTTGGCTAACAGAACGCTTAGAATTGGCAGGCGTAAGAAGTATTTCTATTGTCATCGATATTCTTAATTATGTGATGTTCGAATTGGGTCAACCGTTGCATGCCTTTGATTTGCATGCATTAGATTCTGAAATTGTGGTGCGAAAATCTAAACAGGGCGAAAAAATACAATTGCTGAATGAGCAAGAAATTGAATTGGATGAAAAAACATTGGTGATTGCCGATAAAACTCGGGCACATGCAATTGCAGGCGTCATGGGCGGGCTACAGTCTAGCGTTACCGATAAAACCGTGGATGTCTTTATCGAAAGTGCCTATTTTGACCCCGTCGCCATTCGTTTGTCGGCACAACGGTATGGGATAAAAACAGATGCTTCCTACCGTTTTGAACGAGGCGTTGATCCAAACTTACCCAGACGTGCATTAGAACGTACGATTCAGCTTATTGTAGAAATAGCCGGTGGTCAGGCCGGTTCTATTGTCGAAGAAAAAAATACGATTCATCTGCCGGCTGAGCCCGTTATCTTTTTAAGGAAAGAACGTATTGTAAAAATGTTAGGGATAACGTTAACCGATACAGAAATTTTAAATTTTTTAGCGCATTTACAAATGCGGGTCGACAGCAAGCCTGAGGGCTTTACCGTTTGGCCACCGAGTTTTAGGCAAGATATTCTACTGGAAGTAGATTTGATAGAAGAAATTGCTAGGCTATATGGTTTTCATCAATTACCCACGGAAAAATTAAGGGGAGAAAGAGAATTTTTCCCGATACCAGAAACAACCATTCCGTCGATAAGATTTAAAGAAATGTTAGTAGGTAGAGGGTTTTCAGAAGCCATTACCTATAGTTTTATTGATCCAAAACTTACTGAAATTTTTGAATTTTCTTCTGCGCCGCTTATACTGAGTAATCCCATTAGCACCGATATGGCGGCTATGCGTATTAGTTTATGGCCTGGATTATTGCAGGCGGTACAATATAATCAACGCAGGCAATTAATGCGAGCGCGCTTTTTTGAAATGGGCACTTGTTTTTTAAGCGATCCTTCCCAAATCATTGAAAAAGAAATGTTGGCAGGGATCTGTGGTGGCACCGTGTATCAAGAGCAATGGGGGGCCCCGCAACGTCTGCACGATTATTATGATATCAAGCAGGATGTCGAAGCATTGCTAGCCTTAACTGGCAGTGATTATCATTTTCAAAAAGGGGAACATCCAGCGCTGCATCCTGGGCAGACTGCCCACATTGTCCAGAGTAATCAAATCATTGGATATTTAGGGGCATTACATCCCCGATTGGTTAAAGCCTTTGAATTAGAAGGGCCGATATTTGTATTTGAAATAGACATGGCAGGCTTAAGGAAAGGGACACTGCCTAAGTTTATAGCTCTGTCTAAATACCCAGCAATTAGACGGGATATTGCCGTTATCGTCGATAAAGAGATCGTTGCCGATGCACTTAAATTAGCGATTGTCAGCTGTGCCGGACCCTTTTTGCAAAATGTTGCTTTTTTTGATGTGTATCAAGGCAAGGGAATCGAAAAAACGCAAAAAAGTATGGCCATTAGCTTGATTTTACAGCATCCATCGCGCACGCTAGTAGAAGAGGAAGTGAATGCGATTATTAAAGAAGTGCTTTCCACGTTGACTAGGCAATTTCAGGCGACTTTAAGGGAATGAACTCATGACTACCACGCTGACGAAAGCTGAGCTTTCTGAAGGATTACAAAAAGAGCTAGGCCATACCAAGCTAGTTGCAAAAAATATTGTCGATGACGTATTTGAAGCGATTCGGACCAGCCTAGAAAGCGGAGTTTCGGTAAAGCTTTCTAGTTTTGGTAATTTCGAATTACGGGATAAAAAGGCTCGTCCCGGACGAAATCCCAAAACGGGCGAACCCAAACTGATCAATGCGAGGAGGGTCGTCACCTTTAAAGCGGGGCAAAAACTGAAAGATAAAGTGCAAGAATATCCGGGTCAGGAACAGCCAATTGATACGCTGCCCGCATAGATCATTCCCAACCCACCTGTTCTAGTGTTATTATCCAGTCCTTCGGGGCGTAGCGCAGCCTGGTAGCGCACATGCATGGGGTGCATGTGGTCGGAGGTTCAAATCCTCTCGCCCCGACCAATATAGCCAAAATAATAAGCAACAAGCTTTAAGTCATATGCCCATTCGGCAAAATGAATAAAGCGTTTGCAATCAGCATGAGGTATTAGTCATGGATCTGCCTTCTGGCTCGATTTTTGAAGAGCTCGAACAATCACACCAAGCTAAAAAAGCGGAAAAGGGCATTACGGCTTCAGCAATTACCATGTGTATTCTGGGGGCCGCTTTTTACTGTTATGAATACTATTTGCGCGTAGCGCCCAGTGTGATGAGCGCCGAGTTAAAAGAAACATTTATGCTGGGGGAGGCGGGCTTTGGCCATTTAGCCGCTTGCTATTATTACGCCTACACACCGATGCAAATTCCCGTTGGGATCATGATGGATAGGTTTGGTCCCCGTAAAATTTTAACCCTTGCTTGTTTTTTCTGTGCAATAGGCACGTATTTATTTGCGGCGACTTCTATTGTTGTGATTGCGCAAATAGGCAGATTTTTAGTGGGATTCGGATCGGCTTTTGCGTATGTCGGTGTACTTAAAATTTCCAGTGTATGGTTACCGCAAAAATACTTTGCATTGATGGCGGGGATCTGTACGGCCTTAGGCATGCTCGGAGCAACAACGGGTGCCGTAACCATTAGTTATTTAGTCGAACATATGGATTGGCAGACTACCCTTTATTATTCTGCGTTGATCGGAATTGTGTTAACCCTGATATTATGGCTGGTGATACGCGATGGCGCTAATGTAAACCAAAATGTGATCCAGCAATTTTCCGGATCAAACGATAATATTCGAACTAAATTTTCAAGTTTAAAAGGCATGGCTTTAAGCTCGCAAATGTGGATAAGTGGGTTGATTGGGTGTTTGACCTTTTTGCCGATTTCAGGCTTTGCGGAAGTTTGGGCAATCAGCTTTTTGAAAGTCGTTGGCATGTCCAAGCATGATGCAGCCGTCGGTTCTTCCATGATATTTTTAGGCTTTGCGTTGGGGGGGCCAATATGGGGTTTAGTATCGGATGCGCTGCAAAGCCGACGTAAGCCTTTAATTATCGGTTCATTTGTGTCTGCAATTTTAATGGCATTCGTGATTTTTACCCCCACTGCCTCTCTCTATTGGATGTACCCATTGCTGTTTTTCTCTGCATTTTTTGCCAGTGCACAAATATTGGTTTTTGCCATCAGCAATGATTTTTCTCGTGCAGAAGTCAGTGCCACAGCCGTTGCTTTTACCAATATGGTGGTTATGATTGGTGGGGCATTGATCCCCCCTATTATTGGAAAATTTTTGGATAATGTCGTTGGCTTGGGCAATAGTCTACCGATCTCCTCTGTGCAGGATTATTCCATTGCATTAGCGGTTTTACCCATTTCCTTATTGTTATCTGGTATTTTAAGCATTATTTTAAAAGAATCCTATCAAGGGTATCGATAAAGTGCAGGATAAAATTCAATTTAGGATTGCTGCCCGCGCATTGGTTGTAGAAGATAACCGATTATTGTTGGTAAGCGATAATGGGGAATACTGGTATTTGCCTGGGGGACGTTTAGAATTATCTGAAAGCTTAACAGACTGCGTGGAAAGAGAAGTCTATGAAGAAACGGGACTTAGCGTTAAAACAGGTCCACTGTTGCATGTGCTCGAATGCTTTGATTTAAATGATCACCAGCATAAAATTCATTTTTATTTTCAAACAACGACAATCGCCGGCACCTTGACAGATAGCTGGTGTGATCAAGGGGGCTCGGTACAGTTTCAACGTTACTTTAGCTTAGAGGAAATACAAGACAATAAAAAAATTCTGCCCCGGTTTCTAGCCTCTGGCGATTGGTGCCAGGTGTATTCACAGATGGATAAGGTGTATCAAGGCACCGTGCATATGCGAGGCTTTGAAATGATTGATGCCGCTGAGACCGTGTAAACCCCAATACAAAAAAACTATAAAATCATTCACAAAGTCAGAAATATTGTCCCTGCCCGATAGTCGATTGAATTATGTCAACGAACTATGATATAGTTTTATTGAATCGAAAAATTCTTATCGTCAACTTGGGATCAAATGCCTATGTTACCAAAAACACTGGCCTCTTTTTTATGGCATTTTATACGCCCTTACCGTTTAACATTTTTTGGGATGTTAGCTTCAGTATTTCTATATGCAATTTTAACTTCCTTTAGCCCATATTTATTAAAAGTTATTATTGATACGCTGATTTCTTATCAAAGCCTACCCGAAGGGTTATTCAGTACAATTTGGATCCCCGCGGTTCTTTTTATTTTGCTATACCAAGCCATGGATTTTTCTTGGGCATTATTTGATTATTTTAAAGTTAAAACGCTACCCTCTGTACGGGCTGATATTATTAATGCGCTCTTTGCCTATTTACAGCAACATGCGTATAGCTACTTTCAAAGAAACTTTACGGGTACGCTTTCCAATAAAGTCGCCGATATGGCAAGGGGCGCTGAATCCGTTATCTCCCAAATGGTGGATCCACTTTTCTCTCAAGTTATGGCACTGGTGATTGCCACCATTACGATGAGTTTGGTTAGCCCCATTTGCAGCTTAATATTGGTGGTGTGGTCTTGTGTTTTTTTAGGGGTTACCTTCCTATTTTATAAAAATACACAAAAATATGCGGTAGAATTTTCTGAAAGTAATAGTGTGTGCATGGGGAATCTGGTCGATAGTGTGACAAATATTGTCAGTTCAAAATTGTTTGCCCGCACGGCATTTGAAAAAGAATATCTTGGAAAATATGTTGCAGACACTAAAGTCAAAGAACAAATCTTACAATGGCATATGTTTAAAATTAAAGTTTTGCAAGGAACGTCGGTTACTTTACTGTTTGGATTTATGCTCGGATTTTTAATTTATGCAAAAGAGCGTCATTTAGTCACCATTGGCGATTTTGCGTTTATTCTTTCTTTATCAATGACGGTTATGCAAGGATTATGGTATTTGGCTAGCCATTTCTTGCTGTTTTCTCAAGAACTCGGGATTTGCCAACAAGCACTTTCTTTGTTGAATGTCCCGCACGAAATTGTGGATAGATCGAATGCCCCTGTATTAAGTGTCAATAAGGGCGAAATTGTTTTTGAACGCGTGACCTTTAACTATGATAAAGGAAAAAATATTTTTCGCGATAAATCCTTAAAGATCTCTGGTGGCCAAAAGATCGGATTGGTTGGGTTTTCTGGCAGCGGCAAAACCACCTTTGCAAGCCTTATTTTGCGATTTTTTGAGGTAAGTTCAGGTAGGATTTTGATTGATAATCAAGATATTGCTGAAGTCACTCAAGATAGCCTACATTCAGAAATTGCAATGATCCCACAAGATCCCATGCTATTTCATCGCAGCCTTTTGGAAAATATTCGCTATGGTCGTTTGGAGGCCAGTGATAGTGAAGTCATTGAAGCCTCTAAAAAAGCACATTGCCATGAATTTATTGAGTTGATGCCTGAGGGGTATCATACCACGGTGGGCGAGCGAGGATTAAGGCTTTCGGAGGGACAGCGGCAGCGAATTGCCATTGCGAGGGCAATTTTAAAAGATGCACCTATTCTCATTTTAGACGAAGCGACTTCGGCATTAGACTCGCTGACAGAAGCTAAAATCCGCGAAGGCTTAGCATATCTCATGCAGGATCGCACCACGATTGTGATTGCACATCGCTTATCCACATTATCGGATATGGATAGAATTTTAGTGTTTTCAGAGGGTGAGGTGGTAGAAGATGGCAGCCATCATGCGCTATTAGAAAAGCGTGGGCATTATGCTAAACTTTGGGAAATGCAGGCCGGTGGATTTTTGCCGGAACAGCAGGAAGGAGAGGAAGATCCGCGTATTGAAATAGAAGCCGTCGAGGTGGCCGTTCGCTAAACTCAACGATAATACCCAAGAGGAATCATCATGTCAGCACCCGCAGGCGTTGTCCAAGCAAATCTTGATTTTACCCAAGAAAAAGCAAAACTAAATAAACCCTTAAAAGATCCCAAAACGGTAGCCATTGTAGAAGTGGCCTGTGCACTCTCCGATACCATTCCCCACCTTAAAGCGGCTTTTCAAGCGGAACAAGACTTTAGGCAAGCAGAAGAGCGTGAGCTTAAAAAACTGATCACAACAGTTATGCGCGCGATGTCTGGCAAAACTGAAGCCGAAGTGGAAGCCCTAAAAAAAACAATTTTTGAAAAATTCGAGCTGGATTTTGCATTAATGCAAAAATTACAGGGTGCCATAGAAAATAATAAAGAGGCCACCATTTCTTTGCAGACGAATAAACTTACTTTTACTAAAAAAGTTAAAAATGGGGATGTGAAAGAAGCCGCAAAAGATGGTATTATTAAAGGCAGTGAAAGATTTTTGCACACCTATTGGGATACCCTTATTCGGACGTGGGAAATGCCGCAGGGCTACAAGCTAGATACTGCGCCTGCGGATATCACTTTTTTAGGAGAAAACCCTGTTACCCTGCATGGTTCATCGAAAGCCACCTATGTTAAAAATGCATTTGCAGTGATGCATCTTGCGATCACTGGAAAGGATCAATTAGGGCAGGCAACCTATTTGGCGCCACAATCTGTAAGCCACTGGCTAGATGGATCGGCGCTGTTTCATTTAACGTCTATTCCCTCTAATATTGATCTGTTAGCCATTGATAATCGCTTCGATCGCTGTAGTTATACAAGCGATTATAATTTACAGAATAAAAGGAAAGGGCTGGTGTTTGCCCACAGTGGTTATGCCTTTGGGGGACAACGGGGGGAGACCGATCGCTACACTCAAGAAATTGCAAAAAGGAAAATCAATGGACCCGAAGATTGTTCATCCTGGGTAGCCAGAATCACGGGCTGTCGCCAAACCTATGCCACCCTGCATCAAATGTGGCATTATGAAAACCAAAGTTTAAAACTATTTAACCATAAGCCCTGGGAAGATATTTCCGATTTTACGACTTGGTTAAATGTGAAAGCCGAAGGCTTACGGACCGAGATGGAAGCTTTGTATGAACCGGTGATAATACGCAATCCCCAGCAAGATATTAAGGCGGGCCAAGTGTATGCTTATCGCGGTGCAGAGGGTGGACATACTGCATTAGTATTGGGTTTTAAAAGTGATGCAGGAAACAGTAAAATTGTTGGACTTTCTTACGGGCGCGATATGCCAGAAGTCGAAGGTTTTGGGGTGCAGGAGTTTATATCTCCTCATCTTGAAATGAATAAGGCTAAAAAAACAATGCTTTTTAGTGTGAGCGGGCAGACAGTGGAAGCAGCTAAGCTATTGAGCAAAAGCCCCAATGCGCTAGAGACAGGAATTGCAAGCTCTAAGGCTAATCATCCTGTTCTGTCGTGAATTTAACTTTAATCTTAAATTAAGAGTAATACTATTTTGCTAACAGGCTGTATTCAAAAATTAAAAACAACGTTATCTGATCCGGTTGAGTATCAATTACCCATTGATGGCGTGGACTTTCCCCTCAATGCTTGTATCGGTAAATCCATTACGCTGAAATTTTTGGGGAAAATCCATTGCCTTTATTGTAACCGACTGATTAAAAAAAGTTATAATCAAGGCTACTGCTTTCCGTGCGCACAAACACTCGCACGCTGTGATTTTTGCATTGTAAAACCTGAAAAATGTCATTTTCATCTGGGGACGTGTCGGGAACCCGAATGGGGGCAAACCCATTGTTTTATGCCGCATGTGGTTTATCTTGCCAATACATCGGGTGTAAAGGTAGGCATTACCCGAGAAACCCAAGTGCCAACGCGCTGGATAGATCAAGGGGCAACTCAGGCTTTGCCGATTTTAAAAGCCAAAAATCGTTACCAATCTGGGCTTATTGAAGTAGCCTTAAAACAATGGATCAATGATAAAACCGATTGGCGAAAAATGTTGGCAGGAATAGGGGAGCCAATAGATTTATTGGCCAAACGTGAGGAGTTATTAACGCAATTGCCGCTGGGATCCTATGAGATCGAACTATTCGAATCGACATCTATTATTTCTATCCACTACCCAGTCTTAAAATATCCAAATAAAGTTCAATCGCTAAATTTTGATAAAACACCGGAAATTAGCGGTACCTTGCAGGGCATTAAGGGACAATATTTAATACTCGATATAGGGGTTATTAATATTCGCAATGCCGCCGGTTATCGAATTTCTATAGAATGGCAATAAATGGTTCTGTGATTGAATTAATTACATTGTTTACGTACATGAAGCAGTGGTTAATAATATCAATTTTTTGTGTAAATTTTCAGTTAATTGTTCTTGACTTTGAATATGCTTTTCTTGCTTGCCAGTAAAACCATTTTTGATACACACCACAGAACTTGTTGTCTTCTAATCGTTTCTAAAGCGATGCAATTTTTAAAGTCAGCACTATGAAGTGTTTTTTGCTTAAACAGAATAATCCTTTAGTTGAGGAGCTAGTGTCTCTATTTTAATTTGATCTTAAAAAAGCTGAGCAGATCTCAATGGACTTGAAGTTTTTTTGACAAGCTTATGGGGAAGGTATACTATTCATGCAGCTAAAATCCAGGAAGGTTTTTAATACATGTTTAATAGTTATAGAAATATAGAAAACAATAAAAAATCTTTTCTTCTTAATAAGACTGAAGGCGCTCAAGAAGAAAGTAAAGTTGCGTTACATCCTCGCAATAATGCAGCCTTTCCTAATCATCCTTCTACAAAACAAGTTGTTTTGTGTTCTTATCAAAATAGACAAGTTATGATAAATGATCGATTTTTAGCTGCTGCAACCAGTGGAGATTTGTTGGTTGTTGAAACACTTTTGAAACCCAATATTTCAGCTGCTGATCCCGGAAATATTAATTGTAAAAATGATGAGAAACGAACGGCACTTATATTAGCGGCCATGGGGGGGCATGAATCAGTCATACGCTTTCTAATTCGTAAAGGGGCCGATGTTAATTGGATCGATAAGTTTGGGTGTAGTGCGATTATGCATGCAGCTAAAAACTTACATGGTCAAGCACTTATGGCGCTTTTAGCGGCTAATGCGAATATTGCTCCAGTCAATAAAACCCAAAAAAGCATATTAGAATTAGCGACAGTTCGTACGAGGAATGTTTTGAAAAAGCCTCAGCTTTCCCGGCAAGAAGCAATCATAAAAATTCTTTTTTCAGAATTGGTTATGCGCGCCTTAGCAGAAGAGTTTATGCAAAATAAAAGTATTTTTTTAAAAGATGCCGTATTTCAAAGGGTATGCCTTTCTTTAGAAAAAAGCGGTGAAGAAGTTTCTTGTTTGCCATTTTATACTTCGATTGAGGTTAATGTTAAAAAAGTTTTGATAAGGCAGCAAGAAACGTATCTAATGCTTTTACAGATCTTGCCTAGAAAATTCCCAGTGGAAATGGTGGCCAAAATAAGTGATTTTCTGAATAATACATTTTCTAATCATTATCATGCTCAAGTGGCGTATTTAAGCTATCAGCAGGTTAACTGGTTGCAAAAACGGATAGTATTACCATTAAGGCAAATAAGTGGCGTGGGTATAGATGAGCAGGGCACAACGAGAAAGTCGGTGCCTGGCACCTAATGAGAGTAGGTCGGCCCCAGGCACCCAATACGGAATACGTTATACTATTTTAAATCGGTATTCGTTATAAGGATCTTATCAATATGAGTAAACCAGTCACCCACTATCTTCAAGATTATCAGCCGCCACATTTTTGGATCGATAGCATTGATTTGATATTCGATTTACAAGAAAAGCAAACTATTGTGCATTCTACACTGCACTGCCGGCGTAACTTCTCTATTTCTAAATCTGAAAACCAAGCGCTGACATTACACGGCGAAAAATTAATTTTAAAATCCATACACTTAAATCAGCACGCATTACCCAGCGAACAATACAGCTTAGAGAGTGATAGCTTAACCATTTTCAATGTGCCAGATGTTTTTACACTGGAAATTAAAACAAAAATTTACCCCGCTAAAAATACCGAGCTATCAGGGCTATATCATTCTAAAAAAATGTACTGCACGCAATGCGAGGCAGAAGGGTTTAGACGAATTACCTATTACTTAGATAGACCCGATGTGATGGCGAAGTTTACCACCACGATTTATGCCGATAAAAAACAATACCCGGTATTAATATCCAATGGCAATTGTACTGGCAAAGGGGATCTGGATCTGGAGCGACATTGGGCAAAATGGGAAGATCCTTTTGTCAAACCCAGTTATTTATTCGCATTGGTCGCTGGGAACTTAGTCGCACTTGAAGATCATTTTATTACCCGATCACAGCGTTTGGTTACGCTTAAAATATATGTTGAGCCAGAAAATCAAGATAAATGCCAGCATGCCCTTGAAGCCTTAAAAAAATCGATGCTGTGGGATGAAGTCACCTATGGTCGAGAATATGATTTAGATATTTACATGATCGTTGCCGTTAACGATTTTAATATGGGCGCGATGGAGAATAAAGGGCTCAATATTTTTAATTCAAAATATGTGCTAGCTCGTCCAGAAACCGCAACCGATACTGATTATTATCTGATTGATGCCGTCGTTGGCCATGAGTATTTTCATAATTGGTCTGGCAATCGTGTCACCTGTAGAGATTGGTTTCAATTGAGTTTAAAAGAAGGGCTTACCGTATTTCGCGAGCATCAGTTTTCTAGAGATATCTCTAAATCCAGTGTCAGTCTAATTGAAAATGTGCGTAGCTTACGTGCTTCTCAATTTGCAGAAGACAATGGTCCCATGGCACATCCAGTACGTCCAGAATCGTATATAGAAATTAATAATTTTTATACAGCCACCGTTTATGAAAAAGGGGCAGAATTGATAGGCATGATTAAGACATTAATTGGTGCTGAAGACTTTAGAAAAGGGATGGACTTGTATTTTGAACGCCATGATGGCCAAGCAGTCACCACGGAAGATTTTATGCATGCAATGGAAACGGCTGCAAACCGTGATCTCAGCCAATTTTGCTTATGGTATAGCCAAGCGGGAACACCTGTTATTACGCTAACGGAAGCATTTGATCCTTTAACGAATACCTATTGCGTAACCCTACAGCAATTGTGTCCCCCGACACCGGATCAGCGGATAAAGCTTCCGATGGTCATACCCGTTGCGATTGGGCTTTTAGATAACACGGGTAAAGATATATTGCCTGAAAATAAAATTTTGGTTTTAAGCGCTGAAACAGAAACGTTTACATTTCCCAATCTAGCCGTAAAGCCTGTGCTTTCATTACTGCGTGGCTTTTCAGCGCCAGTTAAAATTGAATGGGAAAGAAATGCGGAAGAATGGGCGTTTTTATTAGCCCATGATAGCGACAGCTTTAATCGCTGGGAAGCAGGCCAGAAGCTCGCCTCGCAGGTCATATGGCAATTGGTAGAGGATTATAACGCTAAGCGTCCTTTAATGGTCTCAGCGCTTATGCTTAGAGCATTCGAGGCTATTATTGCCGACAATACGCTGGATGCTGCATTGAAAGCTGAAATTTTAACCCTGCCTGCGCTGAATGACTTATTGCAGCAAAAACCACAGGCAGATATTGATGCTATTTATGCCGTGAGAACGTTTTTAAGAAAAAGCCTGGCTGAATATTTAAAAGGATCTTTTTATGCGTTGTATGAGGCGCATTTAGCGTTTGGTCGATACCAGTATAGCCCTTTGTCAGTGGCTTCCAGACGGCTTAAAGCCCTTTGTTTATCGTATTTGATGTTGACGAATGAGCCGCAAGCACTCGCGCTTTGCCTGCAACAATGGAAAAGTGTTAACAATATGACCGATGCATTAACCGTTTTAAATGTGCTGTCTAATTGGGAAGGCCCCGAACGACAACAGGTATTATCTGAATTTTATGAAAAATGGCAGTACGATCTTTTGGTATTGGATAAATGGTTTAGGGTACAAGCGCTTTCTGAATTGCCCAATACATTGGAGGTGGTTAAAGCATTAATGCAACACCCGGCATTTGAGATAACCAATCCAAATAAGGTCTATTCGTTAATTGGCGCTTTTACCAGTGGCAATTTAGTGCATTTTCATCATCAAAATGGTGCGGCTTATACATTTTTAGCGGATGTGGTGATTCAATTGGATACGTTAAATCCTCAGGTAGCCTCAAGGATGGTCAGGGCATTTGCTAATTGGAAGCAGACAAGCCGCGATCGGCAGGATAAAATACGAATTGAGCTTAAACGACTATTGTCTCAAGATAATTTATCGACCGACGTTTTTGAAATTGTTTCAAAATGTTTAGCGGCAGATATTGGCTAAGGCCTATAAGGGGTGATGAGACGTACAGCACCAGCGGTATATGGGGGCTTGTAGGGTCCACCCAAGCCAAACTAAAGCTAATAAGCTTGAAAAAAGCACATCGCTGAACCAATGTGCGCCACTGAATAATCTCGCAAGACAGAGAATAAGACTTATGCTTATTCCAAGGGTTGCTATTTTTTTGGGTGCGCACAAACGGGTAAAAGAAGCCCAATAGACTAAAGCAAAGGCATGCCCTCCGGGGAAAGAATGCGTAGAGGTATCTTTGATATTGGAATTATTCAGTAACGTTGAAAGCTTTAGCACCGGTTGTAAAACCAAAGAAGGCGAATCGCGCGTGACGTGTAACCAATGGTTAAATAAACCATCTTGTAACATAAATCCGATTTCAAAAAAAATCCAAAAATAGACCGTTTGTTTAATACGGATTTTTCTTTGTTGTCGATCGGCAGCCATTATAATCGATCCTATATTTAATACTGCTGCTAGGATCAAATTCAACATGACTTCGCGTCGATGGTTTAACATTCCCCAAAAATATTGCCAAGCAACACTTTCCCCTAGGCTGCCATTTAAGGCATAGAAGATTGCGTTATCGAATTTTTTGCAAAAGGGATGGGAAAAGGGCAAAAACCATAACAAGAGTGCACTTAATAATGCACCATGGCTCCATATGAGTAGACGGTTTTGAAAAATGAGCTTTGGGTAAAATGTTGGCTTCATGACACGGATTGTAGCGTTATACTGTCTTGCGAATACACCAATACATTTCCCGTTGTTCCCCAATCGCCTAACACGATTCGTTTGGCAGGCTTATCATCCAAAATAAAATGATGGATGTTCTGCCTATGGGTATGACCATGGATAAGAATGGAAGATTGGTTGTCGCGTAATATTGCATACACATCCTGCTGCACAACCTCAAAGCGTGGCTCTGGGTTTCTTTTCGAATAGACGGGGCGACGAGAAGCATTGCTTCGCAGTAATGCGGCCATTTTTCGCCGTAAACGAATGGGTAAACTTAAAAACAATTTTTGGATCAATGGATGGCGAACAAAGCGCCTAAATCGCTGATAGCCTATATCAAGCGTACAAAGTTGATCGCCATGCGTTAGCACGACTCGATTACCATATAATTCAATTACGGTGGGATCAGGCAAAAGCTGACAATGCGTTTTGTCTGCAAATGCCTGATCAATTAAAAAATCCCGATTTCCGCGTATAAAAAAGACGGGGATGCCGGTTTGGCTAAAGGCTTTGAGTGCCGCCATGATTTGAATATCATGCGGATCTTCTTCCTCTATCCCAACCCAAGCTTCAAAAAAATCGCCTAAAATATACAGTGCATCTGCTTTTTTTGCATCATTTTCTAAAAATTTTAAAAATAACGTTGATATTTCAGGATGACGTGCCGACAGATGCAGATCGGAAATAAAATATGCCGTCATTACACCTGTTCAGCCGCCAAAATATAAATGTCTTCAACGGGTACATCGCCATGACCGGCACGGTTTGTGGTAGCGGCTTCGCTCATTTTTAAAATAATATCCATGCCTTCGGTGACTTTGCCAAACGCACAATAGCCAAAGCCTTCTACCGTTTCGCTTTTAAAATTTAGGAAAGCATTATTTGCTACATTAATAAAAAACTGAGAAGAAGCAGAGTGTGGATCGTTGGTCCGAGCCATGGCAATGGTGCCTACTTCGTTTTTTAAACCCGATTTAGCTTCATTTTGGATGGGGGCATCAGATGCTTTATTGATCATGCCTTTTTCAAAACCGCCACCTTGTACCATAAAGCCTTTAATGACTCGGTGGAAAATGGTTCCATTATAAAAGCCATTTTTAACGTAGTTTAAAAAATTTGTGCTGGTGAGGGGGGCCGCTTTTTCATCTAATTCAATGAGAATGGAGCCTAATGAGGTATCGAGTTTGACTGAGGCCATAAGATTATCCGCCCTTAAAAAGTATAAAATGGAATTATATCATATAACGGCTATTTTTTTAAGGGAGCAGCCATTCAATTTTAACGCTAACAGGAGGGTTTGAAAAATAGAATGAATGACGTACGGAGTACTCAAAATAGATATTCACGCCTAAATTTCAAGCTGTTAGGGTTAAGCGTATCGGACTGGAACGTGTTTTGAGACCGAGAATTTAGGTTAATTAAAATACCTTAAAAAGTTGTCAGTTAACTAGGGTATTGGTGCGCGATTGCCTTTTTACGTGTCATTCTTTCATTTTGTGAATAACGTCGACAATTCTGTGCCTTACCTGGGTGCAGCTTTTAAAATAAAATAACCGCCGAGCTTAAGGTCTTTATATTGTTCTATGTTGGTTTACTTTTTGGAAACTTTTGATTTAGCTTTTCCTTCCAATACCCCTTGAGCTCTTAAAACGGCAGAGTCAGTGATATCATGCCTTTCAGTATGGCTTTGAACAATAACCTCAAGCTGTTGTAGGCGCTGTGAAAGCAGATGGTTTGCTCTTAGTAGCTCTTGTTGGGAAACAGCACCGGATGCATGTGCTGAGGGCTGAGCAAATATTTGTTGTTGGGCACCAGCGTCAACAGAAACCCCTGCAGCATCTGCGATTCCTTTGAGTTTTTTCTCAAGCTCTTTCAGCTGTTTTTCCTGTAGTGCTGATTTTCTTTTTTGCTCTTCAATAAGTTGTGCATGCCTTTCATGATCTTCTTGTTTTGCTTGGCTTTTTAAAGCTTCTTCAAGCTGTCGTTCTTGTCGCTCTACCAAGGCTCTTAATGCTTGTAGCTCTTCCTTTGTTTTCTCGGTGGAGTTTCTCCTTTGAACCTCAAAGGTTGGCATAAAGGGTGCGGCTGCTTGGTGAGAGCTAGAGGCGACAGAAGTAGGCATTGGTGTAGGGGCAGATGCAGCGCTTGCTTCAGCTATAGTACAAGAGCCTTGATAAACATAATCTGCGCCCATTACAACTTGCAATAATTCTATGATTTCGTGGGGGGATGGATTAGCCCTAAGCTTGCCTGCCATAATCTCAGCGATAATATTTTGGCAATGCTGATCAGCCAAGGTTTTAATTTCATTATCAATGTCATTAAGTATGAGAGCGTCTTTTTGCTTTTTTAAGTTTTGTAATTTTTTTTGCACAAACCCGGTTTTTGGCCCTGTTTGAACCACTTGAATCGCTTGGCTTTGCGCTAGTGCTAGTTGTCGGGCAAGAGCTTCTGCAACTGCGTCTGCAACACCTGGAAAAAAATTAGCTAAGCTATTAATGCTTTTCTTTTTAGCGCGGTAATCTAAATAGTTAAGAGGGCCTGCGAGCACTTCTCCTATTATCCCTGCGATAGGAATATATTTAGAGATCTTTTCAATTCCTTTGGCAGCTCTTCCCCAATTAGTATCTTTGTCATTGGCAACCATATCCGAATGGATAGCTTTTGCGGCAATGAAAATACTATTAAATTGAACCTGGAAACAATAATAATAATCGCTTAATTTAGGGTCATTTAAAATAACCTCCTGCTCCTGTAGCTTATGCTGTTCTTGTGACTCTTTTCTTAAGACTTCCATCAATTCTTTTTCTTGTGCTTGTATAATGCTAAGAGCCTTTCCCTTTAAATGAGGTATGCTTTCTCTTAAGTCTTGCAATTGTTGATGGGTTTCTGAAATGGACTGTTGATTATTAGCAGCTTGTGTTTGAAACTCTGATAGTTTACTTAATAGCAGGTGATTCTGTTTCATCGCAATTTGTGCTTCTCGTAGAAGCGTTAAATCTTCCATTGATAATTCATAAATATTATTTGACACAGGTTGAGCAGAGGACGCACTTGCTGATTGAGAAGAAGGAGGCGGGCTTAAATTTGTGATAGCTGGTTCTTGTGGTTTTGAAACGGTTGAGACTATTGAGGTTTGATGTGGTTTTTCTAGATGTTTTTGCTCTACTAGCCTAGCTACATGTGGCAGTGTTGAAAGCTCCCCAAACAATGCATCACGCTGTTGCATACGGGTTTCCAATAGAGTGTGGCAGGCCTTGAGGTCGTGGCTTCCGTCGTTCCGCTCAGCATACTGGAGCGCACCGTTCCACTGCGCCACCGGGGTATAAGATGCCCGAACATTAGCAAATGTCTCTCCTAATTTCCCATTGTTATAAGTAGCTGTAGCTGTATACCACTCCCCTTCATCTGTCACTCGAGTACGTGGCAGAGGGCCTGCTGTAAAGTCAGGGCAAGGTTCAAAAGGCCGGTCGGCTCTACAATACTCATTCACAACATGCACCGGTAACAACCGTTGCGCACCTCCAACTTGTTTGTTCCATGTAGTGGCCCCTTCTTTCCATTTCTCTTGTCCCCACAAATCAACGCACGTCCGCAAGGCTTTCTCTAAGTTCTGCAACAAGGGTGCTGCAGAGACTCCATGTTGCTGCACCCAGGAACCTTTTTGCATCTCTTTAACTTGCTCAGCTGTAGTCTCTTTGGGTAAGTATTTTCGAATCATCGTCCACATATGCCAATCAAGTGCCCAAACAGCGTATTGAAAGCCAGTGATGCCTTTAAATGAACGCTCGGATAAATCAGTGACGTCAGAAGGTGCAAGAGCTAGGGCGGGCGTTTTCTGAAGCAGAGCTTCCGCTTGGTCTTGCTCACCTTCAGTAACTAGCTTTAAGAACGCACTTACAACTTGGGACGAGACTTGAGGCTGATTTTGGACTCTTGTGTATTGAGGAGCAGTTGAGGATGAAGAGCTGGAACTTGCAGAAAAGGATGCAGCTGAGCTCTGCGCCATTGATGAAGGCTGCGCGCTCTCAACCTCTGTTTTTTGTACGAGCTTGTTTTCTACTATAAGTTCTGATGGGTCCCAGACCTTGATGGTTTCATCGACCGAACCGCTTACCAACTCCCCACTCGGCAGCAAGGCTAAGCTGGTAACAGTAGAGGTATGCCCCTCAAGGGTTTTAATGCATTGTCCACTTTCCAAATTCCAGACCTTGATGGTTTTATCATATGAGCCGCTTATCAGCTCACCACTTGGCAGAAGCTGTAGGCACAAAACGCTATCAGCATGTCCTCTAAGAGTTTTAAGACAAGTACCACTTTTTAAATTCCAAAGCTTAATGCAGTCATCCTGTGAGCCGCTTACCAACTCGCCGCTGGGCAATAGCTGTAAACAACGAACAGCGTTGGTATGACCCTCAAAGGTTTTAATGCATTGCCCACTTTCCAAGTTCCAGACCTTAATGGTCTTATCCCAGGAGCCACTCAGCAACTCGCCACTCGGCAGCAGGGTTAAGCAGCCAACAGCAGAGGCATGCCCCTCAAGAGTTTTAATGCATTGTCCGCTTTTTAAGTCCCAGACCTTGATGGTTTTATCCGTTGAGCCGCCGCTGACGAGCTCCCCATTTGGGGCCAGCGTAAGGCATTTAACACCACTGGTATGCCCTTCAAGGATTTTAAGGTGTTTGCTAGTTTTTAAATCCCAGATTATGATATTATTGCTAAATAATGAGCTGCTTGCCAACTGACCATTTGGCAGAAGTTGGAGACTGGAAACCGTGCTGAAAGTATAACCAGGCGATGTAATATATTTAAGGAAACGGCCCTTTTTCAAGTCCCAGACATTGATGCTGCTACCACTACCACACAGCAACTCAGCACTCGGCAGCAGGGTTAGACAGTGGAACTCTCGGGCATTAGCCTTAGAGCGGAGAACTTTAGCTCCCACCTTTTGGACTCGTAGGCGATCAAGGCTGGCTTTTGCTTTAGCGTTCCCGTTAGCAGACGCCCTCTTGTACCACTCAATGGCCGTAGCATCACTTGGGTCTACACCTATGCCTTTTTCATACATACATCCAAGATGAAACTGTGCTTCAATATACCCTTGATTGGCTGCTTCTTGATACCAGCCAAAGGCTTTACTTTCATCTTTAGCAGTCCCACGGCCCGCCGCATACATAAGGCCTAGATTATGTTGGGCATTAACATTTCCCTGCTTAGCCGCTCTTTCATACCATCTGATAGCTTTAACATAGTTTTGAGCAGTTCCATCGCCTGTATCGTAAGCGCGCCCAACATAGAGCTGTGCCTCTGGGTTACCTTTTGTAAATATTCCACCTTCAGCGAGCTTATGTTGCTCATCAAATTTTCTTTTTAGTTCTTGTTCATTGATTGGATTAACGGCTGCCATAATGTTTACTCCTGAGATAAGGATAGTTTTTTACATTAGTGCCATTTTACCCAGAAAGCGTGGAAAGACAATTAAAAAGAAAATGTACCCATAAATTTTGTTGCATTTGAGGTTTGATAGTGCCGTCTTTTATCTCGTGAGAGATGTATTCAAAAATGATGGATTGGCCGTTAGCATTTTTTAGATTCGGTGATTTGTTAATCAACTAAATTTCATGCTGCGATTTTATGCCTATCATTTGATTTTGATATTTATAATTCAAGTTTTAGAGGCTATAATAGAAGCGTGATATTATGTATAATTCCGGCATGAATACACTATTAAAAACACGATTTGCCCCTAGCCCAACAGGCCTTATGCACTTTGGGAACCTTCGAACGGCTCTATTTAACTATTTATATGCGATGCGGCATAAAGGCCAATTGCTACTGCGGATCGAAGATACGGATCTCAGTCGATCGGAAACCCACTATACAGATTCTATCTTGGCGGATTTAAAAGGGTTAGGGATCGAATGGCAAGAAGGCCCTTATTATCAGTCAGAACGTCAAGCCATCTATGATAACTACTACGAAATTTTAGAAAAAAAGGCCAGTGTATATCCTTGCTTTTGTACAGAAGCACAATTGGCACTCACTCGAAAAGTGCAATTGGCTTCGGGCCAGCCGCCTCGATATCCAGGCACTTGCCGTCAATTGAGCGTTGAGGCTATTTTAAGTAAAAAAGCGGCCAATATACCCTTTACTTTACGCTTTGAAGTTTCCAATGAGCAAAAAGTCGAATTTCAAGATTTGATTAAAGGTGAGCAGCGCTTTGATACCAGCCATATTGGCGATTTTATTATTCGCCGCAATGATGGCAGCGCATCCTTTATGTTTTGTAATGCGATTGATGATGCCTTAATGGGTGTGACGCATGCATTAAGGGGGGATGATCATCTGACCAATACGCCTAGACAGATTTTAATTTTACAGGCGCTTGCACTTCCTATTCCGCAGTATGGTCACTTCCCGACTATTTTGGGTCTGGATAGTCGACCGTTGTCTAAGCGCAATGGCAGTCGTTCGATTCAAGCGTTAAGAGAAGAAGGTTTTCATCCTTTGGCCATTTTAAATTATTTAGCCCGCTTAGGCCATCACGATACGGATATGGGGTTGTTAAGCTTAGAAACGCTGTGTGAACATTTTGATCTTAGCCATATTAGCTCAGCCCCCGCGCATTATGATCCGGCACAATTAAATTATTGGCAAAAACTCGCCATGCATCAAAGCACGGTTGCAGAATGCTGGCAACAATTCTCGCCTTGGGTAAAAGACTGGGTACCGGAAGATAAAATAAATGCTTTTGTCGAAGCCATACAACCCAACATTGTGATGCCGATGGAAGCACTTGCCTGGGCCCAGGCACTTTTTGGCGAAAAGCGTGTATTGAGCGATGATTTGCTAAAAGTTATCCAAGAAGCCGGTGTGCCATTTTTTAACACGGCAATTCAGTTATTGGATGATCCCACTTTGACATTTTCTGAGTGGATGAAAAATTTACAACACAGTACAGGCTGTAAAGGAAAGAGCCTATTTTTTCCCTTAAGGGCCGCTTTAACCGGCGCATTACATGGCCCAGAATTGATCAGAATATTGGATCTTCTTGGCATTGAAAATGCAAAATCCAGATTAGCAGAGGCCGCACAGTATGCTCAAACTTTATAATACTTTATCCAAGCAAAAAGAAATTTTTACCCCTTTACAGACAGGGAAAGTGGGTTTCTATGTTTGTGGTGTCACTGTTTATGATCTTTGCCACATTGGGCACGCACGGGTTTATTTGGTGTTTGATACCATTATGCGCTATTTGCGCAGTCAGGGCTTTCAGGTTACCTATATCCGAAATATTACCGATATCGATGATAAAATCATTCGGCGCGCTAAAGAAAAAAACGAACCGTTTGAAGCATTAACCGAACGGTTCATTACAGCCATGCATGAAGATTTTGCGGCATTACAGATCACGCCACCGACGGTAGAACCTAGGGCAACCGACTATATTCAGCCTATGATCCAAATGATCACCACATTGATTGCTAAAGGGATGGCTTATGTTGCCAATAATGGCGATGTGTATTACTCGGTAGAGAAATTTAAAACCTACGGATGTCTTTCGCATCGTAATCTAGAATCGCTGCAAGCAGGTGCTCGCATAGAAGTGAATGAAGCAAAACAGAGCCCATTAGACTTTGTCTTGTGGAAAATGGCAAAGCCGGATGAACCGAGTTGGGCGTCGCCTTGGGGAAATGGCCGTCCAGGCTGGCATATAGAATGCTCTGCGATGGCATTACAAAATTTAGGCGAAACCTTGGATATTCACGGAGGCGGCCCTGATTTGCAATTTCCGCACCATGAAAATGAACGTGCGCAATCGGAAGCTGCAACTGAGAAGCAATTTGTGAATTATTGGATGCATGTAGGCTATGTGCGGCAAGACAAAGAGAAAATGTCGAAATCGTTAGATAATTTTTTAACCATTCGAGATTTTTTAAAGCATTATGATCCCGAGGTGTTACGATTTTTTGCCATTGGCAGCCATTACCGAAGTCCGGTTGATTATACGTTAACCAATATGGATACGGCGGTAAAGGCGGTAGAGCGTTTATATATAGCCCTGAGAGGATTATCTCTCCTTGCAGAAGCAGACAATGATCAAAGCCAAGGTCTGGAATTTGAAAAACGCTTTATGGGTGCAATGAATGATGATTTTAATACACCCGATGCCATAGCGGTTTTATTTGAGCTTGCCAGAGAAGTGAATTGTTTGCGTGAGATGGATCTGCTGAGAGCCCGTCAGTTTGCCTTTCTTTTGAAAAAATTGGGAAACATATTAGGATTGCTGTTGCAAAACCCGGATGCCTTTTTACAAAATTTAAGAGGAAAAATCATTACGCCAGAAGAGATCGAAAAACGTATCGTCGAAAGAAATGAAGCTCGATTGGCTAAAGATTGGGCAGCCTCCGATAAGATCCGCGATGCATTGTTGGAACAGGGCATTTCATTAGAGGATACGGCCACGGGTACCCTTTGGCATATCGTTTGACAGATGAGTAGGCAAAAAAAAGGTAGGCCACAAACGTGGCCTACCTTTCTCAATTAATTCTTAAGAATTAATTAGCTGGAGCTATCAAGCAGCCCTTAGCAACTAAAGCATCTTTACATGCTTGATCTAAGCACTTATCCATTTCTGCTTTGCATTCTACTGCAGTCATAGTTGTACCTGTTGTTGTTGTGGTTGTTTGCACAGCTGCTTCAGAAGCAAATGCAGGGGCACAAACAGACATTGCGGCAACAGCAGCTAAAATTACTGATTTCATTGATAACTCTCCAAGAAAATGACGTCATTACAAATACGGAACATCTCCCGATATGCATTTAGGAGTGCCCCGCGGTTATCTGTCAGAATGCCCACTTTATGCTGTTAGCATAAAAAAACATTACTGACCTTCAATAGCTTAGCACACATTTTTTTAAGGTCCAACTACTTTTCAAAAAACTAGCTTTGTGGTGCCATAATCATTGTTGTCGGGGAAGATAATCGAATATCGTGGATAATAAATGCCGCTTGGATGTCCATTTGAATATTGGTTTGGAAACTAGAATATGAGATTTGTTTACCCCACACAGAAAATTGCAAGAGAACGGTAGAGTCACAAAATTCTAAAAATGCAAGTTCAGGAGCAGGAGAGACAAGACAGAGCGGATTTTGCCTGGCGACTTCCATTAAGATTTTTTTAACTTTTGCTAAATCCTCTGTTGAATTAAAGCGGATTTTTATGTCGAAACGACGAATGGGGAAACGCGTTAAGTTTTTAAATTGTGATTTCAGCAGTGACTCATTTGGGATACGGACAAACGTATTATCTTTGGTTCGAAGCTTAACCGACAATAGATCAATTGAGAGTACCTCGCCAACGACATCATTGAAGGTGATGAGATCCCCTATTTCAAATGGTTTTTCAGCAATTAAAAATACGCCACTTAAAAAATTTGAAATAGAAGTTTGGGCGGCGAATGCAACAGCCGCCGTTAAAATTCCAGCCGCACCCACGAAAGTTGAAATATTGAATCCTGCTGCTTTCAATGGAATTAACAGGGATAAACCTAGCCCTAAATAAAAAATAACCCGGCGTAGGAGTTGTGAATGATGCGCAGACAGGTGCTTCTCTAGCATCTTACCCATTAGCCAAGAAAAATACAGAGTGGCCATGATGCCAACAATAATATAAACCCCCCATTTTAATAAATCATGTTCTCTAAAAAAGAGTAAGGCATTGTTTGAATACAGAAACGAAAGATCAGGGATTGATGGCATAAGTTATTTCCACATAAAAGGGCTAAATAAATTTTTTAAACCGGGTTTTTGCTCAAAACGTGCCGGGCAAAGTAGTTGAAGATCTTGGAGCGGTAATGGAGGTCCTTTCACCACATTGGTTTCGACATCATTGGCATTCTCATGATGAATATTCAATTGTTCGGTCCATAGATGATTTTGTATATCACTATAAACGGATAAAAAGGGAAGGGGAACTTTTAATTCTCGCAACAAAAGCGTTTCTCTAGAGTGATTTTCGATACAGATAGGCGTCATAATTCGGGTGGTGTCTTGTGGGAGATCCTCCAGGTGGGGGGAGCAATAACTTTCCCCCGCATAGCAGAGCTCGCCTTCCAAAGTATTTTTCCCAAACCAAGTATCCCCCAATGTTTCAGCAGCAACCTCATCGAGTAAAATTGAAGGATTGCCGGTTTCTATTCTGATCCATATCGGGGAACTGACATAGAGCAGCAGCGTTTCACCCGAGGGGATATAAAAAGGACGATCCAATTGCGACAGTAGGGAACGATCAGGCAGTGAGGGTTTTAAAACAATTTCATTGGAAGCTTGCGCGGCAAAATTTTTAAACGGTTGCTCGCCTTCTCGATAGGTGGTTACCCGCCATTCTAAGCTGTAGCGATCAAAACACAAAACGAGGTTACCAATTTTAAAAAAACGCGACTGTTCTTCCTCGACTAAAAAAATCCCCCACCAAGGCGCTTGTATATCGGCAGGATCAATTATTGTGTGAATGGCCTTAGGTTTGGCCTTTTTTCGAACAAACGGGAGAAAGTTATAGAGTGCTTCAATCCAGGGTTTCATTTACTGATTTTCCATCTTCACAATCGGACTTGTTTTTAAGTGTAACGTTTTATAAGCATAAAGTGTATTCGTTAGCAGCGCTGTCACCGTCATAGGGCCAACGCCTCCTGGCACGGGGGTAATATAAGCTGCACGGCTTTTGGCCTGCTCAAACTCAACATCTCCTACCAATTGCCCATTATCCATGCGATTCATGCCAACATCAATGATAATTGCACCCGGTTTTACCCACTCCCCTTTGATAAGTTCAGGGCTGCCTGCAGCGACGATGAGTAAGTCGGCATTTTGCACGGCTAATGGTAAATTCGTGGTCAGCCGATGACAGGCAGTCACGGTGCAGCCAGCAATGAGTAACTCTAATAACATGGGTAGGCCAACAATATTAGAGGTTCCCACCACTGTTGCGGTTAACCCTTTTAAATCTATTTCGGTTGTTTTTAAAAGCTCCATAATGCCGAAAGGCGTGCAGGGACGTAGCAGCGGAGATTGTTGCGCTAAACGGCCTAAATTATAAGGATGAAAGCCATCGACATCTTTTTCGGGACGAATGCTTTCAATAATATTTTGGCGGTCTATATGCGCGGGCAGAGGGAGCTGAACCAATATGCCATCAATGTTAGGGGCGGCGTTTAATTCATCGATAAGCGCAATTAGGGATGCTTCAGGGATCAAAGGACTTAGTTGATATAATTGGGAAAAAATGCCGACTTTTTCACACGCTAGGTGTTTATTTCGCACATAGATTTCAGAGGCAGGATCATTGCCCACCATAATGACGGCAAGGCCCGGGGGGCGATGGCCATTGGCGACGTGTGCGTCGATGCGCGCCCGTATGTGTTGCTGGATTTGCTCGGCTATCCGTTTGCCATTTAATATCTGTGCAGGCATGCTTGTTCAGTGCTCGATTAATTTCAGCTCGTATTAATAAGGGGAAGCTTAGCGATTGTCAACTGCTGTGGGACCGCCACTGGGGACTGGCTATATAATTTATCAAATGCGGCGTCTTTGGTTTGACGGATCGCTCATGATAAGGGTATGATGATTTCCATATTTTGATTTATAAAATATTTTCGGGGTATAGCGCAGTCTGGTAGCGCACCTGCTTTGGGAGCAGGGGGTCGCGGGTTCGAATCCCTCTGCCCCGACCAATTAATTTAGCGCTCGTAGCTCATCTGGATAGAGCATCAGCCTTCTAAGCTGAGGGTAGCAGGTTCGAGTCCTGCCGGGCGCACCAATGAAGGTTTTATGGTGGACGTAGCTCAGTCGGTAGAGTCCCGGATTGTGATTCCGGTTGTCGCGGGTTCAAGCCCCGTCGTTCACCCCAGTTTTTCAACCCCTTGCACAAGTGATTTAATTTGTAGTAGCCTTCCTATTCACTTGAACGGGCCGTTAGCTCAGTTGGTAGAGCAGCTGACTCTTAATCAGCGGGTCCTAGGTTCAATCCCTAGACGGCCCACCAAAATCAGGGTGTAAAGTCAAATAGATGCGAAAGTGGCGGAATTGGTAGACGCACTGGATTTAGGTTCCAGCGGGGAAACCCGTGAGAGTTCGAGTCTCTCCTTTCGCACCAACTATATATTTTTTATCCCGCAAGCATTTTAAAAGACCATTTTAATTGAGAGGGTGAGACATGCAGGTGTCCGTTGAGAAGACAAGTCAAATAGGGCGTCGGTTAACCATTAGTATACCGGCAGCAGATGTTCAATCTGAAATTAATCAGAGAATGAACCAAGTCTTGCGTAATAAAAAAATTGATGGCTTTCGTCCTGGAAAAGTGCCTAAGCATATGGTGCAACAAAAATATGGTGAAGAAATTCGTCATGAAGCCATTGGCAAAATCATTGAAAAAAGCTTACCTCTTATATTACAGCAAGAAGCTTTAGCGCCTGCAGGCAAACCAGAAATCGAGCAAGTTCTGAATGTTAATGAAGAAAATAAAGATTTAACCTATATTGTTGGATTTGAAATATTTCCAGAATTTACTTTGCCTGATTTTAGTACACTTCAAGTGGAACAATACCAAGCAGATATCCTAGAAAGCGATGTTGATAAAGCCATCGACAACTTATGTAATCAATTAGCAACTTTTGCACCGGTAGAGCGGGAAGCGAAAGATGGCGATAGGCTGATTATTGATTATACCAGTTTATTAAATGGCAAAAAGTACGAAAATAGCAGCAATCAGGATGTATCCATCGAATTAGGTGCGCATACGTTTATTGATGGATTTGAAGCCGGGCTAGTTGGGGCAAAAGCCAACGAGACACGGGAGCTTAGCTTAATATTCCCCTCTGAATGGAGAATGGAAAAGTTAGCGGGTAAACCGGTTAGCTTCACCGTGACTATCAAATCTGTTTCAGAAAAAAAATTGGCAGAACTCGACGAATCCTTTGCTAAAAAAATTGGCGCAGACAATAGCGATTTAGCATCCATTCGTAGCAAAGTACGTGCAAATTTAGAAAAACAAGTTAGCCATTTGGTATTGGAAAAAACGAAAAAACAGGCACTAGACAAACTATTAGAAAAAACTGAGATCCAGTTGCCGGCTGCATTGGTTCAAAATGAAGTCGCTTTGCTGCATGAAGATTTACATCGCAAAATGGGCGATAAAGCCCATGACACCTGTAATCACCATGGTTTAGAAGAAGATGCCTCTAGGCGTGTTGCTTTAAGTTTGTTATTGCGTGAAATTGTTAAGTTAGAAAAACTAACGCCCGATAAAGAGAAGATCCGCAAGAAAATTTTAGAAATCGCGAAGGCTTATGGCAACGCAGAATTCATAGAAAACATGTATTATGAATCTGAGGAGCTGCTTTCGGGTGTGCAAAATACTGTGTTAGTCGATCAAGCAATTGATTTGATCCTAGCTAAGGCTACAATAACGTTAAAGCCCATTACGGTAGAGGCTCTGTTTAAGCACGACGTTTAGGTAAAACAAAGGAGGATTTTCGTCTATGGGCGATATTACAGCACTAGGATTGGTACCTATGGTTATCGAGCAATCGGCTCGAGGCGAGCGTGCATACGATATTTATTCACGGTTGTTAAAAGAACGGATTATTTTTTTAGTCGGCCCTGTAGAAGATCAGATGGCCAATTTAGTGGTTGCTCAGCTACTGTTTTTAGAATCAGAAAACCCAGAAAAAGATATTTATTTATATATCAATTCGCCTGGGGGGGTTGTCACAGCAGGAATGGCTATTTACGACACTATGCAATTTATTAAACCAGATGTCAGCACTTATTGTATTGGGCAAGCCTGTAGCATGGGTGCATTATTATTGGCTGGCGGTGCGAAAGGGAAAAGGCGCTGTCTGCCGAATTCTCGTATTATGATCCACCAACCTTTAGGGGGATTTCAGGGGCAAGCAGCGGATATAGAAATCCACACCAAGGAAATTTTAAAGCTGCGCCATAGACTGAATGAAATACTGGCTAAACATACGGGCCAATCCATTGAACAAGTTGAAAAAGATACGGACAGGGATAATTTCATGGGCGGTAAAGAAGCTTGTGATTATGGGTTAGTTGACTCTGTCGTAACTGAAAGATAGATCACAAAATCACATCTGCGCCTTATTTTTTGTCTAAAAGGCGTAGAATGTGATTTGACCCTTGAAAATTCATAGCAATGTCCTCACATTAAAAATATGACTAGATAAAGCGAGGTAATCATGGGTGATAAGCAAAATGGTCGTGGCGATGGAAAGTTACTCTACTGTTCTTTCTGTGGAAAAAGCCAAAATGAAGTCAGAAAGCTTATTGCGGGTCCGTCGGTTTTTATTTGCGATGAATGTGTAGAGCTTTGTAACGATATCATTCGCGAAGAAATTGAGGAAAAGCAAGGACCAAGCGTCTCCACACGTCTCCCGACGCCTAAAGAAATTAACCGCATTCTTGATCAATATGTGATTGGGCAAAAGCATGCTAAAAAAGTGCTTTCTGTTGCGGTTTATAACCACTATAAGCGCTTGCAATCGGGGCTTAAATCAAAAGAAGACGGTGTCGAGTTAGGCAAAAGCAATATTTTATTAATTGGGCCTACTGGAAGCGGTAAAACCCTGTTAGCAGAAACCCTTGCCCGTCTATTAGATGTGCCCTTTACCATTGCCGACGCCACCACACTGACCGAAGCAGGGTATGTGGGGGAAGATGTTGAAAATATCATTCAAAAGCTGCTGCAAAAATGTGATTATGATGTAGAAAAGGCGCAAACGGGTATTGTTTACATCGATGAAATCGATAAAATTTCTCGCAAATCCGAAAATCCTTCTATTACCCGAGATGTCTCCGGGGAAGGAGTGCAGCAGGCACTGTTAAAATTAATCGAAGGAACCATTGCATCCGTACCGCCACAAGGCGGGCGTAAGCATCCTCAGCAAGAATTTTTACAAGTCGATACTTCAGGCATTTTATTTATCTGTGGTGGTGCATTTGCAGGCTTGGAAAAAATTATTCGTCAACGCTCTGAAAAAGGGGGAATTGGATTTTCGGCTGAAGTATCGACTAAAGATGATAAAAAATCTTTGAGTGAAAGCCTACGCTACGTAGAACCCGAAGATTTAATCAAATATGGTCTTATTCCTGAATTTGTTGGGAGGTTACCCATTGTTGCCACCCTTGAGGAATTGGATGATAAGGCCTTAATCAGCATATTAACTGAGCCTAAAAATGCACTCACGAAACAATATCGGAAATTATTTGATATGGAAGATATTGAGATTGAATTTAGAGAGGGTGCGCTGAAAAAGATTGCGGCCAAAGCCATGGAAAGGAAAACCGGCGCGCGCGGATTGCGCTCCATTTTAGAGCATGTTTTATTAGACACCATGTATGATCTGCCTTCATTAGAAGGCGTTTCTAAGGTGGTGATTGATGAGTCCGTGGTAAATGGCGAGTCTGAACCGTTATTGATTTTTGAAAATACGGATAAGGCCGTTCGGCAGGCCAATGAATAGCCAAGGAATTTGATGATCCGTTAAGGGGTGATAAGCAATGACTACGCTAATATCGGTGCTTCCACTACGCGATGTGGTTGTTTATCCCCACATGGTTATTCCATTGTTTGTCGGTCGTGAAAAATCGATCAAAGCTTTAGAATATGGGATTGCCAATACACGTCAAATTTTGTTAACCGCGCAGAAAGAGGTGTCAGAAGATTCCCCTTCTGCAGGCAGTCTATATTCAGTGGGCACCCTGGCGAATCTGCTGCAGCTGCTAAAACTCCCCGATGGAACGATTAAGGTTTTAGTCGAGGGCGTAGAGCGAGGTCGGATCCTTGAATTTACCGAAACCACCCCTTTCTTTTTAGCCAATGTAGAAACCATTAGCACGCAAGCGGTTGAGGATCAAGAATCGGAAGCGTTGGTGCGCTCATTATTGGCAAAATTCGATCAGTATGTAAAAATCAGTAATAAATTTTCTTCTGAAGTGGTCGTTTCTCTGACCAGCATTGACAATCCCGTTCGATTGGTAGACACCATAGCCGCACACATGCATTTGAAAATTCAGGATAAGCAGAAAATTCTTGAAATTCTAAATCTTAAAGAACGCATATTTGAATTGATGCAGATGATAGACTCTGAAGTTGAGTTGCTGCAAATGGAAAAAAAGATCAGTGGAACCGTCAAGCGACAAATTGAAAAAAATCAACGCGAATATTATTTAAATGAAAAAATAAAAGCCATCCAAAAAGAACTCGGCGAGTTAAATGAAGAAAGTGGCGGCAAAAACGAAATTAAAGAATTATTAGAAAAAATCATCAGTGTTGGCATGCCAAAAGAAGCAAAAGAAAAGGCGATGGTGGAAGTGAATAAATTAAAAATGATGTCACCTTTATCCGCCGAGGCTAGCGTTTCAAGAAATTATATTGACTGGCTGTTAGCTGTGCCTTGGAAAAGGCGCACCAAGATTAGTACCGATCTAGAACGCGCAAATACCGTTTTAAATAAAGATCATTATGGTCTTGAGAAGGTTAAAGAACGCATTTTAGAATATCTTGCTGTTCAATTAAGAGTGCCCAAAATGAAAGGCCCTCTTTTGTGCCTAGTGGGCCCCCCCGGTGTTGGAAAAACGTCTCTTGGGCAATCCCTTGCACGGGCAACCGGAAGAAAATTGGTCCGTATATCCTTGGGTGGGGTACGAGATGAAGCAGAGATCCGTGGTCATCGCCGTACCTATATTGGTGCTTTGCCTGGAAAAATCCTGCAAAAACTTTCAAAGGTCAAGGTTAAAAACCCTTTATTTTTATTAGATGAAATTGACAAAATGGCCATGGATTTTAGAGGGGATCCGGCATCCGCTTTACTCGAAGTTTTAGATCCTGAACAAAATCATACTTTTAATGATCATTATTTAGAAGTCGACTATGACTTGTCCGATGTTATGTTTGTGGCAACGGCGAATTCTTTAAATATACCGCTGCCGCTTTTAGATCGTATGGAAGTGATAAGGCTTTCAGGCTATACCGAAGACGAAAAATTAAATATTGCTAAACAATATTTAATTGCAAAAGAAATCAAAGAAAATGGGTTGCTGCCAAATGAGCTCCAGATAACAGATGCTGCCATTACCGGGATTATTCGGTATTACACCCGCGAGGCAGGTGTTCGAAGCCTAGAAAGAGAAATTTCAAAAATATGTCGCAAAGTCGTTAAAGATCTACTGCTCAATAAGTCGATTAAAGAATATATCGTCGGAGATGAACAGTTAGAGCATTATTTGGGCGTGCACCGTTATCGATTTGGGCAAGCAGAGGCCGAAGATCAAGTTGGACAAGTAACTGGTTTAGCCTGGACTGAGGTGGGAGGAGAAATCTTAACCATTGAAGCGATGGCGGTGCCGGGTAAAGGAAAAGTAACCTGTACCGGGAAACTGGGCGAGGTAATGCAAGAATCGATACAGGCGGCGATGACAGTTGTGCGCAGCCGAGGCAGGGCCTTAGGGATCCCTGACGATTTTTATGAAAAAAATGATATACACATACACGTACCCGAGGGGGCGACGCCAAAAGACGGGCCAAGTGCCGGGATCGGAATGTGTACGGCTTTAGTTTCAATATTAACCGGTATACCCGTTCGCAAAGATGTTGCGATGACCGGTGAAATTACCCTTCGAGGCCAAGTTTTACCCATAGGTGGTTTAAAAGAAAAATTATTGGCGGCAAGACGTGCTGGTATTCAAGATGTGATTATTCCGGATGAAAATAAGCGTGAATTATCCGAAATCCCAAAAGAAATTTATGAAAGCCTTAATATTCATGCGGTGCATTGGATAGATGATGTATTGGATGTCGCGTTAACGCGTTGTCCTGGATCTTTGCCCTTAAAAGTTAACCCTGTGACGAAATCCCCGGCCGGCGTCAATAAATCGCCTGTCAGTGGGTCCGATACGAAAACCCATCATTAATCAAAATAACTAATGATTAAGGTTGATATTTTGAGGGTTCTTTTCTTTCGGTTATAAAGTCAGGGAGAGTGAACGCTAGGAGATGCTAAATAGATTTGACTGCCTAGGCACAAAGTTGATATAAAACACCCAGCTTACGTTCAATTCTGCGTTTAGCTTTTCAGGAAGAAATATTTTAGAATCCAGATTAAGGGGATCAGTGTGAATAAGACTCAGTTAGTGGATGCGGTTGCCGCAATTGCCGAGTTACCCAAAACCAAGGCTGTTGCAATATTAGATGTTATTTTAGAAAAAATTACGCAGACATTGGCTGAAGGTGAGCAAGTCGTTTTAGTTGGATTCGGAACATTTTCAGTTAAGAAGCGCGCTGCACGGGTAGGAAGAGATCCTAGAACCGGTGGAGCACTTCAAATACCTGAAGCCATGGTTGTGGGCTTTAAAGCTGGGAAAGCTTTGAAAGACGCTGCAAATGGCGTGCTTGTTAAGGAAGCAGTAGAAGTTTAAGTTGTCTATGAAGATTTTGGGTGTTTAGCTCAGTTGGTAGAGCATCGCCCTTACAAGGCGAGGGTCGGGGGTTCGAGCCCCTCAACACCCACCACGTTTACATTTGGAGCGGTAGTTCAGTTGGTTAGAATATCGGCCTGTCACGCCGAGGGTCGCGGGTTCGAGTCCCGTCCGCTCCGCCAATTATCGAGTTGAGAACATCATGCTGCAAATATTGCGAGAAAAAGCTAAAGGAATAGTGGTTGGGCTTGTTGTTATAGCCATAGCAGTATCCGCAGTTTTAAGCCTTTCTAATTATTTTACGACCGGCTCTAGCAGTCGTATCGCAGCAAACGTCAACGGGAATAAAATTTCTTGGACAGACGTCGAGACCCATGCGCTTCGAATGTCTAAACAATATGGCGATCAAGTCGATAAAAATACCCTAAGCAACCAAATTTTATCTACGTTAATACAACGTCATGTTTTAATGGATTCTGCAACAAAATTAGGGTTTCGAGTGGGAACCGATCAAGCAGAACAATTATTAGTGACCATTCCTGCCTTTCAAAGCCAAGGAAAATTTTCAAAAGAACAATACCTACAGATGCTAGAACAGGCCGGCTATAGCGATTCTGAATTTAGAAAAGCACTTCAGCAAGATATATTGGTCGGGCAATGGGAACAAGGGCTTGCCCAATCTAGCTTTGCATTATTAGAAGAAGTCAAAGACGCGGTTGCTTTATTTGATCAAGCGCGTGATTTCGGTTATCTCATTCTTCCCGCTGAGCATACCCTTAAAAATATTCAGATTTCTTCTGAGCAAATTAAATCCTATTTTGACGTTCATCAAAGTAATTTTGTAAAACCAGAACAAGTTACTCTAGAGTATGTAGAGTTATCACTGCCAAAAATTGCGGAATCCATTCAGCCATCGTCGGATGAAGTGTTAGCCTATTATCAAGAACACCAGGCGGCATTTTCTACTCCAGAACGCGTACATGCGCGTCATATTTTGATCCCTGCGAATAAGAGTGATCCGGCAGAAGATGCTAAAGCCAAACAAAAAATTTCTGAGATATTAGATCAACTGAAAAACGGTGCCGATTTTGCAGAAGTGGCAAAAGCAGTTTCTGAAGATAGAGGTTCCGCGCAAAAGGGCGGCGACTTAGGATGGTTTGTCAAAGGACAAATGGTTCCAGAATTTGAACAAGCAGCCTTCTCATTAAAAAAAGCCGACGCGCTCAGTGATCCCATTCGCTCTCAATTTGGCTACCATATTATTCAGCTGATAGCACGCAAGGATGCGGAAGCACGACCATTTGCTGAAGTACAAAATATTGCCAAAGAACAATTGAAACGTGAGAAAGCGCAAATCCTATTTGCTGAAAAAGCAGAAATTTTCGCGAAGCTTGCCTTTGAACAGCCTTCTAGTTTACAGCCCATTGCTGATCAATTAGGGTTGAAAATTGAACACACCGATCCATTTAGCCGTGAAGGCGGAAAGGGAATAGCCGAAAATACTGAGGTGGTTAAAGTCGCTTTTAGCGATGCGGTATTAAAAGAAAATCACAACAGCGAGCCGGTAAAATTATCTGACATGGTTACCGCTATTGTTCGCTTAAAAAATCATGCGCCAGCTCAGCAACAAACACTGGAACAAGCGGAAAAAGAAATTCGAGAACGCTTAAGCCTGGCACAAGCTAAGGATATGGTTAAGAGCGTTGGAGAAAGTTTGGTCAAAGAAATTCAGCAAGGTGCAAAGCCTGAAGAAGTGGCTAAAAAACATAACCTTCAGTGGGTAAGCAAAACCAAAGTTTCGCGCGCAGCTACTGGAAACACAGATCCCAATGTGGTGATGTTGGCCTTTCAAATTCCCAATGAAAAGGGTCTGAAGGTTATGGGATTTGTATTGCCCAATCAGGATTATCTAATTGTGAATATCGATAAAATAACCTATGGCGACTGGTCAAAGGTGGAAAAAGACGCGCAAAAGGCGTATATCAAAAGCCTTGCCGATCTCTATGGCCAGTTTGAATATGCATTGTACGGTAGCCAAATTTTACAAGAAGCCAAGGTTCATTATTCTAAGCCTAATCCTTAAAATAATTTTTTCATAAAAAACTGATTGGTAAAGTGATTATGAATACAAACATTATTGAATTAAAAGGTGTCTCTAAATATTACCACGACCACGCTATTCTGCAGGATGTGAATCTAGAAGTTAAAAACCGTGAATTTTTGACCATCCTAGGCCCATCGGGTTGCGGAAAAACAACCCTGCTACGCTTAATTTCAGGCTTTGAAACGCCGAGTACCGGAACCATACTGATAAATGGTAAGGATGTGACTGGACTTGCGCCCCATTTACGGCCAGTCAATACCGTATTTCAAAGTTATGCGTTATTTCCGCATATGAGTGTGTTTGATAATGTCGCCTTTGGATTACGCTGTAAGCATTTAGCAAAACCGGAAATTGAACAAAGGGTTTATGAAGCCCTGCGAATGGTAAAATTGAATCATTTAGCAACACGTAAGCCACATCAATTAAGCGGCGGTCAGCAACAGCGTATTGCCATTGCCCGCGCAGTCGTGAATCAACCTTTGGTATTACTGCTGGATGAGCCTTTGAGTTCATTAGATTATCGTTTGCGAAAGACGATGCAAATGGAATTAAAGCAATTACAAGCACAGCTGGATATAACCTTTATTTTGGTCACACATGATCAAGAAGAAGCCCTGTCAACCGCCGATCGCGTGATTGTGATGAATCATGGCTTGGTAGAACAAATCGGTACGCCTCGCGAAGTGTATGAAGAGCCGAAAAACCTCCATGTGGCGCGTTTTGTGGGTGAAGTGAATATTTTCACGACAAAGGTTTTAGAAGCGGATCCTGAATTTTTACAGGTGGAAATCGAAGAGAAGCGTTTCACCCTTAAAAATACCAAAAATTATAATGCCAGCCAAACTTTATATACCTTATTACGTCCTGAAGATTTAGAGGTTTGGGGGGTAAACGAAGTTCAAGATCCAACAGATATGTATTCTGCCGTGGTTGTACAAGTGATCTATAAGGGATCGACGGTAGATTTGATTTTAAAATTAAAAACGGGCACTCAGATTTTAGCCACTCAATTTTTTAATGAAGATGATGAAAAATTGGATTTTCGTCCAGGTGAATCGGTCTGGGTATATTGGCATTCGGGATGGGAGGTTATTTTATCCGATGAAGAAGGATAAAGTATTTAGTACCTTTTCAACCAGTGTCATATGGTTTTGGCTAGCGGTTTTTGCATTAATTCCAAGTTTTCTCCTCTTTGTAACCAGTTTGTTAATGCAGGGTGATAATGAACTGGTACGGCTACAACTCACGTTGGATAATTATTTTCGTTTATTCAATGCGAATTATCTTAGGGTTTTTTTAAGATCCTTTGCCTTAGCGGGCACCTGCATGCTGGGGTGTTTATTACTGGCCTATCCGTTTAGTTATATTGTTGCCAGAATGCCTAAACGTTATAAGGGATTATTATTACTGTTGGTTATCATCCCTTTTTGGACCAGTTCTTTAATTCGAAGTTATGCCATTGTGGCTATTTTAAAAACGCACGGCATTTTAAATAGTCTTTTGTTAACCTGCGGCATGATTGAAAAACCTTTACAACTTATGTATACCAACACGGCAACCATGATTGGTTTGATTTACACGCTGCTCCCGCTGATGATTTTGCCTTTGTATGCGAGCATAGAAAAATTGGATTTGCGGCTGATTGATGCGGCTCGCGATTTGGGTGCGAAGAAGTACCAGGTCTTTTATAAAGTATTACTGCCATTAACCATGCCCGGCATATTGGCCGGATGTATGTTGGTTTTTTTGCCAGCGATGACTTTATTTTATATTCCCGATCTATTGGGGGGTGCTAAAACCATATTGATTGGCAATCTTATACAGAACCAGTTTTTGGCAGCGCGGGACTGGCCGATGGGGGCAACGATTAGTGTTGCCTTAACATTATTAATGGGCCTGGTTTTGTTTATCTATTGGCTATGTTATCAACGTTCTAAAGAGCCTCAGTATGAACCGCATCAGTAAAATATCTTATCTTTTTGCTATTTATTTATTTCTCTATGCCCCTATTCTGGTTTTAATTATTTATTCATTTAATGATTCATCTTACTCGCTGGTATGGCAAGGATTTACCTTTCGTTGGTATGAAAATTTATTACAAAACAGGGAACTCCAAATCGTTGCCGTTCATTCATTGATGGTCGGCGTTTTAGCGGCCACAGGGGCAACCGCGATTGGAACTTTAGCGGCGGTTTGCCTGTATCGATATAAATTTTTTGGTAAAAAATTATTGCATGCACTTATTTTTATTTTAATTATATCGCCCGACATTGTTACCGGGATCTCATTGTTAATTTTATTCTCTACGCTAAAGGTGCCACTTGGCTTTTGGACATTATTACTTTCCCATATTACGTTTAGTATTCCCTTTGTTACCGTAACGGTCTATTCACGTTTAACCGGACATGATAAAAACCTGTTTGAAGCCGCAAAAGATTTAGGCGCCACCGAAGGAACCATTTTTAGAAAAATTTTGATCCCACTATTATGGCCTGCGATTATTGCGGGTTGGTTGTTGAGTTTTACGCTTTCGATGGATGATGTGATTATAAGCTTTTTTGTAACTGGCCCTGAATTTGATGTTTTACCCTTAAAAATATTTTCCATGGTGCGGGTGGGCATTAAACCTGAAATCAACGCCCTGTGTTCTGTGATGTTTGGATTAACGTTGGTTGTGGTGTTGATCTACCAGCTGGTGACTTGGAAAAAACAATCATGAAGAAGTATTTGCGCTTAGGGTTATGTGGGTTATTGTTATTTTTTGGCCCTATCCATGCACAGGAAAATATTCTGAATATTTATACCTGGGCCGGTTTTCTGCCAGAGGAAATCATCCGGCAATTTGAACGAGAAACCCATATTCGCGTCAATCATTCTACGTACGTCAATAATGAAGTTTTGTATGCTAAATTAAAAGCAAACCCGGATTCGGGTTATGATATTGTTGTGCCATCCAGTTATTTTATTGCCCGTATGGTGAAACAGGGCTTGGTACAAAAAATTGATCGATCCAAGTTAACGCACTTTAATAATGTCGATCCGGTATTTTTAAATAAGGAACACGATCCCAGCAATGATTTTAGTATTCCGTATTTGTGGAGTGCAACTGGGATTGCCGTTAACCAGAGCTATTATCCTGTTTCGAGCATAACGGGTTGGAAAGATCTATGGCATGAAAAGCTTAAAGATCAGTTATTGGTTTTGGATGATACCCGAGAAATGTTTTCAATGGCGCTTATTACCTTAGGTTATTCGGTGAATGATACCGATCCTGATCATATTAAAGAAGCCTTTTCTAAACTAAAGGCGCTGATGAATAATATAAAATTATTTAATACCGAAGCGCAACGCTCTATTTATTTAGACGAAGATATTACAATCGGTATGGGTTGGAATGGTGATATTTATCGGGCAGGTCTTGAAAACCTAAATCTACATTTTATTTATCCTAAAGAAGGATTTATTATTTTATTGGATTGCTTGGCCATTCCGAAAAGTGCAAAACATGTGGAAAATGCACATCGATTTATCGATTTTGTGTTGCGTGCAGAGATAGCCAAGCAAATTAGTTTGGAAAGCGGATTTTCCACACCCAACTCGGCTGCCTTAAAGTTATTGCCGGTTACCCTTCAGAATAATGAAATTCTATATCCCAATAAAAAAACCATGGAGCGTGCCAAGTTTCAAATGGATGTGGGCGAGGCTGCATTACGCTATGAAAAATATTTTGAATTATTGAAATTAGAACAATAATTGTTGGGATCCTGTCTTTTCATTTTTTTTACCGACGTTTTTGAAAAAAGCCTTGTAAAAGTTGTTTAGATTGCTCGGCGAGTATTCCCCCCTCGCATCTGAGGCGATGATTTAGCCTTTCATTTTGCAGTAAGTTCATCACACTTCCAGCCGCCCCAGTTTTCGGATCGCTTGCTGCATACACGACACGTTGAATACGCGCGTGAACCATGGCACCTGCACACATGGCGCACGGTTCTAGGGTGACATATAAGGTTGTTTCTAATAAACGGTAATTATTTAAGTGCTGGGCACCTTGGCGGATGGCCATTATTTCGGCATGTGCGGTGGGATCATTCAGACAAATAGGTTGATTAAAACCCTCTCCAATGACTTGATTATTCAAAACCAATACAGCCCCGACCGGTACCTCACCTTGTGCTTCCGATTTTCGAGCAAGGGCTAAAGCATGTTCCATCCACTGGATATCCACGGGAGAGGGTCCGGTTGTTATATCGGGGGGAGTCATCATATTGCTTATCCTGTGTGATTGACGCTATGCTAGGCTGCCCATCTGTTATACAGTATAATTAACCTAATTATTGTGTAATGTATCATGTCAAAAATAGTATTTACAGTTTCTGAATTAAATCAAGCAACACAAAGAATATTAGAAGGGGCTTTTCCTGCCATTTTGGTAGAAGGAGAGGTTTCTAACTTTGTGAAGCCAGTGTCTGGCCATTTGTATTTTTCTTTAAAAGATCCAAAAGCCCAGATCCGTTGTGCGATGTTTCGTCTACAAGCAAACCGCTTACCCTTTGAACCTAAAAATGGTTTGATGATCCAGGTGAAAGCGAAAGTAAGCCTTTATCCCGATCGGGGTGATTATCAATTAATTGTTGAAAGTATGGAAATGGCGGGGGATGGATTTTTAAGAAAAGCCTATGAAGCCTTGGTTAAAAAATTAACGGAAGAAGGTCTGTTTCTTGAACAGTGGAAAAAACCGATCCCACTATTTCCCAAACATATTGGCATTATTACTTCCCCAACGGGTGCGGCTATTCGGGACATTCTAAGTGTCTTGAAACGGCGTTTTCCACTGATCCCCATTACGCTCTATCCCACCAAGGTTCAAGGCGTGGATGCTATGCCAGAGATTGTTCGGGCACTTTCGATGGCCAATCGGCAGGGGATTGCGGATGTGTTAATTCTGACCCGAGGGGGCGGGAGCCTTGAAGATCTATGGCCATTTAATGAGGAATTGCTTGCAAGGGCTATTTTTGAAAGTCAGATCCCGATTATTACCGGTATTGGCCATGAAATTGATTTTACCATTGCCGATTTTGTGGCGGATTGTAGAGCACCCACCCCATCTGCCGCGGCAGAATTGGTTACCCCCCATCAAAGTACCTTACAAAGCCAAATTTCAATTATTCAAACCCGTTTAATCACTGAAATGAATAAATGCTTACAGCATCAAACACAACGGGTAGATTGGTTATTAAGGCATTTACGTCATCCAGATCAGCAGCTGCAAAATCACCTGCAAAGATTAAAAGCCTTACAAATACGGCTAGTTTCTACAGTAAACCAATGTTTAAAAGAAAAAAATCTATCGCTTAAAAATGCATTGAGAACGTTAGACGCGGTAAGCCCATTAGCCACCCTGAATCGAGGCTATGCCATTCTTTCCGCTGAAAATGATAAAATTATTCGTTCAATTGTTGAGGTAAAAGCAGGGGATAATTTACAAGTTAGATTAAAAGATGGGGTGATTAAGGTAAAATCCATCGCTTAAAAATAAAAAGGCCCCTCTTACAGTATAAGAGGGGCCTAAAAAGGAAAGTATTTCCTTATTTAAATCGTAACTGGCAACGTAATCCAATGATATCTAGATTGCGTTTAGTCTTATCTTGGGCAGGATGGATTGAAGCACGAATATAATTAGCTGATAGTCGTACTTGTTGGCTGATATACCAATTTACGCCTAGCGTTACATTATGCTCAGAGCCCCCTCGAACGTCTTTATTATTCAGATCGAGGAAATCATAGCGTGCAGCCACTTCAACCGCACCATAAGAAGCTTTAGGCTTCAGCGAGCCAAAGCCGCCATCCCGAACATCATATTCATGGACTTCACCGGTGAGTACATATCGTGTTTGGAGGTTCCAACCATTGAAATTCACGTCACCCTGGGTTCTAGGCACTTGCGGGGTTACCGTCGTATTGTTCAAGCCAACTCGGTGAACCGTAGCATAGGTATACTCACCTTCCAACATAAATGCGCCATACTGTCTTGCAAATTCCACATTCAATAATCGGCTGTTATTCGCTTGGATCATGCTGGTATCTAACAGAGAAGCCGTATTTCTATTACGTGCAGATGGCCGAGTTTTAAATTGTGTGCCTTTAGCGTTACCCTGGTAAGAACTCACCACTTCACGATAAGCCCCCGACACACCAAAATGCCATACATCGCCATGTTCATGAATTGGTGCGAGTGTGGCACGAATGGTTCCCTTCCAACGATCGCGTACACCGGCTAAATCGCTCGATTCACCTTGATCAGGTTGCATTGCGGTTAAGGTAACGCCGCCTATATCCCACCAGAAATCTGTCATTACCCCTAGGCCATCTGCGGGGTAGAATGCAAGTGTTTGTAAACTTCTTTCTAAGAATGGGTTCCAAGAAGTGCTATTGGATCCGTCTAAACCAAACCAGTTCCCGGGGACTTTTCCGATAAACACTTGGTTATTGGGAAGAAAGCCACTATAGGAAAGCCACACATCGCCAAAATTAACACTATTGCCGGTAAAGCCCAATTGAAGGGTATATGACCAATCTTTAGCCAAACCGCCATCTAGGTAAAGATCGGCTGTGCGTAAACTAGCGCCACTGGGAAAATCATTTTGCTTGTCTTTATAACTGCCCATAAATAGGGTTTCGTCAAAGCGAATAGCACCACTTAATTTAAACCAGACGCTATCGTCATTCGTGTTCAGATAAGAAAGTCCGCCAGCAGATTTTAGTTGCCAACCTTGTGGTGCGCTTAAATTAGGTTTGGAATTTTTTTGCGTTCCAGTCGATGTCGTTTTCTCTTTGCCATGCTTAATGAATAATGCATGTTGTTTGGTATTCTCAATGGTTGTTGTGTGAGCAGAAGCATTGCCGCTGAGTGCTACACCAAACATGAGTAAACTACCTGAAAATTTATTCACTGTCTTCGAGTCCATCATTTTCTCCGTTTAACCCTGACTACTAATCGCTCGCTTATCATTCATAAGCGTAACACTAAAAAATTGACACACGGTTACCCTCACTTAGGGGTTGTGTTGTTACCATCATCGCTAAATTGGAATAATTGTCAAGTGATTAATTATTTCATAGCACTTTTCGGCTGATTACAAGGCGCTTTGAATGAATTTTAGGAGCGGTTGTTAGGTGGCAAGCTAAAGGAGGAATGGATTTTTTATAGGGCAGCTTACGTTAGCTGCATTTTTCTATCAATTGAATGTATTTTCCTCAAAAGATTATTTAGAAAATAATTTTTAAGGTGTGGTGGCTAAAAAGGAATATTTCAGTATAAGATGTCATATGAAATATAAAATTATTACGGTCCTTATTTTAACCTTATTAGCCTCCCGTGTGCTTAGTGCAAAAGAGCACTTCAATTATCAAGCTTATGAATTAGAGAATGGATTACAAGTGGTCATTATTCCGAATGCCCGCGCCCCGGTGGTTTATCATTCTCTTTGGTATAAGGTAGGTTCGGCAGATTCACCGGCTTTGAAATCCGGCATTGCGCATTTTTTAGAACACCTTATGTTCAAAGGCACGGCTAATTTCCCGAAAGACACTTTCAAACGCACCATTAACGATTTGGGCGGAGAGCAAAATGCGAATACGTCCTGGGATAGAACCGTATATTTTGTGACCATTGCCAAAGAGCATTTACCCGTCGTCATGGAAATGGAAGCTGATCGTATGCAAAATCTTTTAATTACCGAAGAAGATGTGATTAAAGAAAAAGAAGTGGTGCTGCAAGAACGACGTTCTACGGTAGATGCCAAGCCCGAAGCGCGGCTGTTTGAGGCCGCCAATGCATCCTTTTTTTGGGAACATCCTTATGGTAAGCCCATTATTGGCTACGAAGAAGAAATCCATCAATATACCCAAGCAGACACCTTTAATTTTTATAAAAATTGGTATGGGCCTAATAATGCAATTCTGGTCATTGCCGGCGATGTGAATGTGGAAGCACTAAAGCCATTGATTCAGCGTTATTATGGTCACATTCCCTCTTCTGTAGCCAAGCCTGTTCGTCATCGAGCGGTAGAACCCACTCATCGGGGGGCTACGGCTAAAGTTGAAATGCATGATCCGCAAATTGGGGCCAGTTTTTTCCAGCGACTGTATTCAGCACCTAATTTTCGCCAGGCCGGTATTCATCAAGAAGCCGTCTTAACGCTGTTACAAGATATTTTAGGCGATGGTACTTTTGGCCGACTTTCTAAAGCCTTAGTGGAAAACCAAAAGCTTGCACATTTTGCAGCGGCTGGGTATACCGGTTATTATTATGATCCGTATAGTTTTACCATTACTGGGGCGCCGATCAATACTGCGGATATGCTTTTGGTCGAAGCAAGCGTTGAAGCAGAAGTAAGACGGCTTATTGCGGAAGGCATTACCCAAAAAGAACTCGATACGGCGAAAGCGCAATGGACCTATGAGTCTCAATATAGAAGAGATTCATTAAATGGCATCGCGAATTATTTCGGGGAAAATTTAAGTGTTGGCTATACGCTTGCAGATTTAGATAAATGGTTGGCTTCAATTCAACAAATCACCACACAAGAAGTTTGGTCAGCTGCTAAAAGTATTTTAAGTGCTGGGCCATTGGTGACCTTATACACGTATCCTACGGTACAAAAATAGGAATATTGTATGATTTATGCGAGATTTTCATCTTTAATTGTATGCGTATGGTTATGCATAAGCGCAACCGCAGTATTTGCCGACATCCCTATCCAAGAATGGACGACGGCTAAAAAAATTCATGTTATTTTTGTGCCCGACACATCTACGGATTTAATTTCTGTTAATTTTTCTTTTAAAGGCGCGGGCTCAAAAACAGATCCAGCCGGGAAAGAAGGTTTAACCAGTTTAATGGTCAATCTTTTGTTTGAGCGCACGGTAAGCGGAAGCGATAAATTTGGCTTGCAAAAAAAATTAAAGAATCTTGGGGTATTGAATGGGCTTCAATATGGAATTGATCCCGATAACATTCATTTTTCTTTTAAATGTCCTAAAGAAAAATTTAAAGACGCTTTTGAAGTGGTTAAAACCATTCTCGTTACCCCTGTATTTGATGCGAAAGAATTAGCAAAAGCCAAAAGCTCAGATCCGAGTGGTACACGCTTAGCGACCTCCGGAGAGCAAGAATTTGCGAGTAACGTATTGCTCAAAAAACTGTTTTCCCCCCACCCATATGCGATTCGCTCCACCGGCACGATGGAAGGAAGACAGGCTATTACCCTGGAAGACATTCAAAACGCTTATAAAGAACGCATTACAAGAAGTATATTGGTTTTTTCGGTGATTGGAAATATATCCTCACAAGCTTTGACAACGTCTATTGAGAATAGCTTTGGGACATTACCCGAGCAAGCCAAGCTTCCTGTGATACCGCAAGCCACTGTAAAAGATAATGGCGAAATTATTGTTATTCCCAAAGAGACAGAGCAAGGGGGCGTGGTTTTTGCTCAGGCAAGTATTCCGCTTTCCAGCAAGGATTATCTGCCCTTACTCATTGTGAATGATATTATGGGCGGAAAACCCTTTACCAGCCGTTTATGGCAAGACATTCGTGAAAACCAAGGTTTGGTATATTCGATTCACACAAATCTCGCGAATTGGGATCAAGCATCCTTGCTAATCGGCGGATTTGAGTCTGATAATAAAACTGTCAAAAGAGTTATTTCCACCATTCGGGAAGAATGGAAAAATATGCAAAAAAATGGGGTTACTGAGGCAGAATTTACTGCGTCCAAAAAGGGATTAAAGGGTGGTTTTGTCTTAAATTTTGCAACGCCGGATGGCATTGCAAATTATTTATTACGCTGCTATTTAAATGGATTATCGACCCATTATGTGAATGAACGAAATAAGCTTTTAGAGGCAGTCTCTTTAGAAGAGGTTAATCGAGTTGCCCAAACACACTTAGCCCCCGAAAAGCTTACCTTTGTTGTGGTTGGCAATCTCCCGGAATAATGATTTATCGATTCGATTCAATCACCGATCCCAAGGTTTGATTATCTTTGTAGACCGCCTTTTCAAGAAGAGGTGGAATATGCTCGAAATTTTGCCGACACTTCGCACTTAAGATCGATAGCCGGTATATCGGTTGTCTTTTGATCGGCTCCTGAACTTTTCGCCTTAGCCGCTAATTCTTCCAATTTATTTAATTTTTCATGAAAGGGTGCGTAATCTCCAGGTCCGAAATATTGATGGATTAATCTTGTAATGAAGCCCACGATTATCTCTTCATTTATATGCAATAGTTCAAGAAAACTCTCTTCTGTATAGCATTATACGAATTCTTAAGCATAGAAAGTGATTTGTTAATGGCAGCTTTAGTAATCAAAAATTCTTTATGAGCCGACATAAAATTATTATCCAAACTTTCAATAGCGGTATTAAAATTTTTCCAGAGCGTTTCTAATTTTGAAAAAGCGATTAGATTTTGCATATGAACGTAGTTTGCGCGCGCATTTAATTCAAACCACATATTTAATTTCTTATTTATTAATATTTATAAATAGGACTGTATCGTATTTTTTAAAAAACAATCAATTAACCAACTAATTTTAGCGTTGGCCTGCAAAAGTTCTTATATGCGTAATATCACGGAGTTTAGCATGGGCAATAGAAAGGAGTTAATGCCAGCTTTGGGTATAGGGGGATACTGATCCATGAGTGAACGTTTTTAGAACAGCGTTAACCCTTGTTTATACTAAGGCATGAATCGGAATTGCCGTGAATCGACTACATTTTTTTAACTTATCTGAAGCAATATATTTTTCGGGAATTGAAAAAAAAACAAGGTCATTGCACTCTAGGACTAGTGTATTTATTTTTGTAATAATCTTTTGAATGTCATCATGAAGTATATCTAAAGGTAGAGCGTAGCAGGTTGGTAATAAATAGGATTTTTTGCCTTGATATTTTAATTGAAATAATAATGTATTCATTGTTTTTTGCCTGGGGGTAGAAGCCGTGATCAATTTGAAGTAATTGCATTTTCATATCTGTTGAAGAACTTGATATCAAAATTCCCGTTTTTTAAGCTAACAGTGGGTGTGGAGCTATGTTATTTTTTAAAAAATTAACATGTCTCAGACGTTGTCGTCAAATATGGCTTTTAAACCAAATTAAAGATGAAGGGTATACACACATAAACTGTACGTATATAGTAATTTTGTGAAATTTTTCTTCAATGGCGGGTAGGGCGACCACTAAAAGGTAGAGTTCATCTAGGCATTTATTTACACCAAAAGTTTTTAGGCTTATCGATAGAGAAATCTGGGACACCTTGTATAATAATGCGGCTTTAGTTTTAGACCGAGAAAATACTAAAGATCATAAGCAAGACAAATGATTATTTTATGGAGCATAAACTTTGTAAGATACGCGTACGCATCAATTACAAATAAGCTTACACCTGATCACAAGGAAACCATTAAAAACCCTTTGCTTCATATTGATTTTTTGAAATAATTATTCATTGATCTAAGCGTTAGATATGGCACAAGAGATTTCTATAAACGCCTTACAATATAAATATTATTCGATATATTTTACTAAATAACCTTGATGAGCAATTAACCACTGTTGACATTGTTCGCCCCATTTCTGAGCCGTATACCAATAGGGTTCTGTTTTAGCTTTGGACTTGAAAAACGCTATGAGTTCATCTTGTCTATTCAGGATGGCGGGAAAAATTTGATTAGCCTCTATTTCTCCATAAGCATTGAGAAATAATTTAATGCGCCTTCTTTGTTTGACAATAGGGATCGCAATGTTTCCTAAATCACACCATTGCCATACAGCATAGCCTAAATCTCTTATTCTGGTTCCTGGAGCTGCCGTATCAAAATCGGTTAGGGCAATTGGCATTTCATCTACGAAGACAGCATTACAAGGCGTTAAATCGTTATGGCAAACAATTTCATTACTATTTGCTAAAGTCGAATATGCAGTGGCGTCATGGAAGTTTTTGATTAACTGGGCAGCTCGAACAAGTTGCTTGTCACTGAAATATTGAATTTTGCTTGGAACCATTGTCGTTGTCGCGAAATTAAATAAATGCTAGCCTTTGTAAGTTTTCGACCATGTTTTTTAAAAGCAAACCTTTAAGGGATTTGGTTTAATATAATCTACGATTTCATTCAGTAGAAATTTATCTAATCTATTACCTCCATTGTTTACTCCGATATAATAATAGTGTAATAAAGGACGCACACCCGAATTATTGTTATCTGATAGGGCATCATTTCTTATCTTTGTACCCATTACAGCTAGAAAAGTAAGTTTTTGTTGCATAAAGTTTTCATGTCTAGCTTGAATAGATTGATTTAGCGCATTTCTGCCTGCCTTTCCAATTTGGTTATTGCGAACATCCAAAGTGATTAAGGTGTGGTTGCCTGCGAGGGCTATAGCGCCCTCATCGCCAATGTGGCTATTGTCAGCATTCAAAGAGGTTAAGGTGAGGTTTTCGGCCAGTGCACGAGCACCCTCATCGCCAATTTGGTTATAGCTAACATTCAAAGAAGTTAAGGTAAGGCTTTCGGCCAGCGCACGAGCACTTTCAACGCCAATTTGGCTATCGCAAACACTTAAAATCGTTAAAGTTTTGTTAACGGCCAATGCCCGAGCACCCTCAACGCCAATTTGGTTCAAATAAAGATCCAAATCTATAACGTTTTTATTGTTATTAAGAAATGGAATAACATAATCTATTAATTCAGCTGCGGTGATGTCTTTATTTTGTAATCTTAATTTTTTACTAGCTATTGCATCTATAAAAGGCCGCTTTAATTTCTCTGGAACGCTATTGATAATGTCACTATTTATTTTTTCTTGAATATCTTCTAGAGAGCTTGACATTGTATACTCGCTTTTATCAAATTTTAAGAAATGTGTTTTGATGTGTTTATGTTTTAGTTAAGGTATCATTATCAGAGTATTGCAGTCAAGCCTTCCAACTTGCTAAATAAGGCTGCATCTACATTTATGATAAGCTTCTTTTAGAGGCTATGACACGTGCTCAGAGATCCTATAGGGTCAAATCAGACCTTTAACAGGGACTTTAAAAACGATCTTTATGGACCTGAAAATGCTTAAATTTAACGAACACACACAGGCTTTCCGCTTTGTTACAAGATATTAACACTATTTAATAGTCAAAGGTTAGATTTGGCTCCTCTGCCAAAAAAACCATCAAAAACCCCATATTTTATATTACCTTTTTGAAATTTTTATTAAAGTAAATTCCGCGACAACGACTAAGTCGTCGCTGTCGCGAAACTAAATAAATAAGGGAAGGTTTTAATCCTCTGGAGCCATTTTAAACTGAAACCTTTAAAAGGACTGGTTTATTATAATCCACAATTTTTTTAAGAATATCCATGGTTAGCCGGTTATCAATGCCTGGTGCTTTAGAGTTGGCATTTTTTATCCCGATATAATATTGACGCAGTAGTGGTTCATTGTTTGAATCATCATTATTTAAGTTGGGTCTGCTTTGTCTAAAAATAACTGCTGGGTTAGTAAAGAAATTGTATAGTATGTTCTTTAGAGAGGGTTTGGTGCTCCCAATCTTATTTCCTGTAACACGTAAAAAAGCGAGCTTTTCTTTCATGAAATCATCTTTTCTTTTTTGTGGCGCTTGTATAAGAGCGCTTTTAGCTGCCTTCCCAATTTGGTTGTAGCTAACATCCAAGGTGGTTAAGGTTTGGTTGCCTGCAAGGGCTATAGCACCCTCAGCGCCAATTTGGTTATGGCTAATATTCAGAGAGGTTAAGCTTTTATTGCCTGCAAGGGCTGTAGCACCCACACCGCCAATTTGGTTATGGCTAACGTCCAAAGTGGTTAAGGTTTGGTTTTCGGCGAGCGCACGGGCTCCTCCATCGCCAAGGTTGTTATGGCTAACATCTAAAGTAGTCAAGGTTTTGTTTGCAGTCAGAGCTCGAGCGCCCGCAGCGTCAATTTGGTTATAGCGAGCATTCAAAGTGGTTAAGGTTTGGTTGCCTGCAAGGGCTATAGCACTCGCATCGCCAATTTGGTTATAGCTAACATCCAAAGTGGTTAAGGCTTGGTTGCCTGCAAGGGCTATAGCACCCGCAGCGCCAATTTGGTTATAGCTAACATTCAAAGTGGTTAAGGTTTGGTTGCCTGCAAGGGCTGTAGCACCGGCAGGACCAACTTGGTTACGTTCAACATTCAAAGAGGTTAAGGTTTGGTTTTCGGCAAGCGCACGGGCTCCTTCATCGCCAAGGTTGTTATGGCTAACATCCAAATCTAAAATGTTTTTATTGTTATTAAGCAACGGAATAATATGCCCTATTACTTCAAAATTCGTAAGGTGTTTACCTTGTAATGCTAATTTTTTTCTAACTAGCGCATCTTTAAAAGGCTGCCTTAATTTCTCTGGAGCGCTATTGATAATTTCACTATTTATTCTTTTTTGAATATCTTCTACAGAGCTTGACATGTAAACCTCACTTTTATCGAATTTGTAATGAATATGGCTTTTAAGTATTTATATTTTAGGCAGACTATCATTGTGAGGGTATTGCAATCAAACTTTGCAACTCGCTAAATAAGGCTGCGCCTACATCTAAGATAAGCCTATATAAGCTTTTTAGGGGTTATGCCATGAGTTTAAATACGGAGGAGTTTGATAAGTAACCGGAACATAACAGTATTTCTTTAGCCATAGCTAATAATCACCTTTTAATTAAACTTCAAAGTGTCCTTTTTAAGAAAGTTTGCTAACGTTAATTATTCCAGATTTAAAAGAGACCTAACGATTAAGATGGTGGATAGGGCGCCCTTTAAAGGTTAGAATTCATTTAGGCATTTATTTATTACAAAAACTCTTTGTGTATTTCACTAAAAGATTCGCAACAGCGGGATAAGCAATATTGGCATCTTGCACCGTTGAGTCAATATCTAATTTGGCAGGATTGGCATATTTTAATTTCACCGCAAGAACCGTTATCGAGTTTGCAATTTGTCTTTGAATCTCAGACTTTAAACGAGATCGAAACTCTTCTATTTTAGTGTGGTCTGGAACATGCCAACTTTTAATAATGCTACAACCACAAAACAGTCTAAAAGCAGCATTGTCACGCAAAGTGTTTTCAGCTTCCCTATCAGTAAGATTAAATAGCTTTTGTAATAAATAAATGCCTAAATGAATTCTAACCTTTAAAGGGCGTCCTACCCACCATCTTAATCGTTGGGTCTCTTTTAAATCCGGCAGGATTAAGGTTAATAGGTGTTCCCAAGGAAGAGCATTTGAAAGTTTAATCAATGGGTGATTGGAATGAATATTAAGAGCGATACTTGAGCTCTCAACTTGTTCTGTAAAAGCATCCAGGTTTAAACTCATGGCATATCCCTAATAAAAGAAGATTTATATGAGCTTATCATAAGCGTAAGTGTCGTATATTTAAGCAGAAAATCTGTTAAAAGTCATATTGAATTTGCATAGTTTAAATGTTATATTCTTCATCGCTATTTTTATCATAAAGAGGGTATAAAATGTTAAAAGCTGGAAAATCCATTAAAATAAAGAGTCAGATTTATTCAAGTGATAATGGTATTCTTGTTTCACCTTCTATAAGTATCCATGAATTACAGCTTAGGGCAGATGCACCCATTCCAAAGATAATTCTCGGATTTCTCGAAGCAAAAGGCGCAATAGTGCAACAAATTGAAGAGGATGGTGACAAACTTATTAGAATAAGTGGAAACTTTAGAATTACTGCCAAAGAAGTCACACTTTTCTTTCAATCTCATCCAGCATTAAAAGCTAGCAACACTAGTGTTGAAGCGCAAGAAAGCACAAGTGCAATCAATTTTCAAAGGCAAGTTATTAATAAACGCCAAAACATACTACAGCTTAATAAAACCTCTATAAGTATTGGTTATGATTTTTATTCATGTGGCCCAACACAAGCTAGTGAAGAAGGGCAATCAGCAGGAAGTATGCAACTTAACAATACTCGTAAGTTGTTAGCTAGCCTAAATCCGGCATCAATTTCTGCTGGAACGCAAATAGTACTCGACTGTGGGGGAGTGACGAAACTAGGTGCAGGGACGACCAGCTGTAGCGGTGAAGATACGATTATTACAGCGGGGAAACAATTTATCGCAGGAGGAAAACCTTTAATAAATACTCAAGACGTTGATGTTACAGAAAATACTTCTGTAGGCATGCTAACACAAATGCTAAGCACTAGCAATATAAATATACAAGCTCACGAAAGCAATAGTCTTATAAACTGTTTAATACGCGCAAAAGAAAATATTTTGCTTAATTCAAATCCAGAAAATGGTGTGATAACAACAAGCCTTACTCTTAATACAGCTTGGACAAATGCTCCAGAAACACCATCGCTTACTCTTGGCTACATTGCTCAGAGAAATGTAGCACCAGAAACGTCAAGCTCTTCCTCAAGCTCTTCCTCATGTTCTTCCCAACCCGCCGCTCAGCTAAAGGAAGAAGAAGAGAATGCAATAATTAAAAACTCATTAAATCAAGTCATAGCTGGCTGGAAGACAAATAAAAAAGACAGTAAATTTTGGCTTTGCCTGTCCGCCGAAAATATTAGTGCGAAGAATCTTCAAGAAAATAAGAAAAATATCGAAGAAAATCTATTGAAAATTGGATTATCTTTCTTATCTCAGAAAGTTATAGCTTCTGAGGATTGGTGCATTTTAATTGAAAGATCTGATGCAATAGATGTTTTCTTAAAGAAAAAAGTAAATCGATTGAATTCATTATAATTTAGGAGTTTGAACAAAAGCTAACACTGAGGCTGTAGTATTAGAAGTTTTACAAGACTTCGAGCCCTAAGAAGAACATTCGAAAATCTATGGTGCTCAAATTGTAGTAATTCAGACTTCCTGTGACAGTTACCCATTTGCCACCCATGCTTAAGATGTCCGATGATGGGCTCTATCCCTGCTCGCCTATTATGTAATTTTTCTGTCACACCTATAGCTGGAAAATTATAAGGCGCATCCAATACACGATTGGGACGAGGCAAGCCAATTTCCTTTACCCGCTTGTCTTCCAACAACAGTTGATTGCTCTATGTGCATAGTAACCTTTGTCGGTTGCAATCGATTCAAGAGTGTTTTTGCCAAATAAATATTCATGTTCCATTACCATCGGTGGCAGTGATTGTGCATCTGGCATATGCAGCGATGTGCATTGGCCTACATAAACAAA
>DAHXPC010000050.1 GCA_027364575.1 bacterium
CATCAGCACCGGAATCAGGGTGATGGACAGCCCTGCGGCAGCGGCCATGGCGTAAGTCTTAGTGTACGCTAGCGGGCCAAACAACCGCCCTTCCTGAGCTTCCAGGGTAAAGACAGGAATAAACGAGAGGGTGATAATGAGTAGGGAAAAGAACAACGCAGGTCCTACCTCTGCTGCTGCTTCAGTCACCACTCGCCAATGGGTCTCACCCTGCAATACCTCGCCCGGGTGATGATGGCGCCATGACTCGATCCGTTTATGTGCATTTTCAATCATCACAATGGCCGCATCGACCATCGCCCCCACGGCGATGGCGATGCCTCCCAGCGACATGATGTTGGCATTCACTCCTTGATAGCGCATCACGATGAATGCAGTCATCACTCCCAATGGCAAGGAGACGATGGCCACCAGAGCCGAGCGCAGATGCCATAAAAATATCCCGCATACCAGGGCCACCACAATGAACTCCTCAACCAGCTTGTGGGACAGATTGTCGATGGCGCGATCAATCAGTTGGCT
>DAHXPC010000051.1 GCA_027364575.1 bacterium
CGTTACTTTCGTATTTTCATTCATTGCAGATGTAGGACCTAGGAGCCCGACCAAACTGTCCATTGTCGCAGTCATAGTTCTGGTTCTTTCATCCATACTCGTTTCCCTTTTTGGAAGCACCAAAGCCCGCAAGTGGTACAACAGCGTGGAAATGTTGAACAAACTCGAAATCAAAGACGCGGACAATCAGTGACGAAGCCACCGGAGGGAATCGATCCCCCGACCTGCTGATTACAAATCAGCTGCTCTACCAACTGAGCTACGGTGGCAACTAGGAAGCTTCTGAACATCCTACGATTATTTTATCCTTTTCGTTCCGTGTTTAATATTTTGCGGTACGCAGTTATCGAATCGTCTAGTGTTAGTAAGCATGGGAAAGGTGAAAGAATCGAAACTTTTCCCGGTATGCTTGTGTCTCCACGCCGAGGGGGAGATTTGAACTCCCGAGCTCTTGCGAGCAATAGATCTCGAATCTATCGCCTTGGCCGGGCTAGGCTACCTCGGCATAAATTGCTGATTGG
>DAHXPC010000052.1 GCA_027364575.1 bacterium
GGCGCCGCGAACCTGCCAAGCAAGACAGGCGCAATGCCGAATGCCAGTCCGACGCATATGAACAACAGCACCGGAAAATAGTTTTCCAACATCGAGCTTCCCCCCTCTCATGTACAGAATTCTTGAACCAACCCCGAGGGAGTCAAATCAGAATCGTTATAATTTAAAGGTGCCGATGCGCTCGAGCATCGGCTTTCTAATTTGGTGCGGATGGGGAGACTCGAACTCCCACGCCCTTTCGGGCACAAGCACCTCAAGCTTGCGTGTCTACCAATTCCACCACAACCGCGATTTTTTATCCATCGTCCCGATTATTTCGGGATCTCTTTGAGTTTTGAATTATCTACAGGCGCCGCAGCAGGCACTTTCATGGCCGCCGCCTTATCCATCACGCCTTGCTGCTGGGCCGGGTGAGAATAAAGGTAAGTCAACGACAAACTGGTCACAAAGAATATCGCGGCGGCAACCGCCGTGCTGCGGCTCAAGAAATTCGCAGACCCCGCCGATCCGAAAAGGCTGCC
>DAHXPC010000053.1 GCA_027364575.1 bacterium
CTCTAAATCCCTGTTTACACAATTTACTTTACACTCTCGGTTCTTACTCATGTTGGCATTGAACATTTCAATGCTTTCACGATCTATCCCTGCATCACCTTTCTTTGACACCGTTTTTAAATAGCTATCATACACCATCCTTTTACTTACTGGTAATGATTTTGTCTTTTCTTCTTGCATCATCCTCTTTTTAATTAAGAGTTGTTTAAAAATAATTCGACTTAGATAACCGAAGCCCTTCGCTCCATTTCCATTACAGAAACTTCTACGCTACTATGGATACATCCGACGCTTCCTGTTGCTTCTCCTGACTTAGCCAGAATTGAGTTGCAGTATGAACTGTATAGCTTTTGCTGAACAGTCGCCCTAAAAAAAAACTTCCTGCAAAGCTTTTAGCACATCAAAAGGTAAGCCTCTCACGTTTCGTATAAACGCCTGTGTAAAGTTCCTGCCACCTCAATGCCGGTGAACCTGTAACCGGTAAACAGATCATCCGTTACAGCTTTATCCTACCAACAGC
>DAHXPC010000054.1 GCA_027364575.1 bacterium
GAGTGTGGAAGATTTCACCTTTATTGTGATTTTTGAAGCGAGTTTCGGCTTAAGCTTTTAGATCCTATCTAAAAGCTGCCAGTTTAATTTATCGAAGATCGCAGGGTTGCGGTCTATTTTAATGCTGGTAACCTATTTGCAGCTTGAAGCTCGATTTGTGATAAATAATTATAAAGCTGTCAGTTTGCACTAACAGCCTTATAATCAGCGGAGAGAGTGGGATTCGAACCCACGATACCGGTAAAGGTATACACGCTTTCCAAGCGAGCGCCTTCAGCCACTCGGCCATCTCTCCACACAGGTCTACAAAGTCTAAATCTATCATACGGCGATGAATTTGCAGAACGACTACATTGATAGTAAGCAGGTTCGGGTGCGACCTGGCGTGTGTTTTGCGATACATCAAAAAGTGATTTAAAACATTTTACGGAGGAACTTGTGTTATCGCGCTCTCGTATTTTCCAGAAGGCAATATTCGTAGAAGTATTTTTGTTGATTGCGCTGGCAGCGTTGGCCAGC
>DAHXPC010000055.1 GCA_027364575.1 bacterium
GTGTGTTCTTGGTAAAACTTACCTTTATTGCTCGATGAACAAGCGTTACTTCATGTGGTGAAGCACTCGTTGCGGATATGGAGATAGGAAGACCATGGCTGTCTGTAATTGCCATGATCTTGCTCCCTTTGCCGCGCTTCGTTGTACCAATTTCAGAGCCCCTTTTTTTGCAGAACTGAATGATCCATCGATAAACCCTTCCTTTAAATTCAACTTCCCTCGCTTTTCTAAGTCTAAAACTAGCATTTTTAACAGCTTTAATATAATACCTTTTTGGATCCATTCCTGATAACGTCTATGACAAGTTTGATAAGGAGGATAACGTTTCGGCAGATCTTTCCAGGGCGCTCCTGTTCTTAAAACCCATAAAATTCCTAGTAATACTTCAATTGGATCTCTTCTAGGGCGCCCTTTACCATCCTTACGTTTGGCAGGAACTGGTATTATAGCGGTTCCATCAATATTTGATCCGAATATCCGCAGTGTTTGTACCAAGACAATAAATCTCTTTTTTGGAT
>DAHXPC010000056.1 GCA_027364575.1 bacterium
CTCCCGCATATCAGGGCCTTACCCCTGGTTCCGACTTCCGGATTTCCGCCAGGCGGAGTTCCGGATGCTTCGTGTCCGCACAAAGAACATCGGTGGGCAGGAGAGGATTCGAACCTCTGAAGTCGAAAGACAGCGGATTTACAGTCCGCCCCATTTGGCCGCTCTGGAACCTGCCCCTGTGTATGGTGAACCGGCGCCATCTGGATGGATTCCGGAAATTCCCCGGCAGGCTCCGTCACCCAAATGAATGCGAGCCAGCAGAGGGACTCGAACCCCCGACCAGCTGATTACAAATCAGCTGCTCTACCAGCTGAGCTATGCTGGCCTTACACAACAACTTAAGTCTTAACAAAGAACGCCTGTCCAAAACCCCTTTGATTTTGGGAAGGCAAAGGTAGTAAAGTCACTTTACAATGCAAAAAAAAATCAAAGGGTTCTACCCGGCCTCCCCGTAGTGGTCAGGGGGTCGTGCTTTCTGCTGATTCACAGGTGTTTTTGCCAGCTCCCTATTGCAG
>DAHXPC010000057.1 GCA_027364575.1 bacterium
GCACTGCAGATTGGCTGCGTCACCCATATTGGGGTGACACAGCCAATATCCAATTCAAGAGCCATGCTGCACAAAGTTATTTGTATTGATCGGCAAAACCTACACAGCGCCTACACGACACTCAAAAAAACAAAAGCCCAACCTTATGAGTTGGGCTAAGTCTTTGATTTTGCTGGTGCTGATGAGACGAATCGAACGTCCGACCTACTGATTACGAATCAGTTGCTCTACCGACTGAGCTACATCAGCAATCGAATCCGGAATTATAAAGCGTTCGGAGTTTGGCGGCAATCAGGCCGTAGCGGGGCGGGTGCGAATGACGATGTCGATTCCGTCCAGCAGCGTGCCGTGCGGCAGGCTGGGAAGGCTGTGGATCGGCAATTCTGAAAAGTCGATGTCGCTCAATTTTCCGGTGGAGATGTCGTAAAAATGGTGGTGCCGGTCTGTCCTGGGATCGTACAGGACCTTGCTCGGGTCGATGATGACTTCGCGTATCAAGCCCTTCTTCACG
>DAHXPC010000058.1 GCA_027364575.1 bacterium
ACCAGACTATAAACTACAGCAACATTACAGCCAACACAGAGATAGCCGACAAGATGTTCGAGATGCCGGCGAAATAAGTTTCTTATAGTTATATTATCTATTGACATAAAAACTGAAGTACTTTTGAAGTACAAATTGACTCGAAGTTGACCAAAGTGGACGATTTCCCTATGGCTGGACAAAAAACAACCTCCAAAATATAGCGATTTTGAAGGTTTTAGTGCACCCTGCGGGACTCGAACCCGCGACCTTTGGCGTGACAGGCCAATACTCTAACCAACTAAGCTATGTCCTCAAAAATAATCTTCTTTTCTTTGTTATGGTCTTGGTTTTAGTCTATCGACTAAGACCAAGACCAAAGACCAAGATAAATCTTGTGCTTAACATTAAAATTAATAAAGTTAAGCAATAAATTCTAATATGTCAAGCAATAAAATATATTCGATTCTAAATGAAAAAATTATTTAGATTGTTTGATTTAATTTATAAATTAAATCAAACAAT